>CAVFMG010000087.1:0-11681 GCA_963623435.1 Odoribacter splanchnicus
GGATATAATCCAGATACTCCGTGCCATAGTCTTCTTCCGTAGCGGGAATGCAGTCCCTCAGGATCTCACGGGTACTTTCGTCTCCGCGAAGTTCCACATTTTTCGTTTTTAATGCCTCCGCCATTTTCGGAAGGAACTTGTCACGAATCTCACGGTGTACCACCAGAGACTCACAGGCGTTGCAGACACCGATACGCTGGGTTTTGGCATTCATCAGAATCTTCACCGCCATGTCCACATCCGCGTCCTTGTCCACGTAGACGTGGCAATTGCCGGTGCCGGTCTCGATGACAGGAATCGTGCTGTTCTCCACCACGCTGCGGATCAGTCCCGCCCCGCCTCTGGGAATCAGCACATCCACATATTCTTTCATCTTCATAAACTGTGCGGTGACCGCACGGTCCGTATCCTTAATTAACTGTACGGCAGTCCCGGGCATCCCGCAGGCTTCCAGGGCATCCTGCAATACCTTTACGATAGCGATATTGGAATGGATGGCATCACTGCCTCCTTTTAAGATCACGGCATTTCCCGTTTTAAAACACAATCCGAAAGCATCTGCCGTCACATTGGGGCGCGCCTCATAGATAATGCCGATAACGCCTAAAGGGACTCTTACCTTGTCGATCTTCAGTCCGTTGGGACGTTCGAAATGCTCCATGATCTCGCCGTTACAGTCGGGAAGTTCTGCAATCTGCAAAAGTCCTTCCGCAATCTGTGCGATCCGGTTTTCGGTAAGTTTCAGTCTGTCCAAAAGCCCCGGATTCATCCCGTTATTTTTCCCGTTTTCCAGATCCCGTGCATTGGCGGACAGAATCTCTTTCTGTCTGTCACATAAGTACTTTGCCGCTGTCTGCAGCGCCGTATTTTTTTCTTCCGTTGTAAGCTTCTGCAATCTATATTTGGCATTGCAGGCATTTTTCCCCAGTTCTGTAAGTTCAGCCATGGTCTTCCCCGCCTTTCTGCTTCTAAACCACTACACTAAAATCACCTGATAAGGTTTCTTATCGTTCTCCTCTACCGGTACTTCTTCTGTCAGCTGGCATCGAAATCCGATACCGATACTGCGAAGTCTCAGCGCTTCCTTGTCCGTCAGATACCGATCGTAAAATCCGCCGCCATATCCGATACGGTTACCCAACGGGTCAAATACACTTCCCGGCATAAGCAACAGACTCTTTGCCGCATTTTCCGGAGTAAACAGATAGCTTTCCGTATTCCCTGCCGGTTCCCGGATTCCCTTATAGCCCTCCGTGAGTTCCTCCAGGGAGCGGATCCGATAAAACTGCATTTCCCGTCCTTCCACTTTGGGAACATAGACGGCTTTTCCATCCCGCAGGGCATTCTCTAAGATCTCTGTGGTGCAGATCTCGCTTCCGTAGCTGACAAAGCCAAGGATCCTATCCGAGAGATAATACCACTGGTGTCCCAGGATCCGTTCGGTAATGAGAAAACTTCCTCTCTCCCGCTCGTCCTCCGTCAGTGCATCCCTGCGGGCTAATATTTCCTTACGAAGTAATTTTTTCTGTTCTCTGATCATTTTTTATTTTTATTCTTTTTATAAGACGGTTTTAACTTCTCGATGGTACCGTCCGGTCTCTCAATCTCAATGCTGTCCAGCTGCGCTTTCATGTTGCGCTTGATGCTGTCCACGTATTCCTGCCGCAGAATGGACTGTTCCAACTTTTCTTCATCGGTCAGCCCCTCGCTTTGGGATTTATGATAAAGCTCGTTGATACGCTTTATTCTTTCATCCATATTCATAGTGTGTTCCTCTTTTCGCGTGACTTTTCATCACTTCTTTTTATGCAGATTCTGTACAAATTCCGGCAGGTCGAAGCTTTCGTCCCTGTGCGCCACGAATAAGGTGCCTTCGTTTTCTCCGTCTAACAGCCGGTGCAGCACGCCGATGTCCTTACTGTTGGCAATGATCATGTCCACATTAGAGCTGGTGGCGATCTTCGCGGCGATCATCTTGGTATTCATGCCGCCGGTACCCACATTGCTGCCGGTGGTTGCCTTGCCCATATTCATAAATTCTTCCGTGAGCTCATCCACCTGCTCGATGAATTTTGCATCCGGATTCTGTCTGGGATCATCGGTATAGAGGCCGTCGATATCCGACAAAAGGATCAGCAGATCCGCATCGATCAGTGCCGCCACGATGGCAGAAAGCGTATCGTTGTCACCGATCTCGATCTCGTAGGTCGCTACGGTATCATTTTCATTGACGACGGGAATCGCACCCAATTTCAACAGCTGGGTAAACGTGTTATGGGCATTGTAACGGTTAAGGTTGTCCACGATGGTGTTTTTCGTCATCAGGATCTGCGCTGCCACATGATTGTATTCCGCAAACAGCTTCTGATAAGCCATCATCAGTCTTGCCTGACCGATTGCCGAACATGCCTGCTTCACTGCCATAGCTTCCGCCTGGGTCTGTCCTTCGATGGTTTTTAAATTGACTGCTTTTTTACCGACTGCGATGGCACCGGAAGTCACCAGTACGACTTCCTTCCCCTGGTTGCTGATATCGCAGAGTTCTCTGACTAACTTCTCCAGACGGATGTAATCCAGATCCCCCGTCTCGGCATGCTGCAGAGAAGAAGAACCGATTTTAACGACGATTCTTTTCTTATCTTTAATCTGTTCCCTTATGTTATTCACTTGACTGCCTTTCTGCATACAAACTATTTGAATATCTGCATAATATACTATTTTTCTCCGTACGTCAACGCTGTAACGGAGAAAACTGTGAAGCAATCTGTTCTGCCACACGGATACCGTCCATTGCCGCAGAGGTGATTCCACCGGCATATCCGGCTCCTTCCCCGCATGGGTAACAGCCACGAATCTGTGACTGTAAATTTTCATCGCGTTCGATCCGCACCGGGGAAGAGGTCCGGCTCTCCACTCCCGTTAGTATCGCTCCCGGAGCGGCAAAACCATGGATCTGTCGGTCAAAGGATTCCATCCCTTCCACGAATGCCCGGTTGCACTCCCCTGGAAGGATTCCGGTAAGATCCGCCCATGCAAAGTTTCCCTTACACTGTGGTGCAAAATCTTCCCACAGACCATCTTCCGGTTCGTTCGGTATCGTGCAATGCTCTCCGGTGACCTTTTCTCTAAAATCTCCGTATCGCTGTACCGGCAGTTTGCCGTCACACAGTTCATAAGCTCTCTGCTCCAGTCCCCGCTGGAATTCAATCCCCGCAAGCGGATGATCGGAACCGTAATCTTCCGGGGTGACCGCCACGATGATGGCACTGTTCGCATTTTTCCCATCACGACTACTGTAGCTCATGCCGTTGACTGCCAGGCGTCCGGGCTCCGAGGAGGCATTGACCACATAGCCGCCGGGACACATGCAGAAAGAATAGACGCCTCTGGCCGTACTTGTCTTCGCCGTCACCTTATAAGCAGCCGCACCAAGTCCCTTTACTGTCTCCGCGCCGTACTGGCTCCTGTTGATCAGCTTCTGTGGATGTTCCACACGGAAGCCTACCGCAAAAGGCTTCGCCGTCATGGGGAACTTTTTGTCATATAGCATGGAAAAAGTATCTCTGGCACTATGTCCAGGAGCCAGTACCACCTGCTCGCATGGAACCTCTTCCGTGCCGTTTACCACCACTCCTCTCACCTGGCCGTTCTCTGTCAGAATCTCCGTCACCTGGCTGTGGAACCGGACGTCTCCGCCCAGACGCAGGATCTCCTCCCGCATGCTTTTCACCACTCTGCTTAAAACATCTGTACCGATATGAGGCTTTGCTTGATAAACAATCGCAGGATCCGCACCGTGACTAACAAAAGTCTTTAATACTTCTGTATTTCTGCCGTACTTGTCCTTTACCAGGGTATTTAATTTTCCGTCCGAAAAAGTTCCGGCGCCGCCTTCCCCGAACTGTACGTTGGAATCCTGCTTTAATTTTCCTGTCTGCCAGAAGGCTTCCACGTCTGCCTGTCTGGTGTCCACATCCGCACCGCGCTCCAAGATTATCGGGGCATAACCGTGCTGTGCCAGGTAATACGCACAGAACAGTCCTGCGGGTCCCATACCGATGATCACCGTGGGATGTTTCTGTTTCTGCGTGCCGCCTTCCGGGAAATGATACTCTGCTTTTTCTATGAGCTGCACATTCGCTGTTCCCAGTCTGCGAACAGCTTCCTTATATACTTTTTCTTCTTTTTTTACCGTGACATTCACGCTGTAGCTGTAGAATAGTTCCGGCTTCTTCCTGGCATCCAGGGACTGTCTTACGATCTCCAGTGCAAGGATCTCCGCCTCCGGGATTCGTAAGCTTTGTGCCGTCTTATGTAAAAGTTGTGCTTCCGTATGATCCACCGGAAGCTTCAGCTGGTTCAGTCTGATCATAAATGACTCCTTTTATTTCTGTGCTGCATGATACCCCGCCAGATACCCGCTGCTCCATGCCCACTGCAGATTGTAGCCGCCGCATCTGCCGTCCACATCTAAGATCTCCCCTGCAAAATAGACACCGGGACAAAGCTTTGATTCCATGGTTAGCTCCACTTCCCGCAAATCCACGCCTCCGGCGGATACCTGTGCATTTTCGTAAGGATTACTTTCCGTAATATGGAGTCTTAAATTCCTGCAAAGTCCGTAATAGTCACGGATCTTTTCCTTAGGGATCTCCTGCATGGGTGTGGCAAGCCGGATCCCTGCCTGTTTCAAAAGAGCGGAAGTCAGTTTTTTATGTAACATACCGGTGAAGAATTTCTCCGCTGTCCGCTCTCCCTGAAGGAGCCTGCGGCTCTCCTGTAATTTCCGATATTCTTCCTCGGACAGATCCGGCAAAAAGTCGATCTGTGCCGTCACTTCTTTTTTATCACGAAGCAGGTAGTTCACCGTACGGCTCAACTGGAATACCGGAATCCCGGAGATCCCGTAATCCGTCAGCTGCAATTCGCCCCGTTCATGACAGACCTCCTTGCCGCCGCACAGGATCCGGATCTCACTGTCCGCCCGTACCCCGGCGATGCCTTTTAACAGGTCGGTCTCCTGACAGCGCAGCTGCACCAGTGCCGGAACTGTGGGGATGCAGGTATGCCCCAGTTTCTTCGCAATCTTAAAACCGCTTCCGTCCGAACCGGTGACCGGAGCTGCCTTTCCACCGCAGGTCAGAATCACGGCATCGAACTGCCACTCCTTTTCCCCGTCAGTGACACATAGCTTCCCGGAAGCCAGCCGCTCCACTTTCGTGATCTTGCATTCAAATAATACTTTCACACCGAGCGCCTGTAATTCATAGCGCAGCACATCCAGTACCGCAGCCGCCTGCTCGCAGACCGGATAGAGATACCCGTTTTTCTCCTTCACCATAAGACCGATGCTCTGGAAAAAGTGTATCGTATCTTCCGTATCGAACCGTTCCAGTACCTTCCCGATTCCTTCCGGATCTCCACCATGATAGCATTCCACGGAAAGTGCCCGGTTGCCCAGATTGCATTTTCCGTTTCCCGTCTGCAATATTTTCCTGCCCACACGGTCATTACGCTCTAAAATTGTCACCTGTGCGCCCTCTCTCGCCGCAGTGATTGCCGCCATCATACCAGCGGCGCCACCGCCGATCACACCTATCTGTTTCTTCATCTTGCTTCACCTTTATTATGAGGAATATGTCTCTAAAAAATCATATAAAGTTTCTTCATCCGGGACAAACAGCATGTCCATGATCTGTAGCTGTAACGGTTCCGGTAAATCCTCCAGCATAATTCCCGTATTGATATATACCGTAGTCCGATCCTCTAAATACACGACTACTTCATGATCTGTTACTGCCAGATAAAAGTTCTCACTGGGCTGCACGTAACGGTAATCCATGCGGATCACCACCCGTTCCCTGGAGAAGGATAGTACCTCCAGTCCCACAAATCCCCGCTCGATCTCCGAAAGCGGCGGATGCTCAGCATACAGATCCATGGTCTGCAAAAAGTTCTCCAGGTCCATACCGATGTATTTGTGCGGAATTTTCCAGGTCGTTTCCACTGTAGTGCCCCGGAGAATGTCGGTCTCTTCCAGCACATATTCCGTATCCGCACACAGCGTCTCTCCGGAAGTGGCCGCAGCCACACTTTCCGCAACGCCATCTTCTTCTGTCACCGTTTCTTCCGAAGAATACGGCGGTTTCGCGGTCTCATTCATGTCATACATAAGTCCGGGATAGAAAAAATACACTCCCCAGACCCCCAAATAGATTCCCAGTCCCAGAAACAGGACCGGAATCACAAATAAGTAACTGATACGTTTTACAAATTTCATACTGCCTCACATCCGTGGTGTTAATGTTCACTCTTTGTATCAGTATCAGTTATTTTTGGAAAAATATACATTCCGGGAAGCATCAGAACAGCCGGAACAGCTTCCCAAGCTTCCGCATCAGCTTTCCACCGGAAATATAGGAAAAGTCAGATCCTCGAAAACTGCGTAACAAAATAAGCAAAAACCAGTATAGTAAAATCGTAATGACCAGTTCTAATACCACGGTCACCACCGCTCCCAAATGGGGAAGCATGATCTTCTCCAGTCCGAATGCCAGCAGTCCGCAAGCTAGACTGCATCCCGCAGGAATTGCCAGGCTCCGCAGCATGTCCGGCCAGGTCTGCATCTGCAGACAGGCAATCACACTTAAGCCCACGGCACCGCATGCCATACCGATAACACCGCCCAGTACAATACTCAGAATCCCCGCATTTTCTCCGTTTAAAAGGATCGTCGCTACGATGACAAACACAATATCCATAATACCGTATCCTGCCAGGACCAGGTAGCCCTTTCCCGTCATCTTCAGGACTTCCGAACAGTACAGGATCAGAAGCATCCACAGAATGAACGAAGAACCTCTGGTGAACATATCCGGCAGCTGCGTGGCAGACGGATCCACAGCCTGGGAAATGGGCTGCGCCAGCACTGCGATTACTGTAGTGAAAAACATTCCATGTAGCAGAGCCCCTTGGATTCCCGCCTGAAAAGCCGTTTTTGCATACCGCTCTTCTTTTTTGCGCAGGTGGCTGCCCATCTTCGCGATACCGGGCAGAATTCCCGCACACAGAATCTGTATGGGCAGAAGAACCGTCACCAGATACCTTCCGACAAACACACCATACTGCCCTGCCGATGCGTAAATATCCTGAGAATGTTTTTGGAAGAAAATCAGTCCCAGCCACAGCGGCAGCAGGAATAAAAGCTGTCTTAAGATATCTCCGCCGAGCCCGGGAAACAGAGAGCGGAGCTGACCGGCAAAGCTGTCGGTTCCTTTCATCCCATTTTCGTTTTCTCTTCTTCCGGACATGCTACCCCGGTAGATCACGAATAAAAAGATCAGAACCAGCAGTTCCGCAATCAGGACTCCCAGCGCCACACCCATGGCACCGTACATTGCCGTAAAATCATCCTTTTTCAGAAGAAGGCTTACCTTCTCCCCGTACTTGTCGAAAATCCCCAGGAACAAAAGACCAAGTCCCAGATAAAACACCTGCCGGAGTACCTCAGACACCGCCGAGGGCAGCTCCGATCCTTCTCCCTGGAAATATCCCAGAAATACCGACTGGATACATCGAAGGAACAGCGCCGGACACAGAATCCACAGGATCATGGTGCCATAAGGGATACAACATACCCTCTCTAACACGATGTACCCCACCGTAGCACACAGCAGCGTTGCAAGCAGTCCGCAAGCTATCTGGAACAGCATCATGTTTCTGCGCATTTTCGATACATTATTATATTGCCCCTTCGCACTTCTTCCGCGAAGCAGTCTTCCCATCCGGTCCGGAATGTTTTTCCCCGTAAGGATCCAGAAAAATGCGAATACCAGACAAGCTGCTAAAAGATATGCCAGTCCGTTATCGCCAAGTTTCCTTCCGAATATCCAGATATTGACCCCTGCCAGAGCATACGCAAGACATTGTATCTGTTTTCTTTTTACCTCTACCTGATTCATTTCGGTTACCTATACGTGTATTACACGCCCTTTTTAATCTCTTGTAATTCCAAGGGATGCGAGAACCTGCTCCTGCTTTGCCTCCATTACCTTTGCCTCGTCCTCTTCCATATGGTCATATCCGCACAGATGCAACATACTGTGGGCTACCAGGAACGCAAATTCTCTTTTTCTGCTGTGTCCGTAGCTCTCCGCCTGCTCCTTTACCCGGTCCACGGAGATAATAATGTCTCCCAGGATCAGTTCTCCGGTATCCGGATCAAAGTAATCGGCTTCTCTGTCTTCGGAGATCTCAAAATCGCCCGGTCTGTCAAAATCCAGATTCGGGAATGACAGTACATCCGTCTCTTTGTCAATGTTGCGGTACTCCTTATTATAAGCATGAATGCCGTCATTGTCGGTCAACAGAACATTTAACTGTACTTCATAAGGGCAGCCTTCCATGTCCAGTACGGCATTTGCTACTTTTTCAACAGTCTCTTCTACAGAGAATGCCTCTGTCCCTTCGGAAAAATTCTCCTCTGTCTCATTTTCAACGTAAAAAGTCATAATACAGTTTCTCCTCCTTAAATATCTTCTGCATCCGGTTCCAGTCGCTTAACGTCATATTGCATTCGCTTACGGTTCCCTTCTGTTCGATCCGCTCAAATATCCTGTCAATGACCTGGTCATACTCCGGTTTCTTTTCCGGCTCTTTCTTAAGCAGTAGCAGAACCGCACTGACAATGGCATCGGAACAGTACAATACCACGGTCTCTTTCTGATGATATTTTTTCTGCGTCCGGTATTCTTCCAGAATGGTCTGTACCTTTTCCGGGAACACGCCACCTTCTTTCGCCATCATTTCCCAGCCCTTTTTATGATACAGTCCCGCACATTTCAGTGCATCCCTGTCCATGTCAAGCTTCGCGGCAATGCGTTCGCAGAAATACGCCGTATGTATGCAGAGAAAATACTCTGCCCGATCCGTCTTCCGATATTCCGAAAGTGTCGCATTCTCGGTATCATTCAGTTCCAGATACCGCACCCTGTCTTTGTAGACCACAGTAGTCGAAAAGATCTTGAGAATGCCCAACAGCAGAATACCCGACACGATCAGATTCGCCGTTGGTACCAGAAATTGTTCCAGGGAAAGGTGCTCATTGGTAAGTAACACAATGTTCGCCGTCTCGCATAAAAGAAGACACAGCAGAGATAAAAACAGAGGCACCGCTATGGAAAATTCCTCTTCCAGATGCTGGAACAGACAGGTTGCAAAAATGCCGCTGATAAAATACAAAAAGATAATACCCGCTGACTGCCCCTCAAAGGCTGCAATCATTAAAAATACCACGGAAAATAAAATCCCCACAGGCAGATTACTGAACAGGGATAATACTACGAACACCGCCAGGAACGGCCAGCCGCCCGCCGGCAGAAATGCGCACGCCAGTGAAAACAACAGACAACACCAGACCACGATCCAGAAGCGCATGGGATGTTCCCCGTTATCATAATCCAGCCGGGAAGCCAGGATCTCCCTGCGCAGAAAAAAGCCAGCCACAGCAAATCCCATTGCTGTCATCACTGCATCCCGCAGCGCATTCTCCACCGATAATTGTCTGACTGTGATTCCCAGTACGTAGACGAAAGCACTCCCTGCGAGTACCGTCAGGATTTCCGGCAGCAGAAATACCAAAAGATCATTTTTGTTTCCTTTTTTCATACATATCTGTTTCCCTTATCCGTATGTCTTAGCTTAGGGCTTCTTTTGCTCTTCGCTTCATAATCGTCATATGCCTTTACGATCTTCTGTACCAGTGGATGTCTTACCACGTCCTTATTCGTCATATTACAGAAAGCAATGTCGTCAATATTTTTCAGGACTCTTGTGGCTACATCCAGACCTGATTTTGCCCCTACGGGAAGGTCCTTCTGGGTGGAATCGCCGGTCACAATGACTTTGGAGCCGAATCCGATACGGGTCAGGAACATCTTCATCTGTGCCGGTGTGGTATTCTGTGCTTCGTCCAGAATGATATACGCATTGTCTAAGGTTCGTCCTCTCATATAAGCAAGCGGTGCCACCTCGATCAGACCTTTTTCCATGTTTTTGGCAAAACTTTCCGCACCCATGATCTGGTACAGAGCATCATACAAAGGACGCAGATACGGGTCTACCTTGCTCTGCAGATCTCCCGGGAGGAATCCTAACTTCTCGCCTGCCTCAATGGCGGGTCTGGTCAGTATGATACGGCTGACCTCGTTATTTTTAAATGCCGTGATTGCCATCGCCATTGCCAGGTAAGTCTTACCGGTCCCGGCAGGTCCCAATCCGAATACGATCATATTCTTGCGGATGGCGTCCACATATGCCTTCTGTCCCAGGGTCTTGGGCTTGATCGGCTTTCCGCTGATGGTGTGGCAGATGCAGTCTGCATCCATTTCCATCAGTTTGTCTTCCTGATTCTCCTTGCCCATTTCAATGGCATAATCCACGCTTTGCTCTTCGATCTCATTTCCACGATCCGACAGTGTCGTTAACTGCTTTAAAACTCTGGATGCCTTCGCGGCGTTCTCTTCCTCCCCGGTGATCACGACGCTGCCGTTGCGGTCCACGATGGTCACCTGAAAATCCTGTTCCAGCTTTTTGATATAGGCATCCTGCATGCCGAAGATCTTCTGCATCTGTTCGGTATCCATCTCAAAACTGATTGCTGTTACACCCATTTATGTCTTATTCCTCATTTCCGTCAGTATCTTCCGCACACAGTTCCCCGTTCTCCTCCGGTACGGAATCCTTAAGCACTCCTGCCGCCTCCTGTAAAGTCAGTTCTCCGTGGGCAGTCCAACCAGCGCGCTTTGTCTCTATTTTAACATCTTTCGAGATTATTTGTACCCCTTTTTCATCTAAAGTTTCGAGAAAGTCTAATATTTTTTTCTGTAAAATAGTTTTCGCTTCCTGTGACGTATATAAATATTCTGTATTTTGGTACTCCCTGTAGGTAATTCTGCCAAGAGTACAGGGAATGCGCAGATATTCCAGTGCCTTCACGGAGCAGGTATCCAGGATACTGTCGTATTGCAGATAGGGAGACTTGCCCTTCGGTCTCCATTCCCGATCTCCGAAATGGATAAAATAATATGTTTTTTCTCTGCCGGTGTACTTTTTCCTGATATAATCCGAAGCCAGGTGTGCCCGGAAATTCTCCGTATGCTCCATAACAATATCCGCATCCGATATTACCGGACGGTATTCTCTCACGGTTCCGTCTTCGGCGTAGATGGGAATCTTTCCCTCTACCAGAATGTCCCCTTTTGCCACTTCACTGCCGATGCTTACCTTCGGGACACCGCTTCGCACGATCATGTCCGTAATGACACCATCGTATTGTGCCACCAGGTCTTTCCCGTGCTCTGTGACCTCCTCATTTTCCACGGGAATCGGCATATCATTTTCTTTTAATTCAATTAACAGCCGAACACCGTCCAGTCTCCCGGAAGTCCAGGTCACCTGCGGGAATCTGCGGCGGATCTGTTTTTCCAGTTCCCCGATGTTCAGGTCGCTCCTTCGCATTCCGGTATGTACCCCTTCCTCTTCCAGAAAATGAAAAAATACATCCTCTGTCACCTGTAAGTTCCCGGATACCCGGATATCCCATACGAACATGGACGAAAGGATCCAGAATGCCACAGTCAGGACGCATCCTGCAAGAAATGCCTTTCTCTTAAGCATTCCCG
>CAVFMG010000088.1:0-11637 GCA_963623435.1 Odoribacter splanchnicus
ACTGACGGCAGAAGTGGAAGTGGCGAATTTCGGGAAAAAGAGAATCGAAGGAGCGTTGAGTTGGACACTTGAGGAAAGAAAATCCGCATCGGAGAGCGGAAATCGGAAGCCGGCGGCAGAGACGGAAGATTGGAAGAAAGCTGCAATCGCAGAAAGTGAAGCAGATACGGAGAAAAAAGTCTGCCCTCCGGGAAGCTGCACTGCGATAGGAAGTCTGGACATTCCCCTTGACTTTGTGAAGGAGAATACAGCACTCACGCTCACAGTGAGTATCGGTAATTGCACCAGCTCTTATCCCGTGTGGGTGTATCGGAAGATTACTCCGGCATGTCCGGCAAATGTATATGAGACCAGAACTTTGGATGAGCAGGCGAGGGAAGTTCTCCAAAACGGAGGAAGGGTCTATCTGTCACCGGATGCGGACAAAGAAAGCCTGCCGAATTCTATCAAAACACAGTTTACCACGGACTTTTGGTCTGTGGGAACCTTTGCAGAGCAGGAAGGAGGCATGGGACAGCTGATTGATACTGAGCATCCCATCTTCCGGAGTTTCCCGACAGATTTCCATACGGACTGGCAGTGGTGGATTATGGCAGGAAAACGTGCCGTGATTCTGCCAAGACAGATGAAAACGATTATTACCGAGATGGACAGTTATGCTTTTTTACGTCCTATGGCACAGCTGATCGAATTTAATTGCCTGAACGGAAAAGTATTATTATCTACCATGGAACTGCATAAGAGTCTTAAGTATCCGGAGGCAAGGGCACTCCAGGCGGCAATCTACGAATATCTGTCCGGAGAGGAATTTCTGCCGGCGGAGGAGCTCACTAGGCAGGAATTGCATACGCTTCTTGGATATTAACTGCGGTAATCGGAAGGGCGCAGTCCTGTGGAATTTTTAAAACATGTACAGAATCGGCTTTCGTCGGCAAAACCACAGGCAAAACAGATTTGTTTTATGGTAAGATCTGTATTTTTTAACAGATATTTTGCATGATTCAACCGGGTGGCAATGAGATATTCATGAGGGGTCTGACCGGTGCGCTGGCGGAAAAGACGGATAAAATAAAAACGGCTTAAGTGTGCCAGAGCTGCCAAATCATCGACGGACAGTGGCTCTGCAAAGTGGGACTGTATATATCCCGTAACGGTGGATATGATGTCTCCGTCTGTGACAGAAGCGGACGTGGATGAAAACTCTGAGAGCATCCCGGCAATGAGAAGTGAGACGGCGGCTTCCGAAGGAACAGTTCCTTTGGAAAACGATGCCGTCAGAGAGGGCAGCCCGGTGGGCGCATGGGACAGCATGGGAATGGCAGTGCCTGCAAGGCGGCTAAGACATTCGTAATATTTCAATGCGGCAGCCCCGTCCACATGGATCCAGTCGGCCTCCCAGCCTTCTTCACTTTCGTAAGAGTGAGGAGTATAGCAATTTAATAAAATAGTATGCCCTGCGGATACTGTCAGCTCTGTATCCGGAGTACGAAGGCTGCAGCTGCCCCCGGTTATGGACATGATGAGCAGGCTGTTATAACTGCTCCGTTCCAGGCGATATCCGGGTAAATAGCGGAAATGCCCGAGACAGAGTGGATATAAGAAGAGCTCGGCTGCCTCTGCGGTAGGGGTATAGATGTAATATTCAGAGGTGGGATCTATGAGATGTTCTGTGGTAAACATAATTCCTCCAATAGCAATTTTTATAAACATAACAGCAAAAAGCGTTAATGTCAATGGAAAAACCATATGGTATGATGGGCACAAAAGAAAAACAACAGGAATTTCCAAAAAGGAGGATACCATGAACAAGGTACATGTCTGGGAAGAAAAAGTTACGATCCCCACTTACGAGGCAGGAAAACCGGATAAGAATCCGATGTTCCTGGAGAAGCGTGTCTATCAGGGAAGCTCGGGAAGAATCTATCCCCACACGGTGATCGAGAAGATCAGTGATGAGAAGGTGGACAAGGAATATACAGCACTTTTTCTGGAAAATGAATATCTGAAGGTGATGATGCTGCCGGAGCTGGGCGGCAGGATTCAGAGAGCCTATGATAAGACTAACGGCTATGATTTTATTTATTACAATCATGTCATCAAACCGGCACTGGTGGGACTGGCGGGACCTTGGATCTCCGGAGGTATCGAATTTAACTGGCCCCAGCACCACAGACCCAGTACCTTTGATCCGGTAGAATATACCTATGCGGAAAATGATGACGGAAGTGCTACGGTCTGGATGGGAGAAATCGAGAATATGTTTCGGACGGAAGGGGTGTTAGGCGTAACCCTTTATCCGGACAAGGCATACATCGAATTGTCCGCAAAGCTCTACAACCGCACGAAAATGCCGCAGACCTTCCTATGGTGGGCGAATCCGGCGGTGGCGGTAAATGATGATACGATCTCGGTATTTCCGGAGGATGTGACTGCGGTCTATGACCATGGAAAACGGGATGTCATCAGCTTCCCTTACGCAGAGGGAACCTATTATAAGCACAAATACGATCATATAAATATCGCACAGTATAAAAATATTCCGGTGCCGACCTCTTATATGGCATACCGCTCGGATTATAATTTTATCGGTGAATATGATTACGGAAAACAGGCAGGGCTTCTGCACGTGGCAGACCACCATATTGCCCCGGGGAAAAAGCAGTGGACCTGGGGCTGCGGAGAATTCGGTAAGGCATGGGACCGGGCGCTGACTGACGAGGATGGTCCGTATATTGAATTGATGACCGGCTGCTTTACGGACAATCAGCCGGATTTCACCTGGATTCAGCCCCAGGAGACCAAGAATTTCAAACAGTACTTTATGCCCTATAAGAATATCGGCTATGTGAAAAATGCTACAATCGATGCGGCGGTGAATGCGGAATATGATGAGACTGTGGGGCGGCTTACGGTATCGGCGTATACCACGTCCGTACAAAAAGGAGCGAAAATCCAACTGACATGCCCCGAGAAAAACGGCGGACTGGAAAAGGTATGGTATGAGGAAATCGCAGATCTGTCACCGGAGCAAACGTATGAGGTGAAGATCGACCGGGAAAAACTGCACCAGGTGCTGACCCTCAAAAAGGAAGAGCAAAACGGTACGGAGACACCCTGCGGCTTGCAGGTGAGAGTCCTTGCAGCGGATGGCAGAGAACTGGTTTCTTATTATTTTCCGGAAAAAATCGAAGCAGAAGTACCGGAACCGGCGAAAGCAGCACCGCTTCCGAAAGACTGCAAGACGACAGAGGATCTATTCCTCTACGGTCTGCATGTGGAACAATACCGGCATGCCACCTACCGTCCGGAAGATTACTATCTGGAGGGGCTGCACAGAGATCCTTCCGATATCCGCCTGAACAACGCCTACGGAAGATGCCTGTTACGGAGCTGTGATTTTGCCGGGGCGGAAAAGTATTTTCGGAAAGCCGTGGAAAAATCCATCCGTTCCAATCCGAATCCTTATGATTATGAACCGTATTATAATCTGGGACTGGCACTGAAATATCAGGGAAAAGACAAAGAAGCCTACGATGCCTTTTACAAAGCTGTCTGGGGTGGCAGCTTCCAGGCACCCGGATTCTATGAGCTGGCATGTCTGGATGCGAAAGCAGGAAGATTCGCAGAGGCGTTAGAGCATGTAAATGAATCCATTCTCAGACAATATCATTGCATGAAAGCCCGGGCACTGAAGGAAAACCTTTTAAGGAAGCTGGGGAAAGTGCAGGAAGCGGAAGAATTACATGAGGAGAGCCTGAAGATCGATCCACTTTATGACAGACAGCCGGAGAAGATCAACCATAACACGCTGTTGGAGCTGATGATCGATCTCTATGAGGCAGGAGATTATGCACAGGGAATCGCTCTTGCCGAAAAATGGGTGGAACAACAGAAAGCATCACGGGAAGAGGATATTTATCCACTGGTATATTACTATATTGCATACGGATACCAAGAAATGCATAGAAAAGACAATGATGAACAGGCAGACTGTGACGAGGATTCGTACGTGGCATTGGGAGAAAATGCTGTGGCGGACGGCTGTTTTCCTCACAGAGCGGAAGATTATATCGTGTTGAAGAGTCTGGCAGCAGAACATGAAATCGGTATGGCGTACTATTATCTGGGCTGTCTGCTCTATGACAGGAGAGTGTACGGCGAAGCCATAGCGGATTATGAGGAGGCTGCCCTCAGAAATCCGGATTTCCCGACGGTACATAGAAATCTGGCACTGGCATATTACAATGTGAAAAAGCAGCCGCAGAGAGCATATGAGGAAATGGAGAAAGCTTTCGTCCTGGATGAGACGGATGCCAGAGTGTATTTGGAACTGGATCAGCTAAGAAAACGCCTGAATGTTCCCATGAAGGAACGATTGGTCGATATGGAAAAACATTTTGCGCTGGTGGAAGGCCGGGATGATCTGTATCTGGAGTATGTGACGCTTTTGAATACGCTGGGAGAAAATGCGAAGGCTCTTGACCTGATCAAAGTAAGGCAGTTCCATCAGTGGGAAGGCGGCGAAGGCAAAGTGGCGGCACAATACCTGACAGCCCTGTACCAGCTGGCAAAAGTGGCTGCGGCAAAAGGGGACTATGTGGAAGCGAAAACACTTCTTCTGCAGGCAGTCGGAGAATATCCTCATAACCTGGGAGAAGGTAAGCTGGAGTCAGCACAGGAAAATAACCTATATTATCTGTTGGGACTGGTGCAGGAAAAACTGGGTGAGACAAAGGAAACTTTCGAGATCCTGACAAGAGCCAGCCACGGAGAGTCGGAACCGGTGGGCATGATGTATTACAACGACCAACCGCCCGAAATGATCTACTATCAGGGACTGGCTTACAGAAAGCTGGGAAACGAAGAACAGGCGGTTTGCAGATTCCGGAAGCTTGTGGATTATGGCAGAGAGCACATCATGGATGATGTAAAAATAGACTATTTTGCGGTATCCCTGCCGGATCTGCTGATCTTTGAGGAGGATCTGAACGAGCGGAACCGGAAGCATTGCCTGTTTATGATGAGTCTGGGACTGCGGGGACTGGGACAGACAGACGAAGCGGAAAAATGTGCGGAAGAACTGCTTGCTATGGACAATGCTCATCAGGGAATCCGGGTACATGATCTGTAAGAGGAAAGCCTGAAGACAAAGGTTTTATAAGAAAAGGATTACAACATGGAAAAAGAAATATACAGCTATAACAGTGAATACTTAACCTGCAACGGCAGACCGATTCTGCCTATTATGGGCGAATTTCATTTCTCCCGCTATCCGGAAGAAGAATGGAAGGCAGCCCTGGGGAACATGCAACAGGGCGGTGTGGAGATCGTTGCCACTTACGTGTTCTGGATCCACCATGAGGAAGCGGAGGGAGAGTGGGATTTCTCCGGCAGGAGGAATCTGAAAGCCTTTTTAAACTGCTGTCAGGAAGTCGGGATGAAGGTATGGCTGCGCATCGGTCCGTGGGCACACGGAGAGTGCAGAAACGGCGGTTTTCCGGACTGGCTGGTGGAGAAGGAAAAAGGAGGGAAACTGACTTTGCGGACAGATGATCCGCAGTATTTAAAGTATGTGGACACCTTTTTTAACAGGATCGCGGAGCAGGCGGACGGATATATGCATAAGGACGGCGGTCCCGTTATCGGTATCCAGATTGAGAATGAGTATGGGCATGCCGGAGGACCTTCCGACAGAGAAGAGGGCATGGCGCATATGCGTACACTCAGAGCCATGGCGGAGGAAAAGGGACTAAACGCTCCCTATTTTTCAGCGACCGGTTGGGCAGGCGCCTATGTACCGGAAGGATTCCTACCGGTGCTGGGCGGGTATGTGGATGCTCCGTGGGCAAGTCATACCCATGAGCTTGCAGCAAGCGAAAATTTCCTGTTTCAGCCTTTTCACGACGATGCCAATATTGCTTCGGATTTCGCTGAAGGGCAGAGCAGTTTTACGTTTGACACATCGAAATTTCCTTACCTGACGGCGGAACTTGGTGGGGGACTGCAGGTTACAGCACACAGACGCACCTACCCTTATCCGGAGGATATCGAGGCCCAGACGATCTGCATGCTGGGAGCTGGCGCGAATCTCATCGGATATTATATGTATCACGGCGGTGTGAATCCGGAGGGAAAATATACCACCCTACAGGAGTCAAAAGCTACCGGCTATGCCAATGACCTTCCGGTGAAAAGCTATGATTTTCAGACATGTTTACGGGAAAACGGTCTGCCGTCGGAGAGCTATTACCGGCTGCGCAAGCATCATATTTTTATCAAAAATACAGAAGAACTGCTGGCACCTGCGAAGGTGTATCTGCCGGAAAATATCCCGGAGCCCGCGGGTGCGGAGGATATGGAGACCTTGCGGGCGGTCTTCCGCTATAATGAAGCGGCGGATTGCGGCTTCCTGTTTATAAACAATCATCAGAGAAAACGGAAAATGATAGAGAAGCAGATCACACCGGAAAAACCATTACAGTTTACGGTGACGGATGTGGAAGGAACACCGAAGCAGATTATTTTCGACCGGGTCTGTGTGCGGACGGATGCGATTCTGGTGCTACCTTACAATCTGCCGGTGGAGATACAGGGAGAGCAGCTACGGCTTCAGAAAACCAACGCGTCTTATCTCGGCTGTTATGGTGGAACTTATTATTTCTATACAGACGAGGTACCTGCGGATGTTTATTTTGAATGGAGTGACGGCAGGGAACATGCGGAACCAGTAAGGGTTCTTACGACGCAGGAGGCGGAATATTTCTGCAACGCAGAAGACGGAAAACCGCTCTTTTTGCCCAAACTGCATTTAATAGAAGCGGGAAATGCGCAGATTACTGATTACAGGCAGGCTGCGGAAAGCATCGGAAATGTATACGGTAACACGCACCCGGCAGTCTATGAGCTGGAATTAAAATATGATAACCATGCGATGGATAGCCTGCCGGAAGAGATTTATCTGGAACTGGATTTCGGCGGAGACGGTGCAAGACTATATCAAAACGGGAAGCTGGTCGACGACTGGTTCTCCAACGGGGAACTATGGCGGGTGGCATTAAGACGCTACGGCTATCCAAAGCATCTGACCCTAGAACTGGATCCCTATAAAGAAGAGGTCTATTACGATCTGCCGCACAAAAAGGAGAACCGCCTCCTGAGTGCGAGAATGGTGAGGCGTGGTTGATCAGCTGTCGGACTGACAGGAAGTTCTATAGGCAGCCGGAGAACTTCCTGTCATTTTCTTAAATACTCTGGAAAAGTAGTAAACATCATGAAAACCGCATTTTACAGCGACCTCACTGCAGGTATACAGTCCTGTGGCGAGGTATTTTTTTGCACTTTCGATGCGGATGCGGTTCAGGGTGGCGAAGATTGTGCCACCGGTAGCTTTCTTGAACACGCGGTTTAAGTGGTCGAAGTTACAGTGGAACATTTCCTCCAGGGAGTTACTGCTGATATCGGTGCCGTAGTGTATCGCCAGATACCGTTTCAGACCTGGAACATAGCTTGCGGTGCCGGAGGAGGTCCCCATGGCATGCAATCTGTGCCGCCTGTCTTGCAGAGCCAGGAGCCCTAAAATCTCACAGAGCAGACTCCCCTTAAGGTAGGAGCGGAGCGAGTCATCCTCCATAGGGGACAAAAGCCTTAGCATAACTGCGTTAAAATCTTCTGCAATATCTTCCGCGTCAATGTGCCCGGACTTTGGAAAAACAACCGGTGCGGAAGAGGGTGCTTCCAAGTCCGTCATGCAGACTCCCGGCATGGTAAAATGTACATAGGTAAAATTACAGGTGGTGGAGCGCAGCCCCTCATGCTCACAGGAAGGATCCAACAGGATATAATGCCCCTCTGTCAGCAGATATTCTCGGTCGTCCTCTCTGATGGCGAGTTCCCCGGAGTGTATATAGTACAGAATATATTCCGCAGCCCTCCGTCTGAAATGCACATAGGGAGGAAGGATATGGGCAGTGTCACACAGGGAGATGACGGGTGCGGCAAAGTCTGCAACTGTGTATATGATATTCTCGTTCATGTGGTCTCCTCGATATAAGCCCTCGATATAAAATAAAGCGCTTTATTACATCTATATAATACGAAAACGTAATGAAAAATACAAGACTAGGTCGTTAAAATACAAATATAAAGTCACTATAATATATTTTCACGAAGGTGATTTGAAAGTAGAATATGTGGGCAGCAAAGAATTAGATAAGAAAAAGCAACAATGCTTCGGAACGAATAGAGTGACGATATAAGAAGAGAGGATACCTACATGAAAGATATGACAGAAGGAAAACCGTTAAAGCTGATTATTGGATTTGCAATCCCTATGTTGATCGGCAATATATTCCAACAGGTATATAATGTGGCGGACACGGTGATCGTGGGCAGATTCTTAGGAGAGAGTGCACTGGCAGGTGTGGGAAGTACAGGAACTTTAACCTATTTTCTGCTGGCACTGGTCAGCGGCATGTGCAACGGCGCCGGACTGGTGGTGGCGCAGTGTTTTGGCTGCGGCAATAAGGAGCGGCTGGCGAAGACGGTGACAGCACTTGTCTGGGTGGCAGGGGTGCTGACCTGCATTATGTCACTCATCGGAATCTTCGGTGCGGAATTTTTCCTGCGGCTCTTAAGCGTGCCGGAGAATGTCATCGACTATTCGGCAACGTATCTGCATATCATCTATACTTTTGTGTTCGGCAGTGTGATTTACAACGGCTGTGCAGCAATCTTAAACAGTGTAGGAGATTCTAAGACACCGCTGCGGGCGGTGATCGCTTCCTCTGTGGTGAATATTGCGTTTGACTTATTTTTCATTGTTGTGTGCAAGATGGGAGTAGCGGGAGCTGCCTATGCAACGATTCTCGCACAGTGCGTTTCAGCTGTGATCTGTTTTATAAAAGTGTTGAAAGTAAGAGAAGAGATTGGTTTGTCTTTGATGAAGTGGAAACCGGAAGCGGGCTATATCCGTCTGGTGATAAAGACCGGATTCCCGGCGGCGTTCCAGTCCTGCATGATCTCGTTGGGAGGCATGAGTGTCCAGAGACTGGTGAATTCCTTCGGTTCTTCTACTATGGCGGCTTACGTGGCGGCAAACCGTGTAGACAGTGTGGCAATTCAGGTCATCGTCTCCATCGGAACGGCATTGTCGGTATTTACCGGACAGAATATTGCGAAGAATCAATATGACAGGATCAAAGAGGCTCTCTATAAGACATTAACAGTTATGGTGGGAGCCAGTGCCTGTATAGCAGCACTAGTGCTGATCTTCCGGGTACAACTGATGACGTTGTTCTTAGATGCCAATGAATCGGCAGAAGCCATCGGTATCGGGTGCACGTATCTGACCATCATCGGAGTGGCGTATGTCATTGCCGGGGTAATGCAGAGTTACCAGAATGTGATCCGGGGAGCCGGAGACGTCAATACCTGCATGGTGGCAGGACTGACGGAACTGTCCGGGAGGATCGTGTTCGCCTATCTGCTGTCAGGTATCTTAGGAGTCACGGGCATCTGGATCGCCACACCGCTGTCCTGGAGCTGTGGTTGTATCATTCCCGTGATCCGGTATTATTCCGGCAAATGGAAGCACAAGAAGCTGGCATAATGGCCGGAACCGCCGGCTTTCGGCTATTCCGGACGCATCCACCCGGCAAATTCCAGTATGGACTGATTCTCCGCTTTTTTTGCACTCTGCTGCATCTGCTTGCGGTATTCTCTGGGCGACATCTGCAGCAGCTTGATGAAGTAACGGTTGAAGCTGGATACTGAGTGGAAGCCTACCATTTCGGAAATATCCAAAATTGTTTGTTCCGTACTACGCAACAGAATACAGGATTTTAAAATCCGGGTATTGTTCACATAGTCCAGCGGGGAAGTACCCATAATATCATGGAAGACCCGGCGGAAGTGTGTCGGACTCCAATGACACAGCTCCGCCAGATATTCAATGGTAAACTGCTGCATATAATTTTCTTCAATATAATCCAGAGCGGGTGAGATCACCAGAGAGTTTTCGGCAATCTCACCTTCTTTTTTTTGACTCTGCAGGGCGAGAATCTCGGGTGAACCCGCTTTTGCCGTGTTAGGGTTGACACCACCGAGACTTTCAATCCGGTACAGTTCTATATAGAGGGAACACAACAGACTTCTGGCGCTGATCTGGTAGCAGGGATTCTGCCCCTCCAGCTCATGAATGATATAGGACACCAGATAGTTGATGTGAGGGAAATCTTCTTTACTGAAAATATAGCGGAATCCCGGGAAGGCGTCTGTTGATAGATCGTAATTCCTCCAGGAAGCGGGGAGAAGATTACGGAACAACTCCTTTGGATCCAGGAATAGGTAGGACCAGTGGCTCTTCGTGCCCGGTGTGCTATAAGTAGTATGAGGGACATTGCGGGGGAGGACGGTGACATCACCGGCGTGGAAGGTCTGTTTTTCCCCGTTGATCTCCAGGGTACCGCTGTCGGAATGACAGATTCCAATCTCCAGACAATTATGGAAGTGAAGGCTTCCACTGGGGATATCCGAGATCTTCCAATAATCACCGGACAGAAGCAGTACGGGAAACTGCATGGGCAGATAGTAGCTTCGATATTCTGTTACGACTCGTTTGGACTTTGCCATTTTCAACCTCCTTGTGCATCCTGCCTGACGATGCTGAAAAAGCATCTACGGCAATGGAAATATTGTCCATATACTATTTATAACAATTAAACTGGATAAAATCAACCATTATGTTACATAAACAATCAGCACACTTCTAGCACTGCTTCTGAAAAGTTACCAAAAATATGCTAATATTCTTGAAAAATACGGCACTTTTTCAAGATAAACATGCGTAAAATGGCAAAATATAAATGAAATATAAAAAGTTACTAAAATCGAACACGACCTATAATGGTTGTTTTTGCATAGTTTTCCACAACGTTTGATTAGAAAAATATGACAACATGTATGATAATATACATACAAGGTTACAAAAAGTGTACAAAGTGACGAGAAAATATGAATGACACTTGAGGAGGTTCTATATGGCGAAAAAGAATGCAGCCAATGTGGTGGCGCCAAAAACGAAAACCACCTGGAAACAAGCTTTTAAACGAGACTGGCAATTATATCTGCTGTTGTTGTTTCCACTGATTATGGTATTTGTATTTAGCTACGGAGCATATCCGGGACTGCGGATGGCTTTCATGGATTACAAACCGGCGAAAGGATACGCAGGCAGCGAATGGGTGGGGATGAAGACGTTCATTAAGATATTTAAGGATGCCGACTTCATAAGAGCGCTTCGTAATTCTGTAGTATTTAACCTGGCTGATCTGATTGTTGGATTCCCGATGCCGATCATCCTGGCACTGATTCTGAATGAATTAAGATATCCCAAATTCAAGAAGGTATCCCAGACGATTCTCTATCTGCCACACTTCCTTTCCTGGGCTATCATCGGAAGCGTAGCAATGACAATGTTTCGTCCTAACTCCGGTCTGGTGAATATCCTGCTGACCAACATGGGAGCAATATCTGAAGGAATTCCTTTCCTGAATGAGAAATGGCACTGGGCAGTAACGTATCTGTTGATCGGTGTATGGCAGACGATGGGATGGGGCACAATCCTTTATCTGGCAGCAA
>CAVFMG010000089.1:0-4517 GCA_963623435.1 Odoribacter splanchnicus
ATCTACCTCAGCGCTGTAAACTTCGTTTACCAGACCGATTCTGTAAGCGTCTGCCGCCTTGATATTGCGTGCGGTGTAGATCATCTGCTTAGCCATGCCTGCACCTACCAGACGAGCCAGTCTCTGGGTTCCGCCGAAACCGGGGGTGATTCCCAAGCCTACCTCGGGCTGTCCGAATACTGCGTTATCGGAACAGATTCTGATGTCACAGCTCATGGAGATCTCACATCCACCGCCCAGAGCGAAGCCGTTGACGGCTGCGATCACGGGAATGGGGAAAGTCTCGATCTTACGGAATACATCGTTACCCTTCTTACCGAATGCTTCGCCTTCTGTCTTGGTCAGGCTGCTCATTTCTCCGATGTCTGCGCCTGCTACGAAGGACTTGGTACCTGCGCCGGTGATCACCAGGCAGCGAACCGTTGCCAGATCTACTGCATCCAATGTAGCGTTCAGTTCATCCAGTACCTGAGAATTCAGAGCGTTCAGTGCCTTCTCACGGTTGATGGTGATGGTTGCCACATTGCCATTCTGCTCATACAAAATGTAATCCATGTTTTTACCTCATTTCACATTCCAATTCAATGATGTCGGGGTCAAAAGCCCCCGACTCCCACAATCCTACATCATTCAATATAGTGTTTTCAAAACCACGCTAAGGCGATAGAGATTCTACCGCCCCAGCGCATATTTATAAAATTAATCCTCGATCTTAACGATGGTGGAGCAACCCATACCACCGCCGATGCACAGAGTAGCCAGACCGGTCTTAGCACCTCTTGCCTGCATCTCATGCAGCAGAGTTACCAGGATACGACATCCGGAAGCTCCTACGGGATGCCCCAGGGCGATAGCACCGCCGTTGGGGTTCAGCTGCTTATCCACATCGATGCCCAGTTCCTTGCCAACTGCTACAGACTGTGCTGCGAATGCTTCATTAGCCTCGATGATATCGAAGTCTTCAATCTTCATACCGGTCTTAGCCATTACCTTCTTGGTGGAAGCTACAGGACCGATACCCATAACTTCGGGACGAACGCCTGCCAGAGCGCCTGCTACAAAAGTAGCCATAGGCTTAACGCCCAGCTCCTTAGCCTTCTCCTCGCTCATTACAACGATAGCTGCTGCGCCGTCGTTGATACCGGAAGCGTTACCTGCGGTAACGAATCCGCCGGGGTTGATGGCACGAAGCTTAGCCAGACCTTCGATGGTAGAACCATGACGAGGACCTTCATCGGTATCAAAGATGATGGTCTCTTTCTTTTTCTTAACTTCTACGGGAACGATCTCTGCCTTGAAAGCACCGTTCTTCTGAGCTTCTTCCGCCTTTAACTGGCTCTTTAATGCGAACTCATCCAGCTCTTCACGGGTAAGTCCCCACTCTTCGCAGATGTTGTCTGCGGTCTTAATCATATGATAATCATTGAAAGCGTCCCAAAGTGCATCTTTAATCATGGTATCAACCATGGTTGCGTTACCCATACGATATCCGTAACGTCCCTGAGGAATTGCGTAAGGAGCCATGGACATGTTCTCCATACCACCTGCTACTACGATGTCAGCATCACCAGCCATGATCATCTGTGCTGCCTGGTTTACACAGTTCAGACCGGAACCACATACCACATTCATGGTAACTGCGGGAACTTCGATGGGAAGTCCTGCTTTGATGGCAGCCTGACGTGCTACGTTCTGTCCCTGACCAGCCTGGATTACACATCCCATATATACCTGGTCAACTGCTTCGGGAGCAACGCCTGCTCTCTTCAGAGCCTCCTTGATTACGATTGCGCCCAGCTCCGGTGCAGGAGTTGTGCTTAAGGTTCCGCCCATGGTACCAATTGCGGTACGGCAAGCGCCTGCTAATACAACTTTCTTTGCCATTTGTTTGTCCTCCACTTTTTTGTTTTCGTTTGGTTTGCTTTCTGAAATGTAGATTGTTATTTTTTTATCATTTCACTGCCCCCATTTTAACATAGGGCAATCTGTTTTGCAATGCTTTTGTCAAAAAAATAACAAATGAAATTTTTAGAAACTAAAATTCTCTGATTTTTGTAGTGCGGATCCACTCTTTGGTTCCCTCGATCTTCTGCACTTCTTGGGTATGTTTTGCCAGGAATCGGGTCAGGGGATACACATCGACCCAGATCTCGTTGTCGCTCTCTTTCTGCGCTTCGTCGAAGACCAGTTCCAGTCCCCAGTGCAGATGGGTTGCGCCTTTTTGTCGAATCCCCCGCCGGTTCTCGCCGCGGTATAGGCAAGCAGCGGAACCCACTCCACATGGTGCTCTGTGTCAAAAGTATTCACATCCCAGTCATATGCCTGGCAGAGTGCCTCATAGGAGACGGTAAAATCCACCCATTTGATATAGTCTTTGCCCGTGGCGGAGGTTGCTGCGACCACTGCCTGCTCCTGCGGTTCTATCCTTTTTCCCGACCGGAGCAAAAATATTCCTGCCATCATAAATATAAGAAGCACTTCTATCCGGATTCCTGTCCACAATCTTTTTTCTCTGTTCATTCCCCTGTCCCGGTTCCAATTTCTCCTTATAAGTTATGTATCTGATTTTTCCGGTATTCTGACAATTCGTAAATCTTCGGCTATCCATTTTCCACACAACATAAACAGCCTGCCGGAATTCCGACAGGCTGTAAATTTGTCTTTATTAAATTTTATCCCCGGCTTATACTTCCGGCTCGATCAGTCCGTAGGTGTCGCCCTTTCTCTTGTACACTACGTTTACCTGATCTGTCTCTGCGTTGCAGAATACGAAGAAGTTGTGTCCCAGCAGTTCCATCTGGATGCAGGCATCCTCGGGATACATGGGCTTGATATCGAACTTCTTGGTACGAACGATCTTGATCTCGTCGTCATCTGTGTAGTCATTCTCTACATATGCCTTACTGAAAGAAGCTGCCGCCTGCTGCTTGTCAACGATCTTGTTCTTATACTTTTTCAGCTGTCTCTCAATGATCTCTTCCACCAGATCAATGGATACATACATATCGTTGCTTACCTGCTCCGAACGGATAATGCTTCCCTTTACCGGAATGGTCACCTCAATTTTCTGACGCTCTTTTTCAACGCTTAATGTCACATGTACTTCTGTATCGGGATTGAAATACTTGTCCAGCTTGCCGATCTTTTCCTCCACTGCTGCTCTTAATCCTGGTGTAACTTCGATGTTTCTGCCAACAATAATAAACTTCATGCTGATCATCCCTTCCAAGTATTTATTTACAAGGTTTTGTGTATCATCCCTTGTATTTATTGTATAGTCATTATAGCACAATAGCACAGCTTTTTGCAACAATTTAAGGAATTTTTTACTTGATTTTGACATTCTGTCTGTCAACCCTAAAATCGACAATTCCTGTCATTTTTTGATTTTTATTACATCTTCACAAAACATTTGTTCCTGTTTTTTCGTAAATTTGTCCTCTGTAAGGGCCCTTTTTTTCTGTGGATAATGTGTATAACTTGGTGTATAAGTAAGTTTTATCCTATTTTTGGACATTTTGGATGTGGATAACTTATTTTGTATTTCAGTTGTTTTTATATCGTTTTTACGTGTGTGTTACTTTTTTTGTATACTTTGTATAGTTTTGTTATGTCAACCCCTTTTTCATCGCGTAACAATATTTTGACAAATTGCACAATTCGTTATACAACTTATAGTTTTTCTGAAAATGCAGCACGTATAACAAAAGGCACTGTGCGTTTCCACACAGTGCCTTTTACTTTCTGTTATATCAATTAGAAGATCCGTCGAACTGCCAGTACTTTCTTGTAATCAGCGTTAGATACGATGATACCGGTTTTGGCGGTAGATGCGTGAACGATCTGACCGTTACCGATATACAGTGCTACATGTCCGGAGTAGCAGATCAGGTCACCGGGCTGTGCATTTGCAAGTCCATCGACTGCAGTACCTTGGCTGCGGTCTGCGGAAGAGGAATGCGGCAGGCTTACACCGAAGTTCGCATATACACTCATTACAAATCCGGAGCAGTCAGTACCGTTGGTTAGACTGGAACCACCGTATACGTAAGGGTTACCAACGAACTGTAGTGCATAGTTGGCAACTGCTTTACCCATCTCACTATCTCCGCTGGCTGCATAAGTAACTGTGGAGCCACTGCTGGAAGAACTCTTACTATTTCCCGCTGCCTTCGCTGCTGCGGCGGCACGAGCTTTTTCTCTCTCTTCCTTCTCCTTTGCCAGACGCTTTTCTTCTTCCTCTTTGGATTCTGCTTCTACGAATTCTGTATGCAGGGAAACATATTCTGTGGAGACCCATCCGAGACCTTCCTCGGTATCTACCTGTACCCAACCGTCGGTCTCATCAGACACTACCAGGTCGTCCTCCAGAGGAACCAGACCTAATACGGATGCCTCTAAGGAAGGCTCGGTACGTACTTTTAAGGTTGTGGTGTTAACGGTTGCCAGTCGGGTTCCTACCTTTTTGGCAAGCTCTACTGCTTCATCGCCAGTCACACAGTACTCGGCTTTTACAT
>CAVFMG010000089.1:4527-11556 GCA_963623435.1 Odoribacter splanchnicus
TATAACTTACCGATGATCTCGACTTCCTCACTGGGCAGGCTTCTTACATTAACATAATCATTGACCTGTGCGATTACCAGATTCTTAAAAGATTCCTCCTCGGATGCTTCCGAGGTGATGTCCATCTGATCATCACGGATCACAGTCTCGATAATACTCTCGATCTGCTTGGTATTGTTCGTACCGGTGGAAAGGCTCTCCAGCTTGTTGCCCTTTGCCAGGGTCAGTTCAATACCGCCACTGGGAAGAACAGATGAAGATGCTGCTGCATTCGCAGTGATATTCATTCCGGAAAAAGACATAACCGCTGCCATGGTGCACACGGTAATTTTAACAGATTTACGAACCATTCTATCCTCCTGCAACTTTAAAATCGTTGCGATTTGTTACGAATTTATTACATCTGTTAACAAATATATCACGCAGAACACCATTTGTCAACATAGTGAATTAATTGTCAATATCAGTAAAAAGTCCCATTTTATGCTGGTTTGCGGCACTTTTACGTGAAAAGAGCCACCGGATTGGTGACTCTTTTCTTTAAATATTCTTCGATTTTCTTTCAAATTTCTTAATGAATCTATTACTAATCTATGACTGTTTACGAAAATGATTGCAATAATTTCCCGCACTGACCGCTGCATTAGCGCCGTCCGCCACTGCCGTCACCACCTGACGCAGGCGTTTCTTACGGATATCTCCCGCCACATAGATGCCGGGTCTGTCGGTCTCACCGGTCTCCGCCGCCGGAATGTAACCGTCCTCCCCCACCGTCAACAGCTCCCGCATAAGTTCCGTATTGGGATGAATGCCGACGGCGATGAAGATGCCTGCAGCTTCCAGATCCTGTTCCTCTTCTGTCTTCACATTTTTAATACGCAGCTTTTCCACCATATCCTCGCCACAGATCTCCGTGACTACATGGTCGTAGAGGATCTCCACGTTGGGAAGGCTCTTTAACTCCTCCTGCAGTACCATGGCTCCCCGCAGGCTGTCTCTTCTATGGATCAGATACACTTTTTCACAGGTTCTCGCCAGATAGATGGCATCCTCTAACGCCACGTCTCCGCCGCCGACCACAGCCACCGTTCTGCCCCGGAAAAAGGCGCCGTCGCAGGTAGCACAGTAGGATACTCCCATGCCGTTTAATTCTTCCTCACCGGGCACGCCAAGTTTCGCATGCTCCGCACCGGTGGCAAAGATTACCGTGCGGGTCTCCAGTTCCTGATTTCCCGCATAGACGCATTTGTAATCACCACGCTCTTCCACGCTGTGTACCGTAGCTTCTAAAAATTCCGTTCCCAGCTTCTCCGCATGCTGTCTAAACGTCATTCCCATGTCGAATCCACTGATTCCGGGAAGCCCCAGATAGTTATCCACTTCATAAGTATTGAGAATCTGTCCGCCGCTCATGGGCTTTTCTTCTATAATAAGTAAGTTCAATCCCGCGCGCTTTCCGTAGACTGCTGCCGACAGCCCTGCAGGGCCGGAACCGATAATGATCAAATCGTACATAATTTTCTCTCCTTTTGTCCAGTGTAGCAGTTCCCCTATGGAAAAGCAAGTCCATCTGTGCTACACTCAACTCATACTTTCCAGAAAGGACATTTTACATGAATACACATAAAAATTCCCCGTTAGCCATAGTCACCGGCGCCTCCCGCGGTATCGGCAAAGCCATTGCGGAAACCCTGGCAGAAGCCGGTTACGATCTGATCCTCACCTGCAGCCACACCCTGCCGGAGCTTCAGACAGTTGCTGCCTCCTTAGAAGAAAAATACGGTATCAGCTGCACCGCTTTCACGGCAGATGCTGCAGATCCCGCTGCCATGGAAAAAATATTTGCTTCGCTGGATCATTTGGACGTCCTGGTCAACAATGCCGGGATCTCCTACATCGGTCTGCTCACAGATATGAGTATTGAAGAATGGCAGCGTGTCATCAACACGAATTTAAGCTCCTGCTTCTATACCAGCCGCCTGGCGGTTCCTCTGATGTTACAGAAGCACAGCGGGCGCGTAATCAATATCTCCTCCGTCTGGGGCAGCGTGGGCGCTTCCATGGAGGTCGCCTATTCCGCTTCCAAGGGCGGCGTGAACAGCTTCACGAAAGCCCTGGCGAAGGAGCTGGCTCCCAGCAATATCCAGGTCAACGCCATCTCCTGCGGTGTCATCGACACTGCCATGAACCACTGCTTCTCTCCGGAAGAAATGGATGCTCTTCGGGAAGAGATCCCCGCTGACCGTCTGGGTCAACCGGAGGAAGTGGCAAAGCTTGTCCTCCAGCTGATCCAGGCTCCGACCTATCTCACCGGTCAGATCCTCACTCTTGACGGAGGCTGGCAATAACACTCTGTGCCGCTGCTTCCGGCTGTTAATCCATCCATACTAATCTCCTTTTCCAGACAACTTACGTTCCTTATTTAGTCTGTGCAGGAAAATTCCCGATATACAAAAATCTCACAGACAACGGTATTCTCCGTTATCTATGAGATTTTTTTGATCTGTAGGATCTGACCTACCTGGCTGTGAGATATTTTGCCATATGTTCTCTGATATGCTCAAACTGTTTTCTCGTATGAGGATTCCGCGATTCAAAATTCATCAGCCGATCCAGATAGCCCTGCCGCTTCACAATGCGGCAGCTCTCCGGATAGACCAGTTCGTATACCAGGGAAATGTGTCCAACCACATTATCTACCGCCGTCTTTTTCAGGGAGCGCAGCACCGCGTGCTCCTCGTCAAAGCTCTGCAGCACCTCCGGCGTCACTTCCTCCCGGTACAACACTTCAGTGTCCACATTGTAGATCTCTTCCAGCGGAAATTCCACGTTGACCTTCAGAATGTCGATCTTATCCGCATCCCGTAAAATATGGCAGAACATGGCTGTCCGCTTATCCAGTCCCTCCGGGATCCGATAAGCGCTGTGGTAAAATACCGCTGTCCACAACAGCTCATCTTCGGAAGCATCCTCCACGAAATCCCGGATGCTGATCCCGGCATCCGCCTGGATCCCTTCGGGAAGACTCTCTTCACTTCCCGATAACAGTCCACATTTCTCCTCCCAGACCTTACCAAACAGAATGCGTGCCCCGTATTTGGCATGGTCGATGGAATCCGCATCCGTAAAGGTGCCGTACACCCGTTGCTGTTCAAACCGCCCCACATCATGGAGCAGTCCGGTCAGCCACGCAATGTCCACATCCTCCTCCAAAAGGTTCAATGACTTTGCGATCTGCTGACACAACCCGCAGACTCTGTAAGTATGTTCTATTTTCAGGCGGATCATGTCCCGACTGCTGTCATAACGATCCGTGTATTCCTTAAATGCTGCCAGCGCTTTTTCTCTGTTGATCTTCATATTCACTACCTCTTATTCATGCCTTGCTGCGCCAGCATGACCGGCGGAGCCATCCGCAGTAAGATCCTGCTGATCTTCTCTGTTCCAAACATTTCACTGTCTGCTGCCATTTGTATTCACCGTTCCCTCTTGTAAGATTCTCCGGAAAAAAGTAAGGAACCCTTCCTCCACCGCCACCTGATCCACCGCGGTCTGTGGCAGATCATAGAAATATTTCCCGCTCTGCGGATCCAGAGAAATGCTGTCTAACGGGAATCCTTTCCTGCAAACGCTGCTGTGAGGCACATCCGTCAGCCAGAATTTTTCGCTCTCCATGTCCGGCTCCATCGCCTCGTAAATATGCTCCGGATCCTGCACATAGCAGATGGCATTCTGGTATTTTGCCGTAAGCCTCCCGTAGCGCTTCACCAGTCCGGTATAGTGCGCCAGCATCTGCTCATCCGTCAGATATACACCGTTCACTGTCCGCACATGCACACCCGGCTGGATCTCCTCCGGCACATCTTCAAAATACAGCCCGGAATCGCAGGAAAATACCGGCATCTGAAAAGCTTCATAATAAGCAAGAGCTTTCTGTCTGGCATTCTCCAAAGGGGTATTGCCCGTCTCCGGGACATCGGGGAGTTCTCTTCCCTGTGCCCGCAGATCCTGCAGGCTGATCAGTTCGATATCCAGTTCGGATAAGCGGTTTTGCATGGCGGCTACCTTTGCGGGATTGCCGGTACCGTATAACAATCTCATACATGTTATCCTTTGTCATTCCTTATTATTGATGCCACCTTATGATAACCTATTTTTCCCCGGTATGCAACTTCCATAAGAATAAGTTACAGCGGCGTACGGCATGGCTGCCGTACCGCTTTCGGACTTGCAAATATTACGAAATCATAGTACTATAAGCTACGGTTTCATATATCTCGAACAGAGATAAAATCAAAAGAAAAGAGGACACACCATGAGTGATGCACCAAAGAAACGATGGGGTGACAGAAAAGACGCCCGCTGGCTCCGCGACATGGATTCGCTCCACGTCATTCTGCCGCACCTGATGAACCACCGCACAGACGCCGAAGTATACGTCAATATGGAGTTTGACGTGACGGAAGCTCTACGTTATATTGCCAAAAAGAATGAGGGGGAAGAGGAATACCGCACTACATTATTCCACTGTATCCTTATGGCAATCGCCAAGACCATCTATTTTCGTCCACAACTCAACAACTTCATCGCCGGACGCCGCTTTTATCGGCGTAATGAGATCACGCTCGGCTTCGTGGCAAAGAAGCGCTTTGAAGACCACAGTGAAGAATCCCTCATGGTCGTCTCCGCACCGGAGGACTGGAACCTTACTGAGGTGACACACCGCGTAGTCGGCAAGGTCCACAAGGCACGCACAGAGAAAAACGACGGCGTAAACGGCGCAATGGACGTGCTCAAAAAATGGCCGCGCCCCATTTTGGCTTTCACCTTCTGGATCATTAAAACACTGGACTTTTTCGGCAAGGTGCCCGATTTCCTGCGTCAGGACGATCCCAACTTTGCTACCGTTTTCCTCACCAACCTGGGCAGCATCAAATGCCCCAGCGTGTACCATCATCTCAACAACTACGGATCGAGCTCCATCATGGCAGCCATCGGTACCATCCGCAAATCTGAGAAGATCGCCGAAGACGGCAGCCGCGAGGTCCGCGATGTTGTAGATATCGGTTTCACGCTGGATGAGCGCATTGCGGACGGTTTCTACTTCGCCCGCTCCCTTAAAATCGTACAGCACCTGCTCGCACATCCCGAACAGCTGGAACTGCCCTTGAATCAGGAGGTAAACTATGACTGAAATTACTGCTAAGACTCCGTGGGCAGGGCATACCGGTGATGTACCGCTGCATCTGGACTATTTTGAAGGCTCCATGTTTGAAGCGCTGGAGCTGGTCGCCCAGAAGTATCCCAAGAACGTTGCGTTCGACTTCATGGGCAAGTCCACCACCTATCACCAGATGATTGAGGAGATCCGGAAATGTGCCCGCTCCCTCAAAACCATCGGTGTACGTGAGGGTGACAAGGTTACCATCGCCATGCCCAACTGCCCGCAGGCGATCTATATGTTCTACGCCATCAACCTCGTCGGCGGCATTGCGAACATGATCCATCCCCTGTCAGCGGAAAAGGAGATTGAGTTCTACCTCAACAAATCCGAGAGCGTTACCGCCATCACGCTGGATCAGTTCTACAATAAGTTCGAGAACATCCGCCAGAACACCGGCGTTGTCAACATCATCATCGCCAGCGTAAAGGATGCGCTCTCCAAGCCCGTCCGCGCAGGCTATATGCTCACCGAGGGGCGCAAGATCGCCCAGATTCCGAAGGATGCACCAGTCATTCGCTGGAAAGATTTCATGCACATGGGCAAGTCATGCTTCTGGAATTACTCCGTGAAGCGCACCGGCGACGATCCCGCCGTCATTCTCTATTCCGGCGGCACCACCGGTACTACTAAGGGTATCGTGCTGACAAACAAGAACTTCAACGCCCTCGGTCAGCAGGTCATTATGGCGAACCCGATGTTCAACCCCGGTGACAAGATGCTGGCTGCCATGCCGCTCTTCCACGGCTTTGGTCTCGGCGTATGCATCCACACCATGCTCTCCCAGGGTGGACGCTGCATTCTCGTGCCTCGCTTTACCGCCCAGAGCTATGCGAAGCTCATCACCAAGTACCATTGCAACTTCATTGCAGGTGTACCCACGCTCTACGAGGCGCTGCTGCGTCTGCCGAGCATGGACGGTGCAGATCTCAGTTCCCTCAAGGGCGTATTCTCCGGCGGAGACAGCCTGAGTATCGAGCTGAAGAAAAAACTGAATAAATTCCTCTACGCGCACGGTGCTCCTGTGCCCGTGCGCGAGGGCTACGGCACCACGGAGACGGTTACGGCATGCTGCCTGACCCCACCTCACATGTTCAAGGAGGGAAGTATCGGTGTTCCTTTCCCGGACACTTACATCAAGATCGTCGAACCGGGCACCGATAAAGAAGTTCCCTACGGCACGGAGGGTGAGGTTCTGCTCGCCGGTCCTACCGTGATGAAGGAATACATGAAGCACCCCGAAGAGACCGCGCAGACCCTGCGTCATCACGATGACGGTCTCACCTGGGTCTACACCGGCGATCTCGGCACGATGGACCAGGAAGGCTTCGTTTACTTCCGCGGTCGTGCCAAGCGTATGATCGTTTCTTCCGGCTACAACGTCTATCCCGGTCAGATCGAGAACATTCTCGACGCGAACGATATGGTTCAGATGTCCTGCGTCATCGGCATTCCCGATACTTACCGGATGCAGAAGGTCAAGGCGTTCGTCAAGCTGTCTGCCGGATTCCCCGCCAACGACGAGACCCGTCAGGCGCTGATGAGCTATTGTTCCAAGAACATCGCAAAATACGCTATGCCCTGCACCATCGAATTCCGTGACGAGCTTCCCAAGACACTTGTCGGTAAGGTCGCTTACCGCGTCCTGGAAGAGGAGGAGCTGGCAAAGTACACCGCAGCAGCTGCAGCCGCACAATAAATCTGATAATTTTAAAAAATGGAGCAACCGGGCGAATGCCGCCCTGCTTTGATCTCACCGGAACACCGAGATTGGCGAGGTAGAGATCTCCCCGCCGGTAAACCCAGTT
>CAVFMG010000090.1:0-11552 GCA_963623435.1 Odoribacter splanchnicus
ATTTAGGCTTGTATTTACTACAAAATATATGAACTTTTCAAGGTACTATAGAGGAACTTTTGACCCCAACATCATAACAATGGACAATGGAGAAAAATGCAATCATGAAGAAAAAGTTAAGTTATGTGGAAATTCTGAAGGAAACTGTAATTCTGACCGTGGCGGTAGCCATCATTGCGGCAGCAGTCTACTTTTTTCTGGTGTCGAGCCATGCATCGGTCAGCAGCATCTCCGGTCTCGGAATTGTGTTGTCCAACTTTATACCACTTCCGTTATCGGCTATTACGATGATCCTGAATGTGGTGCTTTTGCTCATCGGCTTTGTTACCTGCGGGAAAGAGTTCGGGGTCAAGACCGTGTATACCAGTGTGATGCTGCCGGTATTTTTGGGGATTTTTGAGCTTCTGTTCCCGAATTTTAGCTCTTTCACAGACAGTCAGGAACTGGATGTGCTCTGCTATATTCTGGTGGTCAGCGTGGGATTGAGCATTTTGTTTAACCGTAATGCTTCTTCCGGTGGTCTGGACATAGTGGCGAAGATCATGAACAAATATCTCCATATGGAGCTGGGCAAGGCCATGTCTCTGTCCGGCATGTGCGTGGCACTGTCCGCGGTGCTGGTATATGACAAGAAAACGGTGGTGCTGAGTATCCTGGGTACTTATTTCAACGGAATCATTCTGGATCATTTTATTTTCGATAATAATATCAAGCGGCGTGTCTGCATCATTACGAAAAAAGAGGAAGAGCTGCGCCGGTTTATTACGAGAGACCTGCACAGCGGTGCTACGATCTACGAAGCTACCGGCGCCTACAATTTTGAAAAACATAACGAGATCATCACCATCGTAGATAAAAGTGAGTATCAGAAATTGATGAAATTCATCAATGAACTGGATCCCAAAGCGTTTGTTACTGTTTATAATGTATCCAGCATGAAGTATCAGCCGAAGATGTAACATAATATGGTATATTTGGTTTAAATATTTGAACGAAGGAGAGGATATCACATGGATATTTTAGAAATCATAAAAAGCAGACACAGTGTGCGTCAGTATAAGGATCAGCCGATCGAGCAGGAGAAAAGAGCTGCAATCAACGCATGTGTAAATGAAATAAAAGCGGAAAGCGGGCTGGCGATACAAGTTTTCTATGAGGAGCCGAAATGTTTTGATTCTTTTATGGCGCATTACGGAAAATTTGAGAATGTGAAGATTATATCGCCATCGTCGGCAGCAGGGATGCGCAGGAAAAGGCGGGATACTACGGAGAAAAGCTGCTGATCATCATATCCCTTGGATATGGTGTGACCCAGGGAGTACCGCATAAGAGCAAGCCTATAGAGGAGATTGGGCACACAGACCGGGAGACAGACTGGTTTGCTGCCGGCATGGAAGCGGTAAGCCTCGCTCCGACAGCCGTGAATCAGCAGAAATTCTTTTTTGAATGCAAGGACGGAGTGGTAACCGCCAAATCTCTGGGAGGATTCTATTCCAACATTGATTTGGGAATTGCAAAATACCATTTCGAGGCAGTCACCGGACATAAGGTAAAGTAAGGTACTTGAATGAAATCTGCGAAGGAGATCAAATATGACAGAATGGGAAAAAGCGCAAAATGGATATCTGTATGATGCCAATTACGATAAGGAAATCGTAGAGGCAAGAACACGCTGTGCTGATTTATGTTACGAGTTCAATCAATGCAAGCCATCTGATGTGAAAAAGCAGCAGGAGTTACTGACTCAGATTTTAGGAAGTATTAAGGGAAATCCGGTGATTACAGCACCTTTTTATTGTGATTATGGGTTTAACATTTCCGTAGGAGAAAATTTTTATACTAATCATAATGTCACCATATTGGATGGTGCAAAAGTTACTTTTGGAGATAATGTATTTATTGCCCCCAACTGCGTATTTTCCACTGCAGGACATGCTATTGACAGTGAGCAGAGAGGTCAGGGGCTGGAAATTGCCCTGCCGATCACGGTGGGAGACAATGTCTGGATCGGAACGAATGTGTCTGTATTGCCGGGCGTCACGATCGGAAGTAATACGATCATAGGCGCTGGAAGCGTCGTAAATAAAGACATCCCGGAAGGTGTGATCGCAGCCGGTAACCCCTGTAAGATCATCCGTAAAATAACGGAAGCCGATAAGAAAAAATATCCGATTTTTGAGGAGTCTGTAGAAGGTTAAAGGTGGAACTGTGTATGGAAACAGAAAGATTAATATTAAGAAAATGGACGGAGGCAGACGCAGAGAGCTTATTTGAGTATGCAAAGGATCCGGAAGTCGGACCCATTGCAGGATGGCCGCCCCATAAATCCGTAGAAGAAAGCCTTGACGTGATCAGGAATGCATTCAATGGTCCGGAGTGCTATGCCATCTGTGAAAAAAAGAATGGAAAAGCTATAGGTGCCATCGAGTTGAAACTGAGGGGGCACACAGATATGACAGACCGTGATGGTGAGTGTGAACTGGGCTATTGGCTGGGACAGCCTTTCTGGGGAAAAGGCTACATGCGGGAGGCTGCAAGAGAAATCCTGCGCCACGGATTTGAAGAGCTTGGGATGAGTACCATCTGGTGCGGATATTATGAGGGAAATCAGAAATCCAAAAGAGTGCAGGAGAAGGTCGGCTTTGTATACCAGCATACCTGTGAAAATGCCCCGTGCTTTTACTGAATGAAGTAAGGACTGAACATATAAATGTAATGACAAAAGTGCACTGGAAAGAAATGGCGCATTTTTAAATATAGTTATTGCATAATTAGAAGATATAGAGTATGCTTCCTCTATAAGTACATATCACTTATGAATTTTCTTTATCAGCGAAAGCTGATGTCATCTGCTTCCCCGGAAAGTATGGAGAGGCAAAAACCCACACAGAAACCAGTTGTATCAGAAAAACAGGTAAGTTATAATGTAGGAGGAAGCTATTTGAACACAGAACTGAAGAATGCAGTAAAAGCAGCCGATCTGAAAGCGCAGTATGATGCGAGAGTGAAACGGCTGGTAGGACACAAAAGAGTTTTAGCACAGATTTTGATTAAAACCGTGTATAAATTCAAGGGGATGAATCCCAAAGCAGTTGCAGACTGCATAGAAGGAACCCCTTATATCAGTGCGGTGCCTGTGGAGCCGGGACTGACCAATGCAGTGCTGGACAGAAACGGACAGCGTATTGTTGGTTTTAATACGGAAAACCCGGAGATCAACGAAGGACTGGCACGGTTTGATATTGTTTTCTATGTACGGACGAAGGACGGTCTGTCGCAGATCATCATTAATGTAGAAGCACAGAAAGACGAACCGGGGGAGTATGAGATCTTAAACCGGGCAATTTTTTATGTCAGCAGACTGGTCTCTTCCCAGAAGGAACGGAATTTCGCAAATTCCAGTTACAATGACATCAAACGGGTCTATTCTATTTGGATATGCATGAATATGGAGGAAAATACCATGAGCCATATTCATCTGACCAAAGAGGATCTGATCGGGACCTATGAATGGAAAGGGAATCTGGATCTGATCAACATCGTAATGATCGGACTGGCAAAGGAACTGCCGGAACATGACGAGACTTACGAACTGCATCGCCTGTTGGGAGCATTGCTGTCGCAGGAACTGAGTGTAGATGAAAAGCTGAGCATCATAGGAAATGAATATGATATTCCCATAGAAGAAAATATGAGAAAGGATGTGAGTGCTATGTGCAATTTAGGCGAAGGAATAGAAGAAAAAGGTATTGCAATTGGACGGGAAAAGGGTCGTGAGGAAGGTCGCATAGAAGGTCGTGAAGAAGGTCATAAAGAAGGCTTCATAGAAGGCGAAGCCGGTCTTATTCTCAAAATGTACAAAAATGGCTTGTCGGCAGAGCAGATAGCCTCTGCCACAGACAAGGAAATAGAGGAAGTCAAAGCAATCATTGCCGGGAAAACATCCTCACAGATATAGAAAATGTGACAGGTCAGGTATTTGACCCATTGAGAAAGTTCGTTCTTTTTCAATGGGTCTTTTTGTAAACTATCGGTTGTATCCCAAGACAGGGTAAGTTATAATGTAAACGCAGTTAGTTACATCTAACATATCATTTGGCAACCTGATAAAAAGGAGGAACCGCTGTGAAATTCCAGACAGTAGGAGAAATCGGAAATCCCGTCATTGTAATGCTTCCCGGATCTTTTTGCCCCAGCGAGGGTTTAAAGTATGTATATGAAAAATTACAGGATGCATACCGTATTATTTTACCGGAGTATAACGGGCATTACGAAAACAGTACCTTTACCACGAGGCAAAAAGAGGCAGCAGAAGTCACAGAGTACCTCCGGAAAAATCAGATCGATCATGTCCGGATGATCTACGGTCAGTCCATGGGTGCCGAAGTGGGAATTGAGCTATTCCGCCAGCTGCAGGAGAATCATATAGCAGTGGATCATTGTTTCCTGGACGGCGCACCGTGTATAAAACTGTCCGGAATCTATAAAAAAGTGATGTATCTGAAATTTAAGAAGATGATCGATATGGTAAGAGAAAAAGACGTCGATCAGATTCTGAACATGAAACTCCTCCAAAAAAGTTCTAACGGAGATACTGAGAGCCTCCGAACGATAATAGAGGCATTTTACGTTACATCGAAAGTCCTGACCAATGAAAGCATAAAAAATGAAGTGGAATGCTGCTATACTTTTGATTTTCCTGCATTTGATGAAGAGATGCAGAAGAAAATGTATTTTTTCTACGGAGGTGCGGAAAAAGCATACAAAACCTGTTATGCCGGTGTGAAAAACGCATATCCATTGGCGGAATATAACATCGTAGACGGTTACGGACATCTGACCTATTCCATGAAAAATACAGAGACTTACGTGAAACTTGTAAGGTCGGTTTGTGAGAGATAATTACGAGGATGAGAGGTCAGACACTATGAAAATACAGACAGTTTAGGAAAGAACACCGGAATTACTGGAAAATCTTCTAAATATCTGGGAGGACTCCGTGCGGGCAACGCACTTATTTTTATCGGATGCGGAGATCCGGAAAATCAAAGAATACGTTCCCGAGGCAATGCGCGGTGTGGAGCATCTGATCCTTGCGCAAAATGACGCGGAGCAGCCGGTTGCCTTTATGGGAACGGAAAAAGGACGGTTGGAAATGCTGTTTCTCTCTCCGGCGGAAAGAGGCAAGGGACTGGGAAAGCAGCTGCTCTGGTACGGGATCCGGAATTACGGCATTCAGGAAGTCACAGTCAATGAGCAGAACCCGCAGGCAGTGGGATTCTATAAACATATGGGCTTCGAAACCTATAAAAGAACGGATCATGACGAAGAGGGCAATCCGTATCCGCTCTTATACATGAAATTACAATAAAAAGAATGGAGAGGGCGTAGTATGCAGGTAAAAGAGTTAGAGAAGCAGAAGCTTCAAAAAATCGGTCATGCTTTTGGCTATTATGACTACGGAGAGGAAGAGGGAATGGGAGCCTTCTACCGGGACAAGGATGCCGTGGCGGTCTATATCAACGGCTTTGCCCGCATGGCGTTAAAGGGGGGATTTCTTCACACCACCAGTGAAAAGGGAGAAGGCTATATCGCCTATCGGCTGCCGGGACAGAAAGTGAGTCTGAAGGCAGGAATGGAGCTGATGAAGGAATGACCTTAGAGGAAAAAGTCGGACAGATGTTCATCGCCCGGTGCCCGGAAGCCGATGCCGCATCCAAAGTGACGCAGTATCATCTTGGTGGTTATATCTTATTTGCACGGGATTTCTCCGGCAAAACAAAGGAAGAAGTAACGGGAAATATTCAGAGCTATCAGAATGCTGCGGAGATTCCGCTGCTGATCGGCGTGGATGAAGAAGGTGGCACGGTCAAGCGTGTCAGCAAAAATGCGAATCTGCGGCAGACACCGTTTTTCTCTCCCCAGGAACTGTACGCACAGGGCGGATGGGATCTGATTCGCAGTGATACACAGGAAAAATGCCAGTTATGCAGAGCCTGGGAATCAATCTGAATTTTGCTCCGGTATGCGATGTATCGCAGGATTCGCAGGACTTTATCTATGCCAGGAGCTTTGGGCAGGATGCGAAGCAGACAGCAGTCTATGTGCAGACAGCTGTGCAGGTCATGAACGAAGAACACATGGGAAGTGTGTTAAAGCATTTTCCGGGATATGGCAATAATTCCGACACGCACACCGGGATTGCTTATGATGATCGTCCCTATGAAACATTTGTGAATTCAGATTTTCAGCCGTTTCAGGCAGGCATTGATGCGGGAGCGGACATGATACTGGTAGCCCACAATGTGGTTTCCAGCATGGATGACCAGGTACCGGCTTCCATATCTCTGCAGGTGCATAATATTTTGCGCAAGGAATTGGGATTTGACGGCGTGATCATTACCGATGATCTGGTCATGGAAGGAGTGCGGCAGTTCGCGGGAGATGCGGAGATTGCCGTCCGGGCAGTACAGGCAGGAAATGATATGCTGTGCTGTACCGATTTTGAAGTACAGGTTCCCGCTGTCATTCAGGCGGTGGAAAATGGTGAGATCACGGAAGAACGCCTGAATGAATCGGTATTACGCATTTTGAAAATGAAAATAAAGCTGGGTATTATCGCGGATACTCAGGATTAGAGAAGATTCCGCAGTACGTCCTCGGGTCGGGGAGTGTGCTGCGGATATTTTTCGCGAAGAGGCGCCGCGGCACCGTCCATAATATAAGGATGTCCCACAATATCCAGCATGGACACATCGTTATAATTGTCTCCGAATGCCATGACATCTGCCAGGTCAATGTCGAGGATATTACAGATCGAGGTAACACCGATGCCTTTGTTGGCGAGGGTGGTGTCGATCCAGTAAGGTCCCGCTACAGCACAGTTCGCCTGCTCCCAACGGGGAACGAAACGGTCAGCGTAAGCTTCTACGCCGTCGTGGAGATACACGGAGACCTTTACGATATCCTCCGAGATCTCGGAAGGATCCTGAATAATCTGATAGTTATTACCGATGAAACGGATGCGGTTCACCATTCCGAGTCCCCGCTCCATCAGATAAGCCGTATTCTGTCCGGAGAGCATGACTTCACCCTGTCCGTCACTCCGGTTCCACAGATCTTCCGCAATCTCTTCTGCCAGGGCACGGGGCATGGGATTCTTCGCAATACACTGCTCGTCCTTGTAGATCACACCACCGTTTTCACATAAGAAAATACAACAATCCGCCACCGGAGCGAACAGCTTCCGCAGACTGGTATACTGCCTTCCCGATGCCGGGCAGAACAGGATCCCCCGGTCGTGAAGCGCCCGGATCTGATCAAAAATTTCACCTTCTAATTCTTTTTTTCCATATTGCAGCAGTGTGCCGTCCAAGTCACTGCAGACTAATCTGATTCCCATAGTCGGAATTCCTTTCTCTAAAATTAATCAAAAGATTTTTTATAATTCGTTCCCCACTCCTGCATAGCATTGAGGATCGGGCGCATGGTCTCACCGAGGTCACTCAGGGCATACTCCACCCGGGGCGGCACTTCCGGGTAGACGGTCCGGGTGATCAGCCCATCCTCTTCCATGGAGCGCAGGGAATCGGTCAGAACCTTCTGGCTGATGCCGTCCAGACTTTTCTTCAACTCATTGAACCTCCAGGGGCGCATCATCAGTTTCTCATGGCACTCCGGCAATTCGTCCTTCGTCAACATAAGATTACCTACCCAAAGTATCAAATATGATGTAAGTATCAAATACAATGTAACATAAGTCTGCATATCCGTCCATAGGTTACCTGAAAGTGCCTATGTAATAAAAAAGTGCGAACTTTTTTTGTCGATCCGGTCTTGCTATTCTGTAGATGCAACGAGGCGAGAGCTCGAAAACACATTACAGGAGGTAAGAAAAATGGCATTAGCAAACATTTTTGGATGGAACAAACAGGATAAGGCACAGACAAGTGCAGCTTGCGGAACAGCATGTGGAGCGGCAGACAAGCCGGAGGAAAAGCCCGCAGCTTGTGGCACGGCATGTGGCGCTTCCGATAAGTAAGCGACATTCCAACACTTAAGAAAGAAGGAGAGGGACAGGATGAAAAGCTATTTTTCTTTTCAATGGCATATTACAGATGAATGTGACCAGCGCTGCAAGCACTGCTATATTTTTTCCGGGGAAGGCTGCAAGGAGTTGAAGACCATGACCTGGAAGCAGATGCAGGAGGTCGTGGCGAATTGCGAGGATTTCTGCAAGATTTACAACAGAGTTCCGTATTTCTATATCACCGGCGGTGAGGTGGATACCGGCATGACGCCGCAGGAATATCGCAGACTTCTGGAGATCTGCGATGCAAAATTCAAGGCATATGAAGCAGCGGGATGCGAGACCTATTTTAATAAAAAAGACCATCTGTGGACGTTGTACGAATACGAGACCGGTCAGTTCAAACTGCCGGAAAATGCGTGCGACGGCATGATCTACGGAGGCTGTAACTGCGGAAACTGTCATATCACCATTGCTTCCAACGGGGATATCATGGCGTGCCGCAGAGTTACCGACAGCAGAGTGGCAAATATCTGGGAAGACCGGTTGGCGGATGTCTGGATCTGCCAGATGGAAAAATACAGAGATTACGATAAATTCAAGAAATGCAGCAAATGCGAGCTAAAGGCATGGTGCAGGGGATGCCCCGCTGTGGCAAACGGCACCACCGGAGGAATCAGAGAAAAAGGTGCCGATACCGAAAAGCAGGGTGTCGGCACTTTTTGGGCTTTTTTGAGACTTTACTTTGCCAGATTCGTTAGATATGATAAAGATAGAAAATGTATTTATCGGCTATCGGGGGAGGGCATATGTACAAAAGAAAGCTTCACAATAAAATAAGCAGCGGATTACTGATATTGATTGCGGCATTTTCTCTGACAGCCTGCGGCAGCAGTGGGGATTCGTTGGAAATTCCTGATACGGAATCTGTCCAGGCGGAACAAACCGGTCAGGAAACCGCCACAGATACTCAGACCACCTCACAGACAACCCCGGAGACAACATCAGAGCCTGAGCCGGAGAAGCTTACCTACCAAACCGGACTATATCAGGAGAAAACCTTATCCGATCAGATCTCGGCGGATGCTGTCCGGGAATTGCCGGAAGGAGAATATGGCGTCCTGTCATATTCTTATGACGAGACTGTCAGTGTCTGGGGCAACGGCGCAGAAGACTGTCTGGTGATTCACGACGGAGACCGGGAATACAGGGTGGATATCCCCTGGCAAAACATGTATTCAGCTCCTCCTGCTGTTGAAGCCGCAGATTATGACGGGGATGGCGACAAGGAGTATTATATTTCTACCTTGCAGGGAACCGGAACCGGTGTCTATATGGAAGGACTGTATTATGTAGATGTAAAAAAAGGAACACCGAAGGTATCGGAATATACACAAGTGGTAGAGGATTTTGACAGCCGGATTCTTGCGGCGGAGCTGGATGAGCAGTTCCACACACTTCATGTGGATTTCCTGGATAAAAACGGGAATTAGATGCGCAGGAAAGCATCGATCTGGATCTGACCCGTCTGCTGCAGGAAATGGAAGGATATACTTATAGAAGCACCGGTTTGGGAGCGCAGATCCGTTATGATTTTCGAGGAGACCAGCCCTTTGCAAATGTAAGGGCTGGCATAAATATGAACGAGATGGCGGACCTGGTTTATGAGATCAGCTTCGATATAACAACACCGGTATCCATCCAAAAAGATGGTAACTTTTCTCTGGGAGATTTTTCGGTACATACTTATTCTCGTTATTTGGAAGAGGAGAATAATAACAAAGAAGAACCGGATATGACAGAGGTCTATACGGGATATTATGATCTGACCCATAACGGCTACAAGGAAAAAATCATAACAAAAGTCCACCTGGAGGAGGAAAACGACAATATCACGGAAGCACTGCGTAAAGCCGGGAACTGGGGAACGGTAGAGGTCTACGAATATCTGGGAGACGGACAATATGGAATCATTCCTCTGTGGTCGCAGGAGTTCGCCATTGCCCATGCCGGGAACACACAGATCTTCCTCACAGAAAAGGACGGCTACGACTATCTGGTGGTGACCAGCTTCTGGACGGGGCAGGGTGTCTGCTATTATGACTATAATGTACTGCCTCCACGGGACTATTGTTTTGACAGATACCATAACGAGCTGAAAGGGGCAGACCATTACGATCCGCAGTTTTTCACAGGACTGGAGAACTGGCTGAAGGAGGATTCTCTTCTGCTTGTGGCAACGGATATTAACATGCCACAGGGACAGGAAGTCATTCTGACGACCGATGAAGAGGTACACTATGCCGATGAATATCTGAAAATCAAAAAAGAGAGACAGAAGCTGGTACAAGAAATAGAGTATGAATAGGATCAATATTTCCAGAGAGATACAAAAGTGATAAAATAAGACCAATAAGAATTCTTTCAGTAAGAACGGAGGAGAAAAAGAATGGACGAAATGATCAGAAAAAGAAACGAACAGCTGGCAAAAACAGTCATCAAGGGTTTACAGTCCCGCAACATGTCAGGCTACTACGCAGAGGATAAAGAAGCTGCACTGAAACAGGCGCTGGAGCTGATCCCGGAGGGAAGCACCATTGCCATGGGCGGATGCCACAGTGCCGGAGAGATCGGACTGATCCCTGCGCTGGAAGCAGGCAATTACCACTATATCGACCGCTCCAAGATGGATGCCAGAGCCGGTCTGATGGCTGCTTACGATGCGGATATTTTCCTGTCCAGTGCCAACGCCATCACCGGTGACGGTATCATGGTCAATATCGATGGTAACTCCAACCGTGTCTCCTGTATCGCCCAGGGACCGAAAAAAGTAATCTTCATCGTCGGCATCAACAAGGTCTGCGCAGACTTAGACAGCGCCATGAAGCGTGCGAGAAACGTGGCAGCCCCCACCAATGCCCAGAGATTCGACATCAAGACTCCCTGCAAGGAGACCGGAAAATGCTTTGACTGCAAATCTCCGGATACCATCTGCTGTCAGTTCCTGATTACAAGATATTCCAGACATACCGACAGAATTCATGTGATCCTTGTAAATGACACCATCGGCTACTAAACAGTAAAGGGGAAAAAACATGGCATTAGAGTTACAAAAAGGAAGACCTGCCGATACCACCGGCAGACTGGACAAAGAGATCCGCACCTATGACCTGTTGGATAGCTTAGGAGTGGAATACGACCGCGTAGATCACGCTCCGGTGATGACCATGGAGGACTGCAAGGAGATCGATGAGATCCTCGAGTCCATGGTCTGCAAGAATCTGTTCCTGTGCAACCGTCAGGAGACCGCATTTTATCTGCTGATGATCCCGGATACCAAGACATTCCATACCAAGGATCTGTCGGCGCAGATCGGTTCGGCGAGACTTTCTTTTGCCAAGCCGGAATACATGGAGAAATTCAATGTCATTTAGTTAACTGATTTTGACCGAAATGGTTGAACTGTAGCTTGTTATATATCGAAAATACCGTTTAGTTAAGAAGTTCAGAAGCCAATGTACGG
>CAVFMG010000091.1:0-3566 GCA_963623435.1 Odoribacter splanchnicus
CTCCATCCGGTCAAATACCAGTTCATAACCGTCGTTGCCGTAATTCAGAGAACGATTTACACGACTGATAGTAGCGGTGGAAGCTCCGGTCTTCTCGGCAATCTCTAAATACGTCTTACCGTCTTTCAGCATGGCAGCTACTTCAAAGCGCTGGGACAGTGATAACAACTCATTGACTGTGCACAGGTCTTCAAAGAAACTGTAGCATTCCTCACGGGACTGCAGACACAATACTGCATCAAACAGAGAGTCCACAGCATCCGTTTTGATTTTTTTATTCATGTTCGACACACCCTTCCATAGTTGTAATAAATACAACGTGACTATCTGTATTTTAGCATACTAAAGTTGTAAAGTAAAGATGTGAAACAAAATAGTTATAAAATCTTCATAAATTCTGAAAATGAAGAAAAGGCACAAGTGTTGACATGTAGTTTTTAATACTATATAATAGCCACATAGAGAAAACAAGTAGCTGCGCAGCAGATATTTGTTTTCTTGTGGCTATTAACGAGAGAACCGTCTGCGGAGCAGACAGTAGAGCGCGTAAGCGCGGGTTCTCGAGTCAATGTACTATGGAAAGGACAGCAGGATATTATGGCAGCTACAACAGAAGAATTACTGCAGACCATCTTACAGAGTCTGGAGAAAGTAGAATATATCAAATCGGAAGACATTCCGAACATTGATCTGTACATGGATCAGGTACTGACCTTCATGGACCGGAAGCTGCGTTCGGCAGTAAGACCCCAGACCGAAGACCGGGCACTGACCAAGACCATGATCAACAACTATGCGAAGAACGATCTGCTGCCTCCTTCGGTGAAGAAGAAATACTCCAAGGAACATGTGCTGCTTCTCATTTTTATTTACTATTATAAAGGGGTGATTCCCATGAATGAGATACAGACGCTGTTACACCCCATCACTGAGCGTTATTTCCAAAACGGACAGGCGTTTGACTTAGAGAGTGTCTACAAAGAAGTCGTAGCGTTAGAGAAGAAACAGTTAGAAGACTTAAAGCAGGATGTGGTGGAGCAGTTCAAAAAGGCGGAGGAATCGTTTACCGAGGTGACCGGAGAAGAACAGGAATTTTTACAGAAATTCGCCCTGATCTGTCTCTTAAGCTTTGATGTCTACATGAAGAAAATAATCGTGGAGCGCCTGGTAGCGGAACTGGCAAACGATGCGAAAGCAGTGGAGCCTGAGAAGGAAGCCCACAAGAAAAATAAAGAGAAATAGAGATAAATAAAAATATGAAAGCATTTATGGATCTTCATACGCATACCCTGGCAGCAGGGCATGCGTATAGTACATTATTGGAGAATATAGACGCTGCCCTGGAAGAGTGCATCCGGTATCTGGGAATGAGCGAGCATGGTCCCATTACCCCCGGAGGACCCCACGAGTTCTATTTTGGTAATTACAAAGTGATCCCCAGAGAGTATGACAGAGAGGAAAAGACCGGGAGAGTAATACCGCAGGCAGGAGGAAGATTACGCCTTTTCTGCGGTGTGGAGGCGAATATCCGTGACACCGATGGGACGTTAGATCTGGAGGAAGCGAGGATGCAGACAATGGATTATGCCATTGCCAGTATCCATCCCTTTGCTTATACCGCAGGCAGCCGTAAGGAGAATACACTTGCCTCTGTCAGAGCTTTTCAGAATCCGTATGTGAAAATACTGGGACATCCGGATGATGGCAGATTCCCGTTAGACTACGACGAGCTGGTACGGGAAGCAAAGGCGGCAGGGGCGGCACTGGAGGTCAACAATTCCTCACTGCATCCGAAGTCCGCAAGACAGGGCGGCAGAGAAAACATCACGGAATTGTTAAAGACTTGCATGAAGTATGACCAGGCTGTTATAATGGGAACGGACAGCCATATGTGTTTTTCCATAGGGAAATTTGACGAGGCGGAGCAGCTGATGCGGGAATTGGAATTTCCTGCGGAACTGGTACTGAATTATGACCCGGAAAATATCCGTAAGCTGATCAACATTACATTGGACTGATTCCCTCCGGCATTGCCGGAAGCAAGAATACACGCCTTAGACGGCTCGCCCGGTAAGAGGGCAGATAGGAGAACAAATGAAAGACGCAAATTGTGGATATTGTATGAGAGGAGAACTGTTAGACAAGTTCGGTATTTTTATCTGTGACCTGAAGGTCAGTAGCCTGATCCTGTTCAAGGAGCAGAGCCATCCCGGCAGATGCATCGTAGCATATAAGGATCATGTCAGCGAGATCGTGGACATCAGCGAGGAAGAGAGAAGATTATTCTTCGAGGATGTGGCACACGCAGCGAAAGCCATCCATGCAGCATTCCATCCCGACAAGTTAAACTACGGCGCTTACGGTGACACCGGCTGTCATCTGCATATGCACCTGTGCCCGAAGTACAAGGACGGCTTTGAGTGGGGCGGAACCTTCGAGATGAACCCCGGCAAGACCCTTCTGACCGATGCGGAGTATCAGGAGATGATCGATAAGATCAAGGCAAATCTGTAAAACGGTAAAGACTTCGGAACATTTTCTTTGGCATTACATACTATAGATATGTAATCTCAGGGAGGATGAACGATTATGAAGACAAAGAAAGTAACGGCAATCGTACTGTCCGCGTTGCTGGCGACAGCTATGCTTACGGGCTGTGGCAGCGCAGAACAGACGAACGGACCAAAGAAGACCAGAGTGGTGCTCAATGAAGTAGCCCACTCTGTTTTTTATGCCCCGATGTATGTGGCTATCGAGGAAGGGTACTTTGAGGATGCCGGGATCGATCTGGAACTGGTGACGGGTTTTGGCGCGGATAAGACTATGACGGCAGTACTGACCGGAGAGGCGGACATTGGATTCATGGGCAGTGAGAGTACGATTTACACCTATGCCGGCGGCACGGAGGATTATGTGGTGAACTTTGCCCAGCTGACCCAGCGGGCGGGGAATTTCCTGGTGGCGAGAGAACCTATTGATGATTTCTCATGGGATATGTTAAAAGGCGCCATGGCCTTAGGCGGCAGAGCGGGTGGCATGCCGGAGATGGTATTTGAATATATTCTGGAAAAGAACAATATCGATCCGGCAGCAGATCTGACGATTGACCAGGGTATTGACTTTGGCTCCACAGCAGCCGCTTTTTCTGGCGGACAGGGAGACTTCACCATTGAGTTCGAGCCGCATGCCACACTGTTAGAACAAAAGGGCGACGGCTATGTAGTGGCATCTCTGGGGGAAGAATCCGGCTATGTACCGTATACTTCTTTTTCTGCCAAGAAAAGTTATATAGAGAAAAAACCGGAGACGATCCAGGGTTTCACCGATGCTCTGCAGAAGGGCATGGATTATGTACAGGAACACAGTGCGGAGGAAATTGCCAAATGTATTGCACCGCAGTTCACCGAGACAGAGAGCGATACACTGACTGCCATCGTTGCCAGATATAAAGAACAGGATACCTGGAAAAAAGATCTGATCTTCCATGAGGATGCTTTTGATCTGTTACAGAATATTCTGGAGGATTCCGATGTGTTGAAAGAGAGAGTGCCTTACGAGGTACTGGT
>CAVFMG010000091.1:3576-11493 GCA_963623435.1 Odoribacter splanchnicus
GTACTGGTGACCACAGAATTTGCCGAGAAAGCGGCAAAATAAAAAATCAAAAAAGGGGGAGGATCAGACATCCTCCTCCTTGATATGTATGTTTTTAATTGCCCAAAGCTTCAAAGCCTTGGCGTTGGTGCTGATTTTTTCCAGGGAATCCAAAATATCCTGGAATGCCGGGCGTTCGTCCTCGGAGATCACCCCGTCTTCGGAAATGGCGATCAGGGAAGCCCTCAGGATATCGATATCTTTTAAGGAGCCCAGTACTTTTAATGCCAGTCTGTCAAAGTCTACGATATCCACCTCGGAGACACTGTTGCGCCCTAAGGGACATTCTCTGGCACAGAAGGAATTGCACAGCTCCGGTGTATTGTATGCTTCTGCCATTGCCTTGACTTCCTCAGGGTAGGGAGCGATGGTGTCCAGTTCGATCCTTGCCAGTCTGGTGCGGTCGATGCCTACCAGTTCGGCAGCCTTTTCTCTGCTGCTGAAGTCCGGATTTTCCACCGCAGCTTCGCAACGTGCGAGATAGTACATATTATCAGCGGCTTTTGTAGCTTTTTTACCCATTTTTCTTTCGATCCTTTTATATTATGATGTCGGGGTCAAAAGCCCCCGACTTTGATGCCTACGGATTGCTCCGTGCTCCGCACTCCCACAATCCTACCCAATATTCGCATATCGTGGGATTATCATCCCACTTTTATGCTCATATCGGGGCGGGTCTCAAGGTCTTTCACCCACTTATGAGCGAGCTCATGTGGGTTTAGACCTTTTGACCCTGGCATCATATTATAGTGTAATCAAACATCTCTAGTATCACAGTTTAGTAGAAAAACGACACATTGTAAAGGAAAAATGACGATATTTTACGAAAAGCAGTTGAGGGAATGTGTAAAATTTGCTAAAATGTAAGAGATGTGAAAAAGAACAATTTTTCATATATAAAACGGAGGTGCGGTAATGGGTTTAATCAGAGCAGCAAAAGATGCAGTCAGTAGTATGATGGCTGACCAGTGGAGAGAGTATTTCTACTGTGATTCTCTTTCCGACGACGTATTGGTAGTAAAAGGACAGCAGCGTGTAACTAACGGACGCAACAGCAACACCAAAGGTGTGGAGAATATCATCTCCAACGGATCCATCGTGGCAGTTAACGAAGGACAGTGTATGATCATCGTAGATCAGGGCGGAATCGTAGAGTTCTGTGCGGATGCCGGTGAGTTCGTATATGATTCTTCCACAGAGCCCAGCCTGTTCTATGGCAATCTTGGTGAGAACGTTAAGAATACTTTTTCCAACATCGGAAAGCGTTTTACCTTTGGCGGTAATGCGGCGAAGGATCAGAGAATTTACTTCTTCAATATTAAGGAGATTATGAATAACCTCTTTGGTACGGCAAGCCCCATTCCTTTCCGTGTGATCGACCAGAATATTGGACTGGATCTGGATACCTCCTTACGTTGTAACGGTGAGTATTCCTTCCACCTGGTAGATCCCCTGTTATTCTATAAAAATGTATGCGGCAACGTAACCGAGTCCTATACCAGAAGCGAACTGGTGGCAAAGATGAAGGCAGAACTGCTGACTGCCCTGCAGCCGGCACTGGCTAAGATCTCCGCACTGGGTGTACGTCCCAGCGAAGTTCCCGCACATACCGCGGAACTGACAGAAGCTCTGAAAGAAGAACTTTCCGATCTGTGGACAAAGCTTCGTGGTATCGAGATCGTTACCATCAATATCAACTCTGCGAAGATCCCCGATGAGGATGCGAAGACCATCGCAGATCTGCAGAGAACTGCAGTACTTCGTAATACCGGAATGGCAGCAGCTACCATGACCGCTGCACAGGCAGAGGCTATGAAGATGGCAGCATCCAATACCTCCACTGGTCCTATGATGGCATTTGCCGGAATGAACATGGCAAATATGGTAGGCGGTATCAATGCCGGACAGCTGTACCAGATGGATGCTCAGCAGAACGGTATGGGTATGCAGCAGGCACAGGCAGCACCCGCACAGAACCAGATGCCTCAAATGCAGGCACCGGTACTTGGTTGGACCTGTAGCTGTGGCGCTACGGATAACCGCGGTAAGTTCTGTTCCGAGTGTGGAGCACCCAAGCCCTCCGATGCAGGCTGGACCTGCAGCTGCGGCGCAGTGAACCAGGGCAAGTTCTGTTCCGAATGCGGAGCAAAGAAACCGGAAGGCGCACCTATTTACAAATGTGATAAGTGCGGCTGGGAGCCGGAAGATCCTGCACATCCTCCTAAGTTCTGCCCGGAGTGCGGCGATCCTTTTGATGAGAACGACAGAGTATAATACATACTCAGCAGAATATTTTGAAAAACAGCAGTGCAGCGGATGCCTTTATGGTGTCTGCTGTACTTTGCTGTAACAGTTCAGCCATGAACATATCGAGAGCAGAAATCATGCTTGCATGATTTTGTGAACGAATATGTTCATGGATTGAGCGCCATTTCATGAGCAAAGAGAGTTACGAAGTGACGGAAGAGCACGGTAGTGCGACTTTGCGAATGGCGTGACTAAACTGTTATCAACGATACAACGGATAATTGAGGGGAACAGAATGAGTTCAGGTCTGATTGCAGTTATTGTTATATTGGTATTATGCCTGGTACTGGCAGGAATTATATATTATGCATATTACTGCATCAAAAGAAAACTGAGAGAGACCTCCAGATTATTGTTTGGGACGGATTCTATGATCGAAGGGATGAAACAGAGGGAGCAGGAAGTGGAGATGACGCCGAAGTCGGTATCTTCCGCAACGAATCTGTATATGCCGTCCATCATGCGGGACTTTCCGGAATTTCACTATGATGAGATGAAGAGCAGAGCGGAGAATGTACTGACCTCCTATCTGCAGAGCATTACCAGACAAAATCCGGCACTTTTGTCTGAAGGAACAAAAGAATTGAAAGAACAGCTCAGACTGCGGCTGGAGATGTTGCAGAACCAGTCCCAGAAGGAGAGCTTTGAAAATATTCATATTCACAGAACAGAGATCCACCAGTACCGGAAGCAGAAGGGTAGACAGAGTATTGTCCTGCAGTCGGCGGTGGAATATGTGCATACATTGAAAGAAAACGGCAAGCTCATACAGGGCAGCGAGGATCACAAGGAGCAGGCAAAATATAACGTGGAGCTGGTCTATATTCAGGATCAGGATATGATCGAGAACCAGGAGGATGCGGGTCTGGGACTGAACTGCCCGAACTGTGGCGCTCCCTTACCGGGACTGGGAGCCAAAAAGTGCATTTACTGTGATACCCCAATCGTAGAATACAATCTGCGTGTTTGGAATTTCAGTCGTGTGGAGAAGACATAGGAACGTGAGAAGTTTGCATGGAAGAGAAGCGTATGGGGTTGGAAAATTGGGCTACAATGCAGGAAAATAGACAGGGGATGTGATACTGTGCTATTTTGCGGATGAACTGGGCAATATCTTCCCCGAGGCATTAAAAGGCAGAATCGGCGGAGACGAATTTGTCTTCTATGTGGAAGATATGGACAGAGAACTGATACAAGACGGGACTGCATATCTCCTGCAGTCTGGGCGTGGAGATCTCGGTGGATGATTTCGGTAGCGGCTATTCTTCCCTGAATCTGTTGTCCAAGGTAGCGGTGGACACGGTAAAGCTGGACAAGCAGTATTGACAATTATCAAATATCTGACTAAAATGTTGAAGCATCTCGGTTTCAAAGTATTGGCAGAGGGTATGGAGACGAAGGAGCAGTTAGACATGCTGCGGCTGGTGGACTGCGACATCGTACAGGGCTATTTTTATGCAAAGCCCATGCCAATCGAGGACTTCCGGAAGTTTTTGCAGGAATTTAATGAAAGGGATAATGCGTAATTCATGAGTATTTATGATACCTTAAATAAAGAACAAAAAGAAGCGGTGCTTCATACGGAAGGACCGCTCCTTCTGTTAGCGGGCGCGGGAAGCGGCAAGACCCGTGTTCTGACCCACCGGGTGGCATATCTGATAGATGAGATGGGAGTGAACCCCTGGAATATTCTCGCCATTACTTTTACCAACAAGGCGGCACAGGAGATGCGGGAACGTGTGGACCAGATCGCAGGCTTCGGTGCGGATCAGGTGTGGGTAGCAACGTTCCATGCCACCTGCATGCGGATCCTTAGGAGACATATCGACCGGTTGGGGTATGACACGAATTTTACCATCTATGATACGGATGACCAGAAATCAGTGATGAAGCAGGTCTGCAAGCGCCTGAACATCGACACGAAGATGTATAAGGAGCGGATGCTGTTGTCGGAGATCTCCTCCGCCAAGGACGAACTGGTGGATGTGCGGGAATTTGAAGTAAAATCCGTGGGAGATTATAAAAAATCCGTCATTGCCAAGGTCTACAGAGAGTACCAGGAGACACTGAAAAAGAGCAACGCGCTGGATTTTGATGATATTATTGTAAAGACCGTGGAACTGTTCAAAAGTTGTCCGGAGGTTCTGTACAACTATCAGGAGCGTTTTAAATATATCATGGTGGATGAGTACCAGGATACCAATACAGCGCAGTTTGAGCTGATCCGTCTGCTGGCGGACGGCTATCGCAATCTGTGTGTGGTAGGTGATGACGATCAGTCCATCTATAAATTCCGCGGCGCCAATATCCGAAACATTTTAGATTACGAGAAGGTATATCCGGATGCAAAAGTGATCAAACTGGAACAGAATTATCGTTCCACCCAGAACATTCTGGATGCCGCTAATGCGGTGATCCGCAACAACAGAGGACGTAAGGAGAAAGCCCTCTGGACGGAAAAAGGAGCGGGCAGCCGAATCCATTTCCGACAGTTTGACAATGCTTACGAAGAGGCGGAGTATATTGCGGACGATATCTCCGATAAAGTAAATAAAGACGGCGTTGCTTATGCGGATTGTGCGGTGCTGTACCGGACCAATGCCCAGTCCAGACTTTTGGAAGAGCGTATGGTGGTGGAAGGAATTCCCTATCATGTGGTAGGCGGCGTGAACTTCTATGCGCGTCAGGAGATCCGCGATATTTTGGCGTATTTAAAGACAGTTGATAACGGCAGGGACGAAGTGGCTCTACGCAGAATCATCAATGTACCGAAACGAAGCATCGGTGCGGCGTCTCTGGAAAAAGTGGCGGACTACGCACAGATGAAGGATATTACTTTATTTGATGCGCTGCGCGAAGCGGATCAGATCCAGGGACTCGGCAGAGCAGAAGCGAAGATACGTGGATTCGTGAATCTGATCGAAGTACTGCGTAGCGGGTTGTCCTCTTATACGTTGCCGGATCTGATCAAGTCTCTATTAGAACGGATCGATTATGCGGAATATCTGCGGGATCAGGATGAAGAATCCGCAGAGGACCGTCTGGGGAACGTAGATGAATTGATTACCAAGGCAGCCGCCTATGAGGAGACCCATGATGAGCCTTCCCTGTCGGAATTTTTAGAGGAGATCATGCTGGTAGCGGATATTGACAATGTGGAGAACGGTGACAACCGGGTGCTGCTCATGACGCTGCACAGCGCCAAGGGTCTGGAATTTCCGGTGGTGTATCTCGCCGGCATGGAGGATGGATTATTCCCCAGCTTTATGACCATTGCTTCCGATGATCCGCTGGAGATCGAAGAAGAGAGACGACTGGCTTATGTGGGAATCACCAGAGCGAAAGAGGATCTGACCCTGACCTGCGCCAGGAGCAGAATGCTACGGGGTGAGACGCAGTATAATCCGGTGAGTCGTTTTGTGCGGGAGATCCCGAAGGAACTTATGGATAATACCCTGCCGCCCAGCAGAAGATATCGTGACGATGACCTAGAAGATTTTCAGGCGAGAAGAGCCAATGAGGCAGCCCTGCGTGCCATGGGACTGGAAGCGATTGCATCACCCAGATCCGGCAGCGGTTCGGGCAGTGGTATCGGAGGCTTCGGCAATACCGGATTTGATCCGAGACCCAAGGCAACCTTGAAGCCCCATGTCACGGCAAAGGCGGATAAACCCTACATTTCCAAAGGAATCAGCGGACTGAACCAACTGGCCGGGCTGCAAAAGGGAACGGAATTCAAGGCACCGGATGCATTGGATTACGCTGTAGGTGACAGAGTACGTCATTTCAAATATGGAGAGGGCACGGTATTAAATATCGTGAGAGAACCCAGAGACTATAAAGTCACTGTGGAATTCGACCAGGCGGGACAGAAGATCATGTATGCATCTTTTGCCAAGTTAAAACAAGTATAGCATTTTTCACAGAAACATGGTATGATATAAAAGAATGAAAATAATTGCTTTGCATCCATAAAACTGCATGGATGCCGGAAAGGCAGGTAAATAATATGAACAGAATTGAAAATCTGGTAGATCTTGACAAACTGAACGAGCTGAAAGTCAGCGAACTGAAGAAGCTCAATAAGCTTCTGGGCAAGGAAGTGGAAGAGAAGAAGGAGCGCAATGTCCTGTTATGGGTACTAGCTATCATTGGCGCGGTAGCTGCTGTTGCAGCCGTGGCTTATGCTGTATATCGTTTCTTCTTTGCACAGGATTATCTGGAGGACTTCGAGGATGATTTCGAAGACGAAGCAGATGATGTGGAAGAGGATGATGACGACTTCTTCGAGGATGAAGGAGAGAACTAACCCATGAAAAAAGGACAGGTATATGAAGGATCTGTTGTAAGGGTCGATTTTCCCAACAAAGGGATCGTCTGTGTGGGAGATGAGACTGCCGTAGTCAAGAACAGCCTGCCCGGACAGAAAGTCAAGTTCTCGGTAAATAAAGTACGCAAAGGGAAGGCGGAAGGAAGGCTTTTGGAGGTGACGGAAAAGTCACCTTTAGAAACCGGACGGACGTGTTCCCTTTTTGGGTTGTGCGGCGGATGTACTTATCTGTCTCTTCCTTATGAGGAACAGCTGAAGGTCAAAGAAGAACAGGTAAAGCGTCTCTTGGACAGTGTATTAAATAAACAGGAAGAGCCCTGGGCATTTGAAGGCATCAAGGGCAGTCCGAAGGCATATGAATACCGCAACAAGATGGAGTTCTCTTTCGGAGACGAGTATAAGGACGGACCGCTGGCACTGGGCATGCACAAGAGAGGTAGCTTTTATGATATTGTGACTGTTGCGGACTGTGAGATCGTGGATGCGGATTACCGTATGGTCTTACAGACTGTGAGAGATTATTTTGCACAAGCGAAAGTAAGCTTCTTCCACAGAATGAGCCATGAAGGGTTCTTACGTCACCTGTTGGTGCGCAAGGCTTCCCGTACCGGAGAGATTCTGGTGGCGCTGGTGACAACTTCGCAGAATCCATGGCAGGGAGAAGCAGCTGCGGAGGGATCTGGCAATGTGGATGCGTTGATTGCAGGATTTAAGGATCTGCTGCTTTCCCTGGAACAGGAAGGGAAACTTTCCGGTAAATTTGCGGGAATCTTACATATCACCAATGATTCCATCGCAGATGTGGTACAGAGTGACTACACGGAGCTGTTATATGGACAGAAGTATTTTTATGAGGAACTGCTGGGATTGAAGTTCAAGATCTCCACGTTCTCCTTTTTCCAAACCAACTCTTACAGCGCAGAGGTGCTGTACCAGACAGCGAGAGATTATGTGGGAGACTTAGGTGGCAGTGACAAGACCGTATTCGATCTCTACAGTGGTACCGGCACAATCGCACAGCTCATGGCACCGGCTGCCGGGAAAGTCATCGGCGTGGAGATCGTGGAGGAAGCCGTGGAGGCAGCGAGGAAGAATGCTGCAGCTAACGAACTGGATAACTGCGAATTCATCGCAGGTGACGTGTTGAAGGTATTGGACGAAGTGGAAGAGAAGCCGGACATGATCATTCTGGATCCCCCCAGAGAAGGCATCCACCCCAAGGCACTGCCGAAGATCATCGC
>CAVFMG010000092.1:0-11434 GCA_963623435.1 Odoribacter splanchnicus
CACCCACTTATGAGCGAGCTCATGTGGGTTTAGACCTTTTGACCCTGGCATCATCATATGAAATTATAAGAATCGGGAAAGGGGTGAAGACTATGGCAATCAGTAAAAGAGACAGAGCCTGGACGGATAAAGCGGCAAAAGTTCACAAGGACTGGTATAAACTGGATCTGTCCGCCATTGTATACCCTACGTTACAGCGAAGGGATTTCTCCTCCGTATATCGACTGTCTGTCCTGTTAAAAGAAGATATTGCCCCCGAGATGCTGCAGCGGGCGGTGAATCTGACCATGCCCCGTTTTCCTACGTATAAGGCAGCCATCCGGAAAGGAGTATTCTGGAGATACTTAGAGCCCAACGACCGTCCGGGACCCTTTGTGCAGGAGGATGTGAAGAATCCCTGCCAGCCCATGTATTTTAAGGCAAATAATCGCTATCTGGTCAGAATTTATTATTACCGGAACCGGATCGCCTTAGAGGCACATCATAGTCTGGGAGACGGCACCGGAGGCATGTGCGTATTACAGACCCTGACAGCCACTTACCTGCGGCTGATGGGACATACGGAGATCGAGAACGGGGGTTTCGTATTGGATATTCTGGAGACGCCGGATCCGGGAGAACTGGAAGATGCCTACATGAAATACGCCAATGCGAAGGTATGCCCACCCAGGCCGGGGGAGAAGACCTACCGCGTCCGGGGAACGAAGGAACCTTTTTATACCCTGAATATCATAGACGGCATTATGTCGGTGTCGGAGGTCATGAAGGTGGCGAAGAGTTACAATGCCACCATCACGGAATATCTGAATGCCGTTCTGCTTTATGCCTTGATGCAGAAGCAGGAGAGTGAATGGCATTTGAAACTTCGACCGGTGAAGATCGCCATGCCGGTGAACCTGCGGCGCTTTTTCCCGTCGAAGACACTGCGGAATTTTATCACCATGATCTACCCGGGAATCGATCCGAGACTGGGAGAGTACACCTTTGAGGAGATCGTGACACAGGTACACAACTATATGCGGTATTATCTGAATGAAAAGCTGCTGCGGGGCGACATTACCACCAACGCGGAGACCCAGAGGAATCCTTTCATCCGCATTGTACCGCTGTTTATTAAGGATCTGGTGGTCCGTCAGTTCTATACGAAGATCCAGGACAAAAACTCTTCGGCGGGGCTGACCAGCATGGGCGCATTAAAGGTGCCGGAGACTATGAAGCCCTATATTGAACGATTTGATATCTACATGGGACAGCCTTTTTCCACGAGAACCAACTGCGCCATTGCAAGCTTTGATGACATCCTGACGATTAATTTCGCCAGCAGCATCGTGGAGACGGATGTGGAACGACTGTTTTTCCGCAAGCTGGTACAGGACGGCATTCATGTGAAGATCGAGAGTAACCGGTAACTCTTCCGGTTAGAAAGGAATATAAATGTCATATTGTGTGAACTGTGGTGTGGAACTGGATGCTTCGGCGACGAAATGCCCCTTATGCGACACAACGGTCTATAATCCCAAGGCACCGGAGCCTGCGGCACAGCCGTCTCCTTTTCCGAAGGAAAAAGGACAGGTGGAAGTAGTAAAAAGAAAAGACTTAGGGGTGCTGCTGACGGTCATTGTACTGGCAACGGCAGCTACCTGCGGACTTTTAAATGCGTTTGTGTTCCGGAATAACTTGTGGTCACTGGCGGTGGTCGGCGTATTCTTAGTATTGTGGGTGATCATGATCCCCGTAGTCATTTATACGAGGCAGCCTATTTATCTGTCGATCTTGTTAGACGGTGTGGCGGTGGTCGTGTATCTGTATCTGCTGACCTATCTGACGGGACAGAACGCATGGTTCTACGGACTTGGGGTACCCATCGTGGTGCTTACGACCGCAGTGGTGGAAGCGGTGACCTTCTGTATGCGGAAGCTTCCGCTGTCTTTTCTGACGGGCGCCTTGTACCTGATCTCCGGGATCGCCGTACTGTGCGTGGGACTGGAACTTTTGATTGACCGGTATTTAAGACAGGAGGTCATGCTGGGCTGGTCGGCTATTGTACTGACGGTCTGCGTGATCGTGGACATTACGATCGCTACCCTTTTATCCCGGAGACGGCTGCGCAATGCAGTGAGAAGAAGACTACACTTTTGATAACTATTCAGAGTTTCCCGACTGCGATTTTGCGAATTAAGGCGCTGAATAGTTAGCAAATATTTTAACAGGAGGAATTTATGGCACTGGTAGGAAAAAACAGTGAAAAGAACAATCAGAATTTAATGCAGCTGATCCGCAGAGCCCACGGACTGGTGGAAAATCCGAATCTGGAGAAGCACAGACAGTCCCAGGATCATATCGGCGAACTGTTGGGGAACAGTAAGGAGATTCAGTACCGCCCTGTGGAGATCGAAGGGATGGAAGCGGAGTGGGTCAGCGTGAACCGCGCCCATATGCAAAAATATGTGATCCTGCACTGCCATGGCGGCGGATATTCCACCGGCAGCAGTGTCTATGCCAGAACCCTGACTTCCAAGCTGGCAGCGGGCACTTCCATGGATGTGCTGTGTTTTGACTATCGTCTGGCACCGGAGCATCCTTACCCGGCAGCCACGGAGGATGCCATGAAAGCCTGGAATTATCTGATGCTTTTAGGGTATGGCGCAAGAGATGTGATCGTCACTGGGGATTCCGCCGGCGGCAACCTGGCACTTTCCCTGGTGTTAAAATTAAAAGAGCAGGAGCGGCTGCTCCCCAGAGGCATCATGTTGATGTCCCCCTGGACGGATCTCACCGGCGAGGGCAAGACCTTCCAGACCAAGGCGAAACTGGATCCGGTACTGGACAAGGAGTATATCGACCGCATGACGAAGGCGTACGCACCGGAAATGGATCTGACGGATCCTTACATCTCCCCACTGTACGGAGATTTTCGTGGATTCCCTCCCGTATATATTCAGGTGGGAGAGAACGAAATCCTGTTAGACGACTCCCTGCGGTTATATAAGAACCTCATCAAATCGGGAGTATCCGCCCACATCGACCGTTTCCCCGGAATGTGGCATGTATTCCAGATGTCACCCTTCAAAAAAGCCAGCGAAGCGATGGATAAAAATGCGGAATTTATTTATTCCGTGTGCAGATAAAAAACTTTTTTACGTAAAAAGGATTTTTCGGACAGGCACAGAATATTAGAAGTAGGGGCAGGAGGAACTATGACGATCAGAGAAAGCTTGGAACAGTGGGAAAAGGATTATTTAAGTCCGTATGCATCCTTGAGTGTGAACTCCAAAGGGCGTCTGCGACCGGAGGAACAGTGTGATATCCGCCCGGTATTCCAGAGAGACCGAGACCGTATTATCCATTGCAAGGCATTCCGCAGGCTGAAGGATAAGACGCAGGTATTTTTGACGCCTGAGGGCGACCATTACCGCACAAGATTGACGCATACGCTGGAGGTATCCCAGACTGCCAGGACCATAGCCAAGGCATTAAAGCTGAACGAGGACCTGGTGGAAGCGATAGCACTGGGACACGATTTGGGACACACGCCTTTCGGACATGCCGGAGAGCGTGCGCTAAACAGAGTCTGCCCATTTGGCTTCGAGCATGCGGAACAGAGTGTCCGCACGGTAGATATTCTGGAGAAGGACGGCAAGGGACTGAACCTGACCTACGAGGTGCGTGACGGTATCAGGAACCACCAGACCATCGGCAAACCTCATACCCTGGAAGGTAAGATCGTCAGACTTTCCGATAAAATAGCCTATATTCATCACGATATGGACGATGCCATCCGCGGCGGAATCCTCACGGAAGCGGATGTGCCGAAGGAGATCTGTGAAGTGATCGGCAACAGTCCCACGGAGAGACTGGATCATTTTATTCATGATATCGTGACCAACAGCATGGACAAGGACGACATACTGATGTCGGAGCCCGTGGCGGAAGCCATGACGAAGATCAGACAGTTCATGTTTGAGAGAGTTTATAAGAATCCGGTGGCAAAAAGCGAAGAAGGAAAAGCAGAAATGCTGATGGAGACCTTATACCAGCATTTCCTGAAGAACTTAGATGATCTGCCGGAAGAGTATCTGAACCTCCTCTCCGTGGGAGAACCCAGAGAGAAGGTCGTCTGCGACTATGTGGGAGCTATGACGGATCGTTTTGCCATAGCGGTATACGAGGAAATCTACATACCCAAGTCCTGGCAGCGATAGGCACAAGACAAAATAGGAGTTAAAAACGTGTATTACCCCGAAGAACTGGTAGAAGAAGTCAGAGCCAGGAATGACATCGTAGATGTAATCTCCGGCTATGTCTCATTGAAAAAAAAGGGAAGCAACTATTGGGGCTGCTGTCCTTTTCATAACGAAAAAACACCTTCTTTTTCGGTGTCTTCCAATAAGCAGATGTATTACTGTTTCGGATGCCATGCCAGTGGAAACGTATATACGTTTCTCATGAAGTATGAAAATGACACTTTCCCGGAGGCAATCAAGATTCTGGCGGACCGCGCCGGAGTGAAGCTTCCCGAGGTGGAGGAGACACCGGAACAGAAGAAAAAAGCAGGCAAACGTATGCGTCTGCTGGAAGTCAACAAAGAAGCGGCAAAATATTTTTACTATATGTTAAGAGACCCCCGCGGAGAAGTGGGAATGCGGTATCTGACGGGGCGTAAGCTTACCGAAGAGACCATGCACCATTTTGGGCTGGGCTATGCAGGGAAAAACGGCGAGCAGGTGGTACAATACCTGCGGAAAAAAGGATTCACAGACGAAGAAATCAAGGATTCCGGATTGGCAATGTTCTCCGAACAGCGGGGACTGCGCAGTCAGTTCTGGAATCGTGTTATGTTCCCCATACAGGACATTAACCACAGAGTCATCGGCTTCGGCGGCAGAGTCATGGGTGACGGAGAACCGAAATACCTGAACTCCCCGGAGACCATGATCTTCGATAAGAGGCGGAACCTCTACGGACTGAATTTCGCAAGGACTGCCCGGACGGGCAATATTATCCTGTGTGAGGGCTATATGGATGTGATTGCCATGCACCAGGCGGGGTTCATCCAGGCGGTGGCATCCTTGGGAACGGCATTCACGGTGGAGCAGGCAAATCTGTTACACCGCTATGCGGAAAATATCCTGTTAGCCTACGACAGTGACGGTGCCGGAACCAAGGCTGCGCTTCGGGGCATCGGCATATTAAGAGAAGCGGGACTTACCGGCAAGGTCATCAACATGCGTCCTTACAAGGATCCGGATGAATTTATCAAGAACCTGGGCAAAGAAGCTTTTCAGGAACGCATTGACCAGGCGGAGAACAGTTTTTATTTCGAGATTCGTATCTTAAGCGAGCAATACGATCAGAGTGATCCGGAGCAGCGGACGAAGTTCCACCGGGAGATTGCACAGAAGCTGTGCGAATTCTCGGAAGATCTGGAACGGGAGAATTATCTGCAGGCGATTGCCGAAAAATACATGATCCGCCCGGATGACCTCAGGAAGATGGTGATAGGATATGCCTCCCAGACGGGACTAGCCAAGCCGGTACAGCGACCCAGAAGCGGTATACAGAATAAGAGCGATCCGGCAGAGAACGGGCGGAGAGCCCAGAGACTTCTGATCACCTGGATCAGTGATGATCCCTCCCTGTATACCATTGTACGCAAATACATTGCCCCGGAGGATTTTACCGAGGAATTGTACCGGAAGGTGGCGGAGCGGATGTTTGTGGAATTAGACAGCGGACAGTTCCAGCCGGCGGGAATCATCAGTATGTTTGAGGATGAAGAGGAGCAGCGGCAGGCAGCAGAGCTTTTCCATACCACGCTTCCCGAATTGTCCACCAGACAGGAGAGAGAAAGAGCTTTTCATGATATACTGCTGTCAGTCAAACGCAACAGCTACCAGTATTACATGGCGAATCTGGGAAGTGATGTCAATGCGGTCATGCAGGCTGTGAAGGGTAAAAAAGCACTGGAAGAATTACAGAGGACCCATATTTCCCTGGAATAATGGGATTTATGCTTCCGAATAGTTATAAAAAATACGAAATATGGCTATAAATAATGGCAATGAAAGGATGGAACCACGAAAATGGATGAAAACACACAGGCAAAATTTGCGGAGAAGATAAAAGAACTCCTGAATATGGCGAAAAAGAAAAAGAATGTGCTGGAGTATCAGGAAATCAGTGACTTCTTCGCGGACATGCCTCTGGAAGAGGAACAGATGGAGAAGGTTCTGGAGTATCTGGACCAGAACAACGTAGACGTATTGCGGATTACCGATGACGATGACGTGGATGACGAAGAGATCATTCTGACCGATGAGGACGAAGTGGATGTGGAGAACATCGACCTGTCCGTACCGGAAGGCGTCAGCATTGAGGATCCCGTCCGCATGTATCTGAAGGAGATCGGTAAAGTTCCTCTGTTAAGCGCCGAGGAAGAGATCGAGCTGGCACAGAGAATGGAAGAGGGCGACCAGGAAGCGAAAAAGCGTCTGGCAGAGGCGAACTTACGTCTGGTAGTCAGCATTGCCAAGAGATATGTGGGTCGTGGAATGTTGTTCTTAGATCTGATCCAGGAAGGTAACTTAGGTCTGATCAAGGCAGTAGAGAAATTCGATTATCGTAAGGGATATAAGTTCTCCACCTATGCGACCTGGTGGATTCGTCAGGCAATCACCAGAGCTATCGCAGACCAGGCGAGAACCATCCGTATCCCTGTGCATATGGTAGAGACCATCAACAAACTGATCCGCGTGAGCAGACAGCTGCTACAGGAGTTAGGAAGAGAACCGACCCCCGAAGAGATCGCAGCAGAGATGAACATGCCGGTAGACAGAGTGCGTGAGATCTTAAAGATCAGCCAGGAACCGGTATCCTTAGAGACCCCTATCGGTGAAGAGGAAGACAGCCACTTAGGCGATTTCATCCAGGACGACAATGTGCCCGTTCCCGCCGATGCTGCGGCATTTACCCTGTTGAAGGAACAGCTGGTGGAAGTACTGGGTACTCTTACCGAGAGAGAGCAGAAGGTATTAAGACTTCGTTTCGGTCTGGATGACGGACGTGCCCGTACCCTGGAGGAAGTAGGTAAGGAATTCAACGTTACCCGTGAGCGTATTCGTCAGATCGAAGCAAAAGCACTGAGAAAATTACGTCATCCCAGCCGCAGCCGCAAGCTGAAGGATTATCTGGATTAATGGCGGAAGTTGTATTATCCAATCGAATGCAGGCATTAACAGACATGGTCACTCCCGGCACTGTGATAACAGATGTGGGGTGTGACCATGGTTTTGTATCTGTCTATCTGGTGCAGAAGGGCATTTCTCCTCGGGTGATCGCCATGGATGTACGGTCCGGTCCGTTAGAACATGCCAGGGAGCATATCAGAGAGTACGGACTGACAGACAGGATAGAGACAAGACTTTCGGACGGTCTGCACAGCCTGAATACCGGAGAGGCTGCCGGGATGATCTGTGCCGGTATGGGCGGACCTCTCATGGAGAAGATTCTTACCGAAGGAAGAGAACAGGCGCGGGGGTTTAAAGAACTGATCTTACAGCCCCAGTCGGAGATTCCGCATTTCCGTACGTTTCTGATGGAAGAGGGATATCTTCTGACAGATGAGAATATCATCTACGAAGAAGGAAAATATTATTTTATGATGAAGGTGCACTGGCTGGGCGATATGTCAGAACCGGAGGTGCGGGCACAGGTGAGAGATTCCTGGAAAGCGGACGAGGCAGATTTCGGACTGGCGGAAGCATTTGGACCGATACTTCTGTCCTGTAAGAGTCCGCTGCTGTCGGATTATTTAAAATGGCAGTTGGCGCAGCTTAGACAGATCGCAAAGCGGCTGGAGGAAAAAGCGGATGCGGACAATCCAAAAACCATGCGCCGCAGGCAGGAGATTGCGGAAGAGACCGCGCTGCTTACCCGTGCACTGGAATGGTATGATAATAGTCAGGGAATGTATTGAAACCGAAAAAGAAGAGCTGTAAAAACAGATTACAGAAGGACAGGGTGAGAAGAATGATCACAGTGAAGATAAACGGTGAAGAGAGACAATATCCCCAGGGAGCTACTTACGAGGATGTGGCCAATGATTACCAGCAGGAGTATGACAATCTGATTGCACTGGCAGCCAGAGACGGCAAGATCAGAGAGTTGTTCAAGAAACTGACAAAGGATTGTGAAGTCACCTTTTTTACCTTAAAGGACGATGTGGGCAATAAGACTTATGTGCGCTCCGCCACCATGCTGTTTTTAAAAGCGGTATTTGATGTCTACGGCAGAGAGACGGTTCAGAGCTGCCGGATAGAGTTCGCAGTGGGCAACGGATCTTATATTTCCCCCAGAGGACAGATCGCCGCGACAGAGGACAATGCGGCGAAGATCCGCGGCAGAATGCAGGAACTGGTGGAGGCAAAAACACCTTTCTTAAAAAGATCCTATTCTCTGGACAGTGCCATGGAACTGTTCCATACGGAAGGGATGAAAGATAAGGAAAAGCTGTTCCGTTACCGCAGAGGTTCCTACGTGAACATCTATGAGATGGACGGCTATTATGATTATTATTACGGCTATATGTTGCCCAATGCAGGCTATGTAAAATGGTTCGATGTCATTGCGTATGACGAGGGCTTTATGCTGTTACTGCCGGATAAGCAGGATCCCACGAACGTAAAACCTTTTGTGGAGCGGAAAATGCTGTTCCGGACACTGAAGGAATCTGAAGAGTGGTGCAAAAAAATCGGTATTGAGACCGTAGGAGACTTAAACGACCAGATCTGCCGTGGCTCCTTAAGTGAGCTGATCCTGGTACAGGAAGCGGAGCAGGAGCGCAAGATCGGTGAGATCGCCAAGGATATCGTAGGCAGAGGCGGCGTGAAGTTCGTCATGATCGCGGGACCTTCCTCCTCCGGCAAGACCAGTTTCTCCCACAGACTGTCCATTCAGTTAAAGACCCTTGGCAAGACGCCTCATCCCATCGGACTGGATGATTATTTTGTGGACAGAGAGTTTACCCCCCGGGATGAAAACGGGGATTATAATTTTGAATGCCTGGAAGCCATTGACGTGAAGCAGTTTAATGACGACATGTGCAGACTGTTAGCCGGAGAGCGGGTGGAACTGCCTTCCTTTAATTTCAAGACCGGAAAGCGGGAATACAAGGGGAATTTCAAACAGCTGGGTCCGGATGATATTCTGGTCATCGAGGGCATCCATGGACTGAACGAGAAGACCTCCTATGCACTTCCCGAGGAGAGCAAATACAAGATCTATATCAGTGCACTGACCAATATTAACATTGATGAGCATAACCGTATTCCGACCACCGACGGCAGACTTCTCCGCCGTATGGTCAGAGATGCAAGAACCAGAGGCGCGGATGCGAGACGTACCATCGGCATGTGGGGTTCCGTACGCCGTGGTGAGGAGCAGAATATTTTCCCGTTCCAGGAAGAAGCGGATGCTATGTTCAATTCCGTACTGATCTACGAACTTGCAGTATTAAAGCAGTTCGCAGAGCCGTTACTGTTCCAGATCGACAAGGGAGAACCGGAATATTACGAAGCCAAGAGACTGTTAAAGTTCTTAGAGTATTTCCTGGGTGTGACCAGTGAAAGCCTCCCCAACAATTCCCTGTGCAGAGAATTTGTGGGTGGAAGTTGTTTTAACGTGTAAGGGATAGTTACCAATGATACAGAAGAGGGCGGTCAATGTCATCAACAGCATAGCGGTGTGGGTCGTGCGTCTGTCGGGGGCGGGAATTTTTCTATTCCTGTCCTGGTATGCGCTTCGCTATACGCAGTACATGGATCCGGCGGTGGGGGAGTTCCCCGTGAACATAAAAGATTCCATGAAGCAGAATCTTTTTTTCGTGATGGCGGTTCTTCTCGTATACGGAGGCTTACGTTTGGCAGGGTGGCGGTTAAGTAATCGACCGAAATTTTTACTGTGGTCATCCATAGGAGTATTAGCCGTGGTGACCGTATGGATGGGCATCGCCGGTCACTGGTGGATCAGTGCCATCGTGCGTCCCCCGGAGGGAGACCAGCTGTATGCCTATGTGGCAGCGCTGTCTTTTGCAGACGGCAATTACGGCTCCATACTTCCGGACGGCTACTGCGGAATCTATCCGCACCAGCTGGGGTTCACGGCAATTCTGGAACTTTTCTTCAAAATCACGGGTTCCACGGAATTCTATCAGTGGCAGAAATTTAATGTGCTCTGCCTGTGCGGAATCGTCATTTTAGGTTATCTGATCGTGAGAGAACTGGGCGGAAAGTGGGCAGAACAGGTGCTGTACTGCCTGTTGATGGCAGCATGTTTCCCATTGATTTTTTACACCAGCTGGGTATACGGAGAACTGTTAAGCATTCTGTGCTCCCTGGCGGTGGGATGGATGCTTTTGTGCTATGGGAACCGCAGGAAAAAGGGATGGCTGATCGGTATACTGCCGGTGGCGGTCTTAGGAATGCTGGTACGGAAAAATTTCCTGATTCTGTTACTTGCACTTGCACTGGTACTGACGGTGTGGGGAATCTTGCAGAGAGACCGATGGGCGTTTGTATTTGCCGGACTTGCGGTGATCCTTCCGCTGTTATCTTATCAGGGCATCTATAAAATGTATGAGGTTCGTTCCGGCTATGAACGAAGCGCAGGACTCCCGGTGACATCCTGGATCTCCATGGGACTGCAGGAGAATCAGGGCAGATATGGCTGGTATTATGATTACCCGCTGACTCTGTACAAAGAAGCGGGACAGGATGCCGGCATCGTGGCAGCGCAGACGAAAGAAGACATCAGCGAAAGATTACACACTTTTTTGAGTTCCCCGGGGTATACCTGGAACTTTTTCCGGGAAAAAATATTATCACAGTGGAACGAACCGCTGTACCAGTCCCTGTTTTTTACTACGAATTTCAGAGAGGAATATCGACCGGATCCGGACAGCCCGGCGGGGAAGATCACAGTGGGAGGAGCACTTTTTTATCCGCTTTTTCTCATCTGCGATAAGATGCAATTTTTATTGTATTTGGGAATGCTTCTCTATTTTTGCTTCGCGGTAAAAAAGGATGGCAATATGTTGCAGCATATGCTGGCGGTGACCCTGATCGGCGGATTTTTGTTCAGCATTTTATGGGAAGCCAAGGCACGCTATATTTTCCCCTATTATGTGATCATGTATCCGATGGCGGTCGCAGGATATTGTCAGATGCTCCGGAGCATTGGAAATGTATTGGGTAACAGAAAGCAGACAGGAAGAAACGAAAAAGCGATAGAGTTACGCCGGGTGGCATAAACTGCTTGCTTTTTTGACCGGGAACAGATATAATCGAACAGGTGTAAGTAAAATAGATGATCGCGGCTGCTTTATGCAGGTGAGGAAAGTCCGGGCTTCACAGGGCAGGATGCCAGATAACGTCTGGTG
>CAVFMG010000093.1:0-11309 GCA_963623435.1 Odoribacter splanchnicus
AAAAGAGAAGTTCCGTAGGAACGATTTTGCGAATGAGGTTCTGAATAGTTACAATATAAGAAAGGAGTCCCCATGATCGCGTTACAGATTACATCCATGAAAAATTTTATGAACCACCTGCTGGTAGCGGACACTTTTGATCCTTTCCTATTAGAGGAAGCCACCGTCAGTACCGCCCTCACCGTGACGATCGACGGGCATATCAACAAGGACTTCTACCCTGCAGAGGAGCGGGGCGAGGATTGTATTCCCTGGGATCTGCAGTCCTTTAGCAAAATAAAAGGACTGTGCTTTGACCTGATCAAGGGAAAACACACTCCTTTGTATTTTAAATTCGTGCTTCATATGCAGCCCGACAAAGCAGCTGCCATGCTGACAAAAGCGCAGGTCGATCCAGACGTCATCCGGGCATTGGTTCTGAACATCCGCTACGACGGGGAAAAAACGGTGCTTACTACAGGATGTGCCTATCAGGTCTTCACCATGGATAAAAGCGCTGACACCGCATGGGACAAGGCATTGAAAAAATATCTGGACATGAAAGGAATCTCCTACGAAGAGTTGTAGGTCTGTTCTCCTATTCCTTTATTCCTTCATCTTCGGCTTGCTGAGCAGACTCGCCAGATAACCGAAGATCAGCGCTGCGGAGGTTCCCACGGCACCTGCCTTGAAGCCTCCGGCAAATAGCCCTAAAAAGCCCTGTTCCAGCACCGCTTCTTTCACGCCCTTCATTAATACATTTCCAAAGCCAAGCAGTGGCACACTTGCACCCGCCCCCGCATAATCCTGAAAAGGTTCATACCAGCCAAGGGCACTGATCACCGCCCCGGTGACCACTAAGAGCACCATAATGCGCCCCGGCATCATCTTCGTCTTTTCCATCAGGATCTGTACCAAAGCACAGATCAGACCGCCCACCCAGAAAGCATTGATATAATCCATCTTCTGCATTTCCTCCTTCTATCTGTTTAAGGACAGTCTCTGCACTTTTTCTTAAATTTATGCGTTGTTCATACGCTTAAGCGTTCTTTTTACCAAATCGGAACCACTCCGGCGGAAGCTGTACCAGGATCACAGCGGCAAATACGATGACGCAGCCGGCGATCTGTCTCGGCGTCAGAGTCTGGTCGGTAGTTAAAAATCCGATCTTGTAAGCGATCCATCCGGAGACGGTGGCAATCACAGATTCCAGGCTCATGATGAGCGCTGCCACGGTAGGATTTAAGCCTTTTTGTCCTACGATCTGTAAGGTATATCCCACACCGCAGCTTAACACACCGGCATATAGCAGGGCTCCCAGCCCTTCCTGCAGCTGTCCGAACGTGGGCTGTCCCCAAATGAGTGCTCCGATGCAGCAGACCACTCCACACACCGTGAACTGGATGCAGGATACCACAGCTCCGTCAATCTGTGCCGCATAATGGTCAATGGTCATGATCTGTATGGCAAAAGCGATGGCACATAAAAATACCATGATGTCGCCTGCTCCCAGACTTAAGGACTCGGTCATGCAGAGCAGATACATACCCACGGCTGCCATGACTGCTGCCGCCCATACCACCGGTGCCACCTTTTTCTTCAAAAAGATACCGAACATGGGCACGAAAATAATATACAGTGTCGTGATAAATCCCGCTTTGCCGACGCTGGTGTATTTGATACCGAACTGTTGCAGTGTGCTGGCAATAGTTAGGGAAATACCGCACAGAAGTCCTGCCTTGACATTCAGTTTCCAGTCTAATTTAGCAGCTTTATCTCCCGCGATCTTCCGGCTGATCAGAATGTACACCAGAAGGCTGGCGGCGCCGATCAGGGAACGGACACCATTAAAAGTAAAGGGATGCATGTAATCCATACCCTTGCTCTGGGAGACGAATGCCATACCCCAGATGGTGGCTGTCAGCAACAGGATCAGACTGTTTCTCGTCGTTTTCGCTCTCGTATTTTCCATGATTATTTTCCTCCTTTGGCTGCGATCTCCGCCACCACATCCCGCAGCATTTTTCCACTGCAGTCTATGATAAGATCCGCATATTTTTCATACAAAGGAGTTCTCTCATCGTACAGATCCCGCAGAGTCTGACCGGGCTGTAAAGTCACGCCCCTGGCGTTCAGATCCCCCAGACGTTTCTCCACTTCTTCATAGGGCAGCTTCAGATATACCACGGTACTGATGTCACGCAGATGCTGCATGCCCTCCGGCTCGTAGCAGGCGCTTCCGCCGGTGGCAATGATGCTGTTCTCCAGATCTAAGGATGCATTCACGTCGCTCTCGATCTGCCAGAAGCCCTCCACGCCGTATTCCGTAATCAGTTCATGTAATAATTTGCCGTGTCTTTCCTGGATCACCAGGTCGGAATCCACAAAACGTCTGCCCAGACGCTTCGCCAGGACGACACCTACCGTACTTTTTCCCGAACCCGGCATGCCGATCAGGGTTATATTATTCTTCATAAGTTTCTCCCACGTATACATAAGAAAATCGTCGCCTGTAAGCGACGATCTTCCGTCTTGTTCTTCTTATCATAATTATACTTCTGCAATCACTTCTACTTCACACAGTACGTTCTTGGGAAGGGTCTTGACTGCAACACAGCTTCTGGCAGGATTCTCGGTAAAGTATTTTGCGTAAACCTGGTTAAATGCTGCGAAATCGCCCATGTCTGCCAGGAAGCAGGAGGTCTTGGCTACTCTGGTGTAATCAGTGCCTGCTGCCTTTAACAGCTCGCCGATGTTCTTCATTACCTGCTCTGCCTGCTCCTCAATAGTGGTTCCGTGGATCTCTCCGGTAGCGGGATCGATGGGGATCTGTCCGGATGCGAAAAAGATGTTGCCCAGTACGATTCCCTGGGAGTAAGGTCCGATAGCTGCGGGTGCTTTGTCAGTTGAAATCTTCTGTAACATAATATTCTCCTCTTTTATATAATAGATTTATTTTGTCATATCCACTTCCGGCTCATCAAATTCCGCCGTCACGTAGAATCCTCTGGAATTCTCCACAATGTCTGCCACAACGCCTTCCCGGTTCTTCAGGCGGTAGCGGAACGGAATATTCGGAGACATCGCCAAGGACGGGTCTATGGTATAGTAATAGTTACTGGGCAGAAGTCCCTCCGTTACCGTAATCTTCTGTCCGACCTCCAAAAATCCCGGTCGCTCCATCTTAAATTCTATCCTGCGCATTTTGACTCACCAGCCATTCCCGGCATAATGTAATTTCGCCGTTTGAAATTTATTTTACCAGTAACTTACAGCGCTTGCAAGAGTGTGTTTCATTCTGATTCTAGGATTCTTTGGGATACTTTATTTTCCAGTAGCCTTTTCTGGAGGATCCTATTCTCTCAATATACCTTTTTTCCTTTAATTCTTTTAGTCTGGCAGCTATTGTTTTTCTGCTTACCCCGCAAATGTCTGCAAGCTGTGTAACCGTGTAGTCCGGATGATTGGTGAGAATAACCAGTAAATCGTTCACCTTATCGTTCACCTTATCGTTCACCTCATAATTCACCTTATCGTTCACCCTGTTATCAATAGCTTTTCTCGATCCCTTCCGATACATATTCACTCTGAAATCCCCATCAAAGTCGATCAGTTTCGGTTTCGGCAGTGCATATTCCTCACATGCTTCAAACAGTCTTGGTATTCCAGTTCCCCACTTCTCGATGATTTTCATATAAGCAAATGCTCTTGCGATTGCCGGATTCCTCGGTTTTGAATAGCCTTCCATCATTTTTGGAATCGTAACATTGTTCAAAAGCATTCCGGGAGATGTCACTTCCAGTCGATCATCAAATAATGCAACCTGGATATTTCCCGGATCCAGATAACTGCGATGTGCCACTGCATTTGCAATTAACTCTCGGATGCTGTCCGTCGGAAATTCATATACATCCTGCCTGTACATCCCTGTTATCATCATTCCCATATTGATTTTTTCAAGAACATACTGGTATGCTGCTTCCATTTGCTCCTGAATAGAGCCCTCAAATTCTCTACGATCAACAAAATGTGCGCGATTCGTTCCCTTAAACACTCCGCATTGAATTACGGGCATTTGCGGCATTCTGCCTGTTAAAAGCGCATAGGCATTTGTCGGATATACCTTGCCTCCTGCTTCTTTCAACACGCCCCATGAAATCAACACATTTTTAGTAACATCTTTAATTTTCGATTTTTCGCTATCCTGCCATGTGTTTCTCATAGCAGTTTCTTTCATACTTTTACACAGTTCCTCTATCTCGCTGTCGGAGGCCGTCATATTTTGGCATATCTCACTGTCAAAGTAACGATTCTGTCCCTCCAAAATCAGTTCCTTCAGCATATATCCTTCCACATGTCTGGTTGTACCAGCTACACGCACATAAGTGCCGTCAGCCATTCCCAGTGATTTTATATAGTATGGACGCTGGGCACCCGGAAAAATCTCCACTACAATCACTGTCTTATCTTTGACTGTCTGTAACGCAACATCCGGTCTGATTGCCGGTTCACAGGCATCAGAAATAGCATTGGTAATGGCATCCATGGTTTTATAAATATTATCCACATCCATTCCAACAATATCTAAAGTTTTATCATCTATTCCGAAAACAATCTTTCCACCTCTGCCATTGGCAAAAGCTACTACTGTTTTCATATATTTTTCGCTTTTATCCGGCACAGTTACTTTATATTCAATATTCTTGGATTCACCGGAAAACAGCATATCTTCTGCCATGGATAATACCTCCCAATTAAAACACCGTGTGTCCTATCTTCTTTATTGCCACTTACATTAGTATAAATATTTTACCATGCCCATTTCTAAAATACTACGGAATACTTAGACTTTTCTCTAAAAGAAATAAGCAGCAAATCATTTCTGACTTGCTGCTTTTCACTATTTCCCGGCTGGGCTCTCCAGCACCACGGCGTGGGAGATTCCCGGCACGCTTTTGCCTTCATTGAAGCTGGTCTTTGAAAGCAGGGCGCCGGTGGGGAGGAAGAGGACTTTTTTCCACTCGCCGGATTCCAACTTCGGCAGGACGTAGGCTGCCAGGGTCACGGCGCTGCATCCGCAACCGCTGCCGCCGGCATGGGTATCCTGGGAACCAGCGTCGAAGATCTCGATGCCGCAGTCCATGTGTCTGCCGGAGATGTCGATTCCACGCTCCCGCAGCAGGTCAATCAGCACCGTCTGTCCCACACTTCCCAGGTCTCCCGTGATGATCCGGTTGTACTCTTCCGGTGCCACACGGAAGTCCTCCAGGTGACGTGCAATGGTGTCCGCGGCGGCAGGTGCCATGCAGGCGCCCATGTTCATGGAATCTTTTAAGCCGTAATCCACGATCCGCCCCGGCGTCATACCGGTGATGTGGGCTCTGCACTTCTGGTTCAGTCCCAGTGCAAAGGCGCCGCTTCCCGTCACGGTCCAGCTGGCGGACAGCGGTCGCTGATTGCCATAGTCCAACGGGAAACGGAACTCCTTCTCCGCGCTGGCGAAATGGCTGGAAGTCACGCAGACCACATGATCCGCATAGCCGCCCGCCACGGTCATGGCTCCCAGGGTCAGGGATTCCCCGCAGGTGGAGCAGGCACCGTAGACGCCGAACAGCGGAATATTATACGCTGAGATGCCGAAAGAGGTGGCGATGCACTGCCCCAGCAGGTCTCCCGCGAAAAGATACGAGACATCCTCCGCTTTCCAGCCCGCCTTTTCCATCGCCATATAGACGGCATCCTTCTGCAGATTACTCTCCGCCTCCTCCCAGGTCTTACAGCCGAAGAGATCATCCTCTCCCACCATGTCGAACAAGGCTCCCAACGGTCCTTCGCCCTCTTTTGTCCCTACGATGCTGGCTCCTGCGATCACGCACACGGGCTGTGCCAGACGGATACTGCTTCTTCCCACTCTCTGATTCATATTTTCTCCTTCCATGCGATACACTGCATTCTTTTTTCTCAGTGTTCCCGCATTTGGGGAAAATTATGATTCTAACAGTTCAGCCATGAACATATTGTGAAACACAAATCATGCTCGCATGATTTTGTGAGCAAATATGTTCATGTGTTGAGCGCCGGTTCATGAGCAAAGACCGACACGGAGTGACGGGAAAGCGCGCTAGCGCGACTTTGCGAATGGTGCGGGCTGAACTGTGATTATAAAAATATTTCCTCCAGCGCCCCAATCACTTTTTGCAGCATTTCATCTTCCATATCGGAATAATGAATGACCAGGATCCCCCGGTATTTCTGTGCATCCGCAAAGCAGTACTCCGACAGGCAGTTCACCAGGATTCCATGTTGTCTTGCCGCCCACTTGATCTCCACGTCACTGAGCTCCGTCCGCACATGCAGTAAAAAATGCGTCCCGGCGTCATCCTGATAGATCTGACTGATCTGACTTAACGGCGACTCCCGGAACATTCTACAGATCCGCTCCCGCTGTCCTCTGTAGTCATTGATCAGTCTCCGGATGTGCCTCTCAAAATACCCTTTTTCCAGAAACGCCGCCATGGCATACTGTTCAAAACCGGAGACCGTACAGGAATAAAAATTCATAGTGGAAATATAGCGTTCCATCAGTTTCTCCGGCAGCACCATATACCCGATACGCAAGGACGGCACCATGGTCTTGGAAAAAGTGTTGATGTAGATGACTCTGTGGTTGCGGTCCATGGACTGCATGGAAGGGATTGGTTTTCCCACCATGCGGAACTCACAGTCGAAGTCATCCTCCACAATATAGCGATCCGGCTCCTCCGCCGCCCAGCGTAACAGCTCCTGCCGCCTGCCCACCGACATGACCAGTCCGATGGGAAAATGATGTTCCGGCGACACATGCGCCACTGTAATGTCTTTCTGATCCAGCTGTTCCACCTTCATTCCCTGTCCATCGATGTCCACATAGTCCCAGGCAACGCCACCCACGTCATACAATTTCGTGATCTTGCGATACCCGGGATTCTCCACGCCGAATTTTGCATTTTTGCCAAGCAGCTGTAACAGTCGGCTGTAGAGATACTCCGTTCCCGCACCCACGATAATATGATCCGGCGACACCTGCATGCCACGGTACCGGTATAAGTGCTCAGCGATTGCCACTCGCAGGTTTTCCACCCCGTTAAAAGGAACCGTCTTAAGCAGCGAGGTATCGTAATCCGTCAGGGTCTGGCGCATGATCTTCGCCCAGGTGGCAAAGGGGAACTTATCATATTGAATATTATTCGCCGTCAGATCCGCCAGGTATTCCTCCTCCCGGAAACGGGTCACGAAAGAAGCATATGCCGGGGCGGAAGCACTTTTCACTTCCAGCCGGTTGACAAAATATCCTCTCTTCTCCTCCGACCGGATATAGCCTTCCAGTAATAACTGCTCGTAAGTATTTTCCACGGTCTTAACGCTGACCTGCAGGTGCTCTGCAAAAGCCCGCTTCGAGGGCAGCTTCTCTCCTGCCGCCAGGTAACCGCTCAAAATATCCGCTTTCATTGCTTCATATAAGTATTCATACATGGTTTTTCTGCCACGGGCAGTCAGGTCATAGGTCAGCATCTGGTATCCTCTTATTTTCTCATTTTGGTTATTTAAAAGATATCAGATTTTATTATAATAAACTCATAAATAAAACACAAGACCGAAAACAAGGAGGATTAACATGGGCGTATATGCAATCACCGGCGCATCCAGCGGAATCGGCGCCAAGACAAAAGAACTGTTACTTCAAAAAGGACACGAAGTCATCAATATCGATCTGAAAGACGGCGACATCTGCGTGAACCTTGCCACTCCGGAAGGCAGACAGGCCGCTGTAGACAAGCTGCACGAGCTGCATCCCGAAGGTCTGGACGGCATGATCTGTAATGCCGGTGTCTCCGGTGCCTGCGGTAATCTGGAACTGATCATTTCCCTGAACTATTTCGGAACCGTAGCCATTGCAAACGGCGTCTACGATCTCCTTAAGAAAAAGCACGGTAGCTGCGTAGTCACCGTATCCAACACCATTTCCCAGGGTGCCGGACGGAAAGACATCGTAGATCTGTTAAACAATATCGGCGACGAGAAGAGAGTATTGAGCCTGGTATCCTCCATGGATTCCACCAACCTCTCCGTAGGCAACAGTCTCTATGTCTCCACCAAGTATGCCCTTGCCAGATGGGTCCGCAGAGTCTCCGCTACCTGGGCCGCCAACGGCGTCCGCATCAATGCAGTAGCTCCCGGCAACGTACATACTGCCATGACCGCTACCATGAGCACCACCGCGAAAATGGCGCTGAACGCCCTCCCCATTCCCACCAAGTACGGTCAGGAATGTCTGATGGCACCGGAAGAGATCGCTGAAGTTATGGTATTTTTAGCTTCCGATTCCGCCAGAGGTGTCAACGGCAACATCATGTTCGTAGACGGCGGTACTGACGCACTGTTAAATTCTGAAAAGGTATATTAAGGAGGAACACGCTATGAGACCCATTGAAAAATATGTAGAAGCTATGGAAAATAAAGATTTTGCCGGACTTGCAGAGTTGTTCACTCCGGACGGCATTCTGTGTGACTATTGTACTACCTCCGCATCCCAGCAGGAGTATCATATCTACGGAAAAGAAGCCATCAATATGTTCTTCCGTAATAAATTCGGCTTCCGCCGCTATTCCATTCTGGACGCTGAGGTCGTAAACGCCGAGCAGGCGGAGTTCATTGCCAACTTCGGAGGCTATAATATCATGGCAATCGCCACGGTACGGGAGACCGATGAAAACGGTCTGATCCAGAGACTTACCGTAAGACCGAAATAATCTTGCCAGCCCCTCAATACTTTTCTCTAATAAACCAGTGCTCCGACAGGTGCACTACGCAAGAGAAGCTGCACCCCATGGGTACAGCTTCTCTTGCATTAATCATTCCGGAGCCGTGCCGGACACTACATAATTCGTCACAGCATACAGCACTTCTCCATTATATTCCACCCGTGACCAGCCGGATTCTCCGCTGTCTCCGGTACGATGCAGATTCGTTCCGCTGCGTACCTGAGTACGGACTGTACTCTCTCCTGCGCTGGTACTCGGTTCTGTCCGCAGATTGATGACGTCCTTCGGAGTGATATAGTCATCACAGTCCGTGAAGACGATCACTCTGCCATCCTGTGTACTGACACGATTGGAATTAGCAGGTGTCGCAGACGTCGTATAAGCCAGATCCGTTACCAGATAGGAGCTCACAGCATAGACTGTCTGTCCATTGTAATTAAGCCTTGACCAGCCGGTGTCTTCATTTTTTCCTGTCCGGGTCAGCACCTCTCCGTTTCTCAATTTTCCCACTACGTTTCCGGCATCCGTAGTACTGGGACCGGTACGCAGATTCGTCACATCTTTGGCGGTTACACTCTCATTTACTTCTGTAAATGTCATAGAAGCATCTCCGGAAATATAAGGAACTTCCGTTGCAGCCGGTTCCTCTGTCGGCTGTGGTTCCAATGTCGCCTCGGGTTCTGCTGTCGGCTCCACCGTTGGCTCCGGCGTCACTCCCCCAGATTCTGTTGTTGATGCAGCTGCATCACTGACCGGTTGTGTATCCGCTGTCGTTTCCTCATTTGCACTCTCCGTAACCGTCTCTGCCATCGTATCCGTAGCAGCCGTCAGAATCCTGTTATTGTTCTGATCATGATGGCTCAGTTTCCATAAAGGAATGCAGATCAGAATGGCGAGAATGATCAGTCCGGCAAACGCCGGAATCATCCACGGTCTGAAATGTATCACAAATTCATCTTCTTCAAAATCCTCTTCCGGATCCTCATATTCCTCCGGGATGCCTGCATCTTCATAATCTGCATCATCCTCAATGTCATAGTCCTCTGCGGAATCTCCCGTATCATAAGCAAATTCATCCTCTCCCGGGATTTCTTCATAGTCAAATACTTCATCCTGTCTGGAAGTCTCATTCCTGTCAGCCATGGTCTCTGTCTCCTCCTGTACAAACCCTGCAGATAATAATAACGCTCCGGAAGTAAGCTTCTGAAGCGTTATGGTGTCTGTCTTATTGTCCCTCGTACTTTTCGCTCTGCATACGGATCAGCTCTGCATCATCAAAGTAATTGATACGCATAGCACTCTTCACCTCAGACAGGGTCTGGGCTGCCACTTCACGTGCCTCATCGCTGCCTTTCTTCAGAATCTCATAAATTGCGGGAATATCCTTTTCTAATTCTTTTCTGCGGTTACGGATGGGCTCTAAGGTCTCCTGCATTACATTATTCAGGAACTTCTTCACCTTCACATCCCCCAGACCGCCTCTGGTATAATGTGCCTTCAGCTCGTCCAGATTTGCGTAATCCGGCAGGTATCTCTCGAAGTGCTCCGGCTTACTGAATGCGTCCAGATAGGTGAACACGGTGTTGCCTTCCAGATGTCCGGGATCGCTGACTAACAGATGCTGGGGATCGGTGTACATGCTCATGATCTTGGTGCGTACATCGTCTGCGGTATCTGCCAGGTAAATGCAGTTACCCAGGGATTTACTCATTTTCGCCTTGCCATCGATACCGGGCAGTCTCTGACATGCCTCGTTCTCAGGAAGCAGTACCTGGGGTTCTACCAGTACCGGTGCATACACGGTGTTGAACTTGTGCACGATCTCTCTGGTCTGCTCAATCATGGGCAACTGGTCGCCGCCTACGGGAACGGTGGTCGCCTTGAAAGCGGTGATATCGGAAGCCTGGCTGATAGGATACGTGAAAAATCCCACAGGAATGCTGGCTTCAAAGTTACGCATCTGGATCTCATTCTTAACGGTCGGATTTCTCTGCAATCTCGCTACGGTTACCAGATCCATATAGTAAAAAGTCAGTTCACACAGCTCGGAGATCTGAGACTGAATGAAGATCGTTGCCTTATTGGGATCCAGTCCGCACGCCATATAGTCCAGTGCCACTTCGATAATGTTCTGACGTACCTTCTCGGGATTCTCGATATTGTCCGTCAGCGCCTGTGCGTCTGCGATCATGATAAAAGTCTTCTTATATTCACCGGAATTCTGTAACTCCACACGTCTTCTTAAGGAACCTACATAATGTCCCACATGTAATCTTCCGGTAGGTCTGTCACCTGTCAAAATAATCTTGTCCATTTCGTCCTCTCAATCCGCCGTTCACTCGGCTATACATCATTGCTTCTATCATACCATCTTTTTGCCCGGAAGCAAATGATTTTTCTATGCAAAATTCAGATTAAAAAATATAGGCTGCTGCAGCCATAATGACTACAACAGCCTTTTTTTATTTATAACAATGGGTAGGATTGTGGGAGTGCGGAGCACGGAGCAATCCGTAGGCATCAAAGTCG
>CAVFMG010000094.1:0-11219 GCA_963623435.1 Odoribacter splanchnicus
GGCTTCCACCGGTAATACCCTGGGAAGTGTATTTAAAGTTGCCTGCATGACTCCGTTCTTGTTTATCGGCTTCGATGTTATTCCTCAGGCAGCAGAGGAGATCAGTGTACCTTATAAAAAAATCGGTAAGATCATGCTGTTATCGATTTTCCTTGCAGTTGCATGGTATCTCCTGATTGTCTATGCGGTCTGCTACATCATGCCTCAGAATGCAATTATAGAGGAAATGTCTTCCCAGAACGGTCTTGTGTCAGCAAAAGCAATTGAAATCGCATTTCACTCGCCTATGATGGGTAAGGTTCTTATCATTGGCGGACTGTGCGGAATCATTACTTCATGGAATTCCTTCCTCATGGGTGGAAGCCGGGCGCTTTATTCCATGGGTGAATCCCTGATGATTCCGGATTTCTTTGGAAAGCTCGGAAAAAATAAGACACCGGAAGCAGCTATTATTCTGTGCGGAATTGCCTGCTGTATCGCCCCCTTCTTTGGAAGAGGCGTTCTCGTATGGCTGGTTGATGCAGCTTCATTTGGCTGTGTTATTGCTTATATGTTTGTTTCCATCTCTTTCTGCATTTTGAGAAAGAAACGGCCTGACATGGAGCGCCCTTATAAAGTAAAAGCCGGTAAATTTGTGGGTGTTATGGCTGTCATTATGGCTGGCTTTATGACCCTTCTCTATATCATTCCTGCATCCTTTTCCGCAGCACTTGTATGGCAGGAATGGATCGTTGTAGGAATCTGGCTTGCCCTGGGTGTGGTCTTCTATGTATATTCTAAGAAGAAATACGGTGCAGAATTTGGCCGTGATATTTTCATTGTTACCGATGAAAATGAGGCAGAAGAGGAAGATCCCAGACTTGCAGCGATCAACAAAAAATATGAAGGAAAACATTTTGTTGTCACTGTTGGCTGCGAGTACGGAAGCGGTGGTCCAGAAATCGCCAAGATGGTTGCAGATTATTTTGGAGTCGAGTATTATAACAGAGACCTTGTAGACAAGGTTGTAGATCAGATCGGCGTTGATAAAGGACTTGTCGAGGAAGCAGATACAAAGATTGGTGTAAGATACGGTTTCGATACCTCCTATGGTGTCCGTTATGCGAACCTTTCCAACAGGGTTATCGATGCACAGTTCCAGGCAATTCATGACTTCGCTGAGAAATCCTCCTGCGTCATTGTCGGACGAAGCAGTGATTACATTCTGAAAGACAGAGATGATGTCCTGAATGTATTCATCTATGCACCGGAGGCAGATGAGATTGCAGCTGTCATGAAAAAGAAAGGCTTGAATGAACACAAGGCAAGAGAGGAATGGGAATCTGTGGAAAAAGCCCAGCATGCAAGACATGAGTATATCACCGGAAAGAAGCGTGGTGACAGACACACTAGAGATGTGCTGTTAAACAGCAGCCTGCTGGGATGGAATCAGACCGCAGAACTGATCATTGAACTCGTAGAACGTAAATATAACATTCAGGATGAAGAGATCAAGAAGGAGGCCTAATAGACAATGAAAGGTTTTTCAATTCGTACAGAGATAGAAGAATATGATAATTTTGCACAGTTTGCCGCAGAAGCAGGGCTTAATGCCGACGACCTGGTGCTATGCGGTGAGCATACTTATAACGACTATATTGCACCGCTCCATACCGGAGTACAGACTTTATTCCGGGAGAAATATAGCAAGGGCGAACCTACAGACAAAGATGTAGATGCAATCCTTGACGCATGCAGGGTTAAGAACTATAACCGGATCATAGCTGTCGGCGGCGGAACCGTGATTGATATTGCCAAGGTTGTCGCTGTGGCAGGACCTGAGGACAAGGTAGATAATCTCTATGACAATGTGGCTCACCTTAGCAAAAAGCATCCGCTTATCATTATTCCCACAACCTGCGGAACCGGAAGCGAGGTGACAAGTATTTCGGTCATAAACCGTGTCAGCAAGGGTGTGAAAATGGGACTTGCTTCTGAAGCAATGCTTCCGGACAAAGCGGTCATGATCACGGATATGCTTCATTCCTTGCCCTATAAGATTTTTGCTACATCATCCATCGATGCCATGGTTCACAGCGTAGAATCCTTCCTGAGTCCGAATGGCTGTAGCATCTCGAGAATTTTTTCGACGGAGGCATTAAAGACGATTCTTTCCTGTTGGAAAAAGACCGTGGAGAACGGCGGAGAAGATGCTTGGAAAGAATATGCTGCAGATTTTCTGAAAGCCTCTAACTGGGCAGGTCTTGGCTTCGGATATGCAGGTTGTGCGGCAGTCCATGCCTGTGCTTATCCATTAGGATCTGTGTATCATATTCCCCATGGACAGTCCAATCAGCTCATGTTTGCCCCGGTTATGAAGAAGTACAAAGAACTTCAGCCAACAGGCAGAATCAATGAGTTGGAGGCAGTCATAGCAGAAACTCTGGATTGCAATTCAGAGGAGGCTCTGGAGGAGCTGTATAAGTTGATGGACGGTGTCTTAAAGAGTGAGCCACTTAGAAACTTTGGTGTCAAAGAAAGTGATTTACCGGTATTTTCCAGTGATGTTATCAAAACGCAGCAGCGTCTTCTGAAAAATAACTACATTCCTCTCACAGAGGAGCAGGTGCTTGCCATTTACAAGGCAGTATATTAAAAAAGGGTTGGATTCCATGACAGGAATCCAACCTTTTTTCCTTAACTTTAAGGAGAAAATGGAACCTAATTTCCCTCAAGATTGTGGGGCTGGGGAGTTGAATAGGAGAAGCCTGTTTTTTAGAATTATAAACGAAATATTAAATCGTATTTTCACACATGTAATATAAAAACAGTAGAAAAAACGAGATAAAATGAGGAAATAAAAGATTTTACATTTTAAATCGACGTGAACACGTTTGAAAAACCCGGCGTATAAAACTAATATAAGCTATAGAAATTAGCACTCGATAAAAATGAGTGCTAACAAATGAAAAAGAGTAATATGATATTTAAATAGTTATAAGGAGGCAGTTGTCATGAATTTGAAACCTTTAGGTGACAGAGTAGTATTAAAACAGTTAGTTGCAGAGGAGACTACCAAGTCCGGTATCGTACTCCCCGGTCAGAATAAGGAAAAGCCCCAGCAGGCAGAAGTTGTTGCTGTCGGCCCCGGCGGTGTTGTAGACGGTAAGGAAGTAAAGATGGAAGTTAAGGTTGGCAATCAGGTCATCTATTCCAAATACTCCGGAACCGAAGTAAAGCTGGATGACGAAGAGTACATCATCGTAAAGCAGAGCGACATCCTTGCAATTATTCAGTAATTGCTAAACTTAAAAAAATTGTAACTATTCAGAACCTCATTCGCAAAATCGTTCCTACGGAACTTCTCTTTTGCTCATTGAGGTTGCTTCGCCAAATAAATATCATCAAAGTCTCTTGTGAATGCAAGCATTCATCGAGACTTAGCTGATATTTAATGGCTCTGAATAGTTACCCAAAATTAAGACTAAGAACAAATAAATGGAGGCTGATTATTATGGCAAAAGAGATTAAATACGGCGCAGAAGCCCGTGCAGCATTAGAGGCTGGTGTAAACCAGCTGGCAGATACCGTAAGAGTAACATTAGGACCGAAAGGAAGAAACGTAGTACTGGATAAGTCCTTCGGTGCACCCCTGATCACCAACGATGGTGTTACCATTGCAAAAGAGATCGAGCTGGCAGATGCATTCGAGAACATGGGCGCACAGCTGGTAAAAGAAGTAGCTACCAAGACCAACGATGTAGCCGGTGATGGTACCACCACCGCAACCGTTCTGGCACAGGCTATGGTAAATGCAGGTATGAAGAACCTGGCAGCAGGTGCTAACCCCATCATCCTGAGAAAAGGTATGAAGAAGGCAACCGCATGTGCAGTAGAAGCCATCGGTAAGATGAGCCAGAAGGTAAACGGCAAGGAACACATCGCAAGAGTAGCAGCAATCTCCGCAGGAGATGAGGCTGTGGGTCAGCTGGTTGCAGATGCTATGGAGAAGGTAAGCAACAACGGTGTTATCACCATTGAAGAGTCCAAGACCATGCAGACCGAGCTGGATCTGGTAGAAGGTATGCAGTTCGACAGAGGTTATATTTCCGCTTACATGGCAACCGATATGGATAAGATGGAAGCAGTTCTGGATAACCCTTATATCCTGATCACCGATAAGAAGATCTCCAATATTCAGGAGATCCTGCCTCTGTTAGAGCAGATCGTTCAGTCCGGCGCTAAGCTGCTGATCATCGCTGAGGATGTAGAGGGTGAGGCACTGACCACCCTGATCGTCAACAAGCTGCGTGGTACTTTCAATGTAGTAGCTGTTAAGGCTCCCGGCTATGGTGACAGAAGAAAAGCTATGCTGGAGGATATCGCAATCCTGACCGGTGGTACCGTGATCAGCTCCGAGCTTGGCTATGAGCTGAAGGATACCACAATGGATATGCTGGGCCGTGCAAAATCCGTTAAGGTACAGAAAGAGAACACCGTAATCGTAGACGGTGAGGGCGAAAAGGAAGCATTACAGTCCAGAATCGCACAGATCAAGAAGCAGATCGAAGAGACCACTTCTGATTTCGACAGAGAGAAATTGCAGGAGAGACTGGCTAAGCTGTCCGGCGGTGTTGCAGTCATCCGTGTAGGTGCTGCTACCGAGACCGAGATGAAGGAAGCTAAGCTTCGTATGGAAGATGCTCTGGCAGCTACCAGAGCAGCCGTAGAGGAAGGCATCATCTGTGGTGGTGGTTCCGCATACATTCATGCATCCAAGGAAGTTGCCAAACTGGCAGCAAGCCTGGAAGGTGATGAGAAGACCGGTGCAGGCATCGTCCTGAAAGCACTGGAAGCTCCTCTGTATCACATCGCAGCAAACGCAGGACTGGAAGGCAGCGTTATCATCAACAAGGTACGTGAGTCTGAGGTCGGTGTCGGCTTCGATGCTCTGAAAGAGGAATATGTAGATATGGTAAGTGCAGGTATTCTGGATCCCGCCAAGGTTACCAGAAGCGCTCTGCAGAACGCTACCAGCGTAGCAAGCACACTGCTGACTACCGAAAGCGTTGTAGCTAACATCAAGGAAGAGACCCCCGCAATGCCCGCCGGCGGAGCAGGCATGGGCGGAATGATGTAAGCGTCAGGACCCCTTCGACGCAGCCGTGACATAAAAATGACCCGATCTCCAAGCTTGCTTGGAAGGTCGGGCGTTTTTTATGTTACGGATATGACGAAGTCCAGCGGATATCGCATGAATTACGAAGTAATTTATGCGATAAACCGCTGCTGCGTCGAATATTCTTGACGTGTTCCTCAAAACCTCTTAAACTTATCTCAAACACATCAAAGAAAGAGGTACCCCTATGAATCGTTTTGAATATATCGTAGAAAGTATTGACGGCGATTATGCCCATCTCCGCCGAACCGACATCGAATCCGATGAATTAAAGCTGGTAGCCCGTGCGCTGCTTCCACCGGAGATCATGGAAGGCACGAAGCTGTTGTATGAGTGGATGCAGTACTCCATCATGGAATAATTCCGGAGGATCACAATGAAACTATTATATGCAGAGGATGAGTCTGGTCTGTCCGAAGCAGTGGTGGACATTCTCACTTATTACAAATATCAGGTGGACGCGGTGGATAATGGCACCGACGCTTATGACTATGCCAAGGCGGAACATTATGACGGCATCATTCTGGATGTCATGATGCCGGGGATGAGCGGGCTGGAAGTATTGCAGAAGCTGCGGCAGGAGGGCTGCCGGACACCGATCATGCTGTTGACCGCCAAGGCGGAGATCGAGGACCGCGTCGTGGGACTGGATCTGGGAGCGGACGACTATCTGCCGAAGCCTTTTGCCATGAAGGAACTGCTGGCGAGAGTCCGTGCCATGCTGCGCCGGAGGGAGGAGTATACGCCCAACGTGCTGACCTGTGGGGATCTGGCATTGAACCAGCAGGACTACACCTTAAGTTCCCCCACAGACAGTGTGGTGCTTCCGAAACTGGAATACCGGATGATGGAAGCGCTGATGCTGCATCAGGACGGCTATCTGTCCACGGAGGAACTGCTTACGAAAGTATGGGGCTATGACACGGAAGCGGAACCCGGTGTCGTCTGGGTCTATCTGTCCTACCTGCGAAAGCGTTTTGCCGCACTGCAGTCCAAAGTGACGATCCAGGCGAAGCGCGGCGTGGGCTACCAGCTGGATCAGGAGGAATGCCATGATTAAGATCCTGCGTAAAAAATTTATCAGGACGGCAATGCTGGCGGTGACGGTACTGTTAATACTTTTGTTGGGAGCCATCAATCTCGTCAATCTGGGAATGGTACAGAGAGACTTAAAAGACACCCTGCAAATGGTAGCGGACCGGGTGGACAAGCCGGACAATGACGTGGTGAATACCGCGTATTTCCTGGTGAAAATAGATGAAAGTGCAAATGTGGCTTCCGTAGATGTTAGGCATGCGACAAGCGTGGACGAGGAGCAGGCGGCTTCTTATGCCCTAAAAGTCTATGAAAAATATTCCGTGGATGCGGAGAAGCCGCTTCCACAGGCACCCGGAGCGGGAGAAGCGACACCAGAGGAAAATTCACCGGGGAACAGCGGAAGTATCCCAGATGCAGGCAATCCCGGGAATCTGTCCGGCAAAGAGACTGATCCGGGAACCGCCATGCGTGACCCGAAGGCACAGAGCACCGGAAGAATCTCCGGTTATCTCTATCTGGCTCATCCGGACACCACAGGACAGGGGGTAACGGATATTATTTTCCTGGATCCCCAAAAGGAAGAAGTAAGTTGTCTGCGTGTATTTGCCCTGTCGGCGGGACTGGGCGTGTTGTGCCTGTTTGGAATGTATTTGTTCGTCCGCAGACTTTCCCGCAGAGCCATAGAGCCCATTGCGGAAAGCATGGAGAAGCAGAGGCAGTTTATCACCGATGCCGGGCATGAGTTAAAGACGCCGTTAGCAATCATTTTATCCAATACCGAAGCCATGGAGCTCTACCAGGGCGAAAGCAAGTGGAGCCGCAATATTAGAGAGCAGGTAGGGAGATTGGACGGGCTGACGAAAAATCTGCTCATGTTGTCCCGCATGGAAGAGTATTCCGAAAATGTGGTTCGGGAGAGCCTGAACTTAGGAGAACTGGCACAGAAAATGGCGGAGCCTTTCCGGGAGCCGTTAGAGCTGCGGGGAATCGAACTTCGGATGGAATTTGCCGATAACATATCGATCACAGCGAACAGAGAGCAGATCGAACGGCTGTTAAGCGTTCTTTTGGAAAATGCCCTGAAGTATGCCAACGATAACGGCGAAGTGCTGATTTCCTTGCAGCAGAAAAATGATGGGCGGAGATCCAAAGCGGTTCTAAAGCTGGAAAATACCTGCACAGAGCTTCCCGGGGTATCACCGGAGGCTTTGTTCGAGCGTTTCCGCAGAGGGGATGAAGCCCGTACGCGGAAAAAAGGCGGCTACGGCATCGGACTCGCAGTGGCAAAAGCCTGCGCGGAGGCAAACGGCGACAGCATCCGGGCAATCTACGAAGAGCCGGACCGGATTTGTTTTGAGATACTGTTTGAGACGATTCCATCCGCTTAAGCTGGATTTGTCAGTGCAGAAGCACAGGAAAAACGCATAAAAAAGTACAGAAATAACAGACAGTTCACAAAAGCTTCACAGAATACTGTATTCTGTGGAGCTTTTTCTAAGTTAAATCTAAGGTTGGCATTATACAATGATCTTGTCAGTAAGGGGAAGGACAAAATCGAAAGGAGCAATGATTTATGAAGAAAACAACAGTTATGAGTTTATTAATGATTACGGCACTGGCAGTCAGCGCCTGCGGAGCAAACACCGATACGACTTCTGAGACTACAGAAATTACGACAGAGGCAGGAGATGCGAACAGCACCGACAAACCGGGGCAGCCCCCCGAGGGCGGAAATGGCGGCCCCGGTGGTGCACCCGGCGGCTTCGGCGGATCCGGAGAAGTGACCCAGGGAACCGCAGCCAACACCATTGATACGGACGGTACCTACACTTCCGAAACTTATACCTCCACCGGGGATGACGAGAATGCCCTTCGCGTGGACGGTGCAGAGGTAACGTTAACCAACATCACCGTGGATAAGGCATCCGGCGCTACCTCCAATACCGAGGATGGCGATTTCTACGGCATGAATGCAGCACTGCTTGCTACCGACGGAGCTAATGTGACCATTACCGGTGCCACCGTGACCTCCTCTGCCCAGAACGGTAACGGTGTGTTCAGCTACGGAGAGGGTACGGTGGTGAATATTTCCGATTCCACCATCACTACCACAGCAGATAATTCCGGCGGTATCCAGACCACCGGAGGCGGTACCACCAATGCCACGAATCTGACAGTAAAGACTTCCGGCAACTCTTCCGCAGCCATCCGTTCGGACCGTGGCGGTGGCACTGTAGTGGTCAATAAGGGAACCTACGAGAGCAACGGCTATAATTCCCCGGCAGTCTATTCCACCGCAGATATTACGGTGAAAAATGCCACACTGACGGCAAATAATTCAGAGGCACTGGTCATCGAGGGACAGAATTCCATCACACTGGAAAATTGTGATGTGACCGGCAACATGAGTGACACGCAAGGCAGCAGTTCCGAGGAAAACGTTCACAATGTCATGATTTACCAGTCCATGTCCGGCGATGCAGAGGTCGGAACCTCTAATTTCAGCATGACAGGCGGCACATTGACATCCAAAAACGGTGACATGTTCTACGTTACCAATACCCATTGCACGCTGACATTATCCGGTGTCAAGATCGTGAATCAGGACAGCGAAGGCGTACTGTTACGAGTGGTCGGCAACAGCGCTTCCCACGGATGGGGCACCGCCGGTTCCAACGGAGCACAGGTGGATGCAACTTTTGACAGTCAGACCGTGGAAGGAGATATCGTGGTGGATACCATTTCCACATTGAATCTGACCCTTTCAAACAAGAGCAGTTTCACCGGAACCATTAATATCATCGACAACGCAGAGGGTGGTACCGCCGTGGATAATAATGCCGTGGTTACTATAGAAAAAGGCAGCACCTGGACATTGACCGGCAACTGCACCATCAGCTCTCTGGACAATCAGGGCACCATCAATTACAACGGCTATACCATTACGCTGGCAGACGGCACGGTCCTGAAATAAGCCTGAAATAAGGAAAGTACAAAGAGTGCAATATTTGTCATAAAATAAAAAGAAAACTGGCACGACAGAAGTACCGGGAAAAGGTAACATGATAACAGGAAGATAACGCATGAAATCATTTATGCGAATAGATAACAGTGATAAAAGGAGACCCCTATGAGCGAACAGAGAACCTATCACAATCCTGTACAGCGAGGCTTTTTTCCGGATCCTTCTGTGATCCGTGTCGGAGACGATTATTACATGGTGAATTCCAGTTTCCAGTATTTTCCGGCAATTCCCATTTCCCATTCCCGGGATATGGTACACTGGCATATCATCGGACATGCCATCACGAATCCGGAATGGCTGGATATCAGCGACATTCGGGATTCCCACGGAATCTGGGCACCGGATATAGAATATGTGGACGGGAAATACTATATCTATGTGACCTTACGTCTGAATGCGGACGGCAAGCGGGACAACAACGTAATGCGCAGACAGTTGGTCATGGTGTCTGATAAACCGGAAGGGCCTTACAGTAAGCCGGTATGTCTGGAAGTGGACGATATCGATCCGTCCCTGTTCGTGGATGATGACGGCAGCAGATATATGATCATTGCCAAGGCAGCACAGGCGGTTCCCCTGACGGCGGACGGACTGGCTGTGGCAGGTCCTGCGAAGACCGCATGGGAAGGCACCGGCGAGCGCTGCTCCGAAGGCCCCCATATTATGAAAAAAGACGGTTACTACTATGCTATCGTGGCAGAGGGCGGCACCGGTTATGGGCACGGAATCAACGTGGGAAGAAGTAAGAATTTCTATGGCCCTTATGAGTGCTCTCCCTACAATCCGGTCATGCGCCAGAAGAATCCCGATGCGCCTATCCAGAGAGCCGGTCACGGCAAGCTGGTACAGGATCAGAACGGTCAGTGGTGGTGCTATTACCTCTGCGGCAGACCCAATGGGGGCAAATATACTACCGTGGGCAGAGAATCGGCACTGGATCCCGTACAGTGGACGGAGGACGGCTGGTTTACTATCAACGAAGGAAAAGGTCCCAGCCTGACACAGACAGCGCCGGATCTGCCGGAGTGTATTTACGAGAGAAATCTGTTCGATGATTTTAACGATACGAAGCTAAATCTGGAATGGGAGTTCGTCCGCAACCCGGACAACGGTTCCTGGTCACTGACCGAGCGTCTTGGATATTTCCGGATCTGGACCAGAGACGGACAGCTGAATGAGATCCGCGCGAAAAATACACTGCTGCGCAGAGAGCAGGAGCTGTCCTACGTGGCGGAGACAAAGCTGGAGTTCTATCCGGATAAGGACGGGGAACAGGCAGGTCTGACCTGCTACTACAGCACAGCTACTTATGCCAGATGCTCTCTGTGCTATGAGGGCGGTCGGAAGATCCAGCTGGTCATCAACCGCAATCACGGCGAAGAGCTGATGGCGGAAGTGGACAATGTGAAGGAAGCACCTGTGTACTTGAAAGTAGTGGTGGAGAAGCTGACCAGAACCTTCTATTACAGCTACGACGGGGAGAACTGGGAGCAGGTAGGCGTTCTGGAGAACTGCATATACCTTTGCGACGAGGGCGTTCCCGATGACCCGAAGCGCCACACCGGCACCTTGGTAGGCATCTACGCCAACAACGGAGGCTGCGGAAGCCGCAAGGCAGCGGATTTTGACTACTTCAAATATGAGGATTAGACAAAAAAGAAGGCTGGATTTTGGCTAAAAGTGCGAAAAAGTCGCAATTGTAAGAATTCTGTTTGCCAAATAGTCGAAATAATGGTAAAATAATTATGATTCAGAATGTAAGAGCTTACATTTTGAATCGACAGGAACAAATGCAACGCATAGTTTCATACATCTCTTTTCAATGGATCCCGGGTGAGCAGCCCGGGATCTTTTGTATATCCGAAGCAGCCGGAAATAATTACCTGATTGACCGGTGAAACTTTTTGCGAAAATACAACGTCAAAATAGTATGATGCCAGGGGCAGAAGGTCTAAGCCCACATGAGCTTGCTCGTAAGTGGGTGAAAGACCTTAGGAC
>CAVFMG010000095.1:0-11254 GCA_963623435.1 Odoribacter splanchnicus
CCAGATTCGCCTCGCTGCAGCATTCTCCTTTATTGTGTCACATTCTACTGATTCATCCAAACAGTTTTAGCAGATACGTTGGATAGAATATGATAAAAGGACGGTGATTACTATGTATGAAGAGATGTTTCCAACTCGTCTGGCTGAACTTCGCACTAAAAAAGGAGTATCAGCCCGAGATATGAGTCTTTCTATTGGACAGAACCCTGGATATATAAACAATATAGAGACCGGCAAGGCACTTCCTTCCATGTCCGCATTTTTCTTTATCTGTGATTTTCTCGGGATTACCCCACAGGAATTCTTTGCCTCAGATGTCAAAGATCCGGAAGAAATTCGGGCTATCACAGAAAATTTAAGAAAACTTGACAAAAAGCAGCTTCAAAATATAGCTTCAATCGTGGAAGGTCTTGCCAAATGACTCAAAAAGGATGCAACATGGTAACATTTTTTACATTGTTACCTGCATGCATCCTTTTTCGTTTGCGTGAAGAGCAAAAATCTATCTTGCACAAAATCTTCTCTGCTAGCACATCTTTTTAGTTTCCGCCAGCTACAATTGCTTCTCCTACAACTACTCCCAGCAATCCTATCGGTCCTAATGCAATACCAACAGCACCACACCGCCTATGCTTCCAGAAGCTATCGCCAGGCCTTTTAAAAGGCTGTTTCTGACATCTTTATTCTTCAGATGGAGAATTGCCCAAGTGAATACAGGCTCCAAATCAGGAGCATTAAATCCTGAATATTGACCGCAAAAGCCTTTTTAATAGTATCTGATAAGAACACGCCTATCGCCAGAATAACCAGAGCTGCTGCAAGTGAATACTCATCAGCCTGCTTCTTTGTAAAGAAATCAAAATATTTCTTCACCGCAAATGCTATTCCATACCCAGCAAGTCCTATTAGGACTACTGTAACAACAGCCTGTAATCCCCAATGAAGAATACCAGCTACAACCGGCTGAGGAATCATATTCCACAGCCTTGCCACATACGTTCCGGCACTAATTGCTACTTTAATCATATTTGTGATTCCACTACCTATTGCATAAGCAAATTTCTGGAAATCTGTAATAAATGACTCCGATATGCAAGCTGCAATTACTGTAACCATAATCCCATACAGTAGTGCCCCTAACACCATCGTCTGATAGCCTACTGTCATCTTTCGATACTTAATTTCCAAGCCATTTTCTTTTTTTCAGTAAATACTTCTCCATCAAATCAATCTTCTTTTTTATTCTTTGATTCGCCTCCCGATCTATCTCAGCATTCAGGCTGCTCTCCCGGCAATTTACGGTTATTTCTCTATTCGCCACCTTGGTTTCTCTACACTCTAAAGATTTGATATAATCATCCGCTTTCTGCTGTGCTGCACTAATCTGCAACCTAGCATTTTCTCTAACGCTCATAACCTCGGCTCCTACTTTTTCTTTTGTCTGCTTCTCGCTGAGCTGTAGCCTCCTGTTCAGCTGCCTTAGCTGCTCGTTCTGTTTCAATACGAGATCGCTCCCTGACAGCTTCTCGATCTGCTCATTCAGAGATACTATCGTCTCGCTTTTCTTCTGAAGCCCGTTCTTTAGCATTGAGTTCTCTGAGCGATCAATCACACCGCAATTTCATGATCCTTTTTTCGACGAATCTCATTTCTCATCTTCTCTCGCTCCACTGCCTCCGACAACTCCGGATTTCTGCCAATGGCTCTTTCATAGAATTCCACCAGCTTTTTCAGTTCCTGATTCTCCTGCATCAGCTTTCCACGCTTTAATGGGTTGTTTGCCTCCCTGCGTATCGCCTCTGCTTCCTTCCTCGCATCAGCAATGATCTTTTCCTTATTGGCCATTACTTTTTCCGCTGCTCTCACCTTAGCAAAGGACAAGGATTTCTTCAGTTTGCGGTTTTCTTCTTCCAACCGGAAATGACTTTTCAGAAAGTTCTTGATGTGTCTCCACAATTCTGCCGGAATGAAGATTCCTTCCTGTGAAAAAAGGCTTTTTTTCTGAACTGTTGCTTCCTTGTCAATCCGATCCATCAGTTCCTTTTCTGTCTTTGGCTTTTTATCCCAGGATGTAAGCGCTGCTTTCTTCTCTTCTAAAACTGCCAGGTCGGCTTTTCCTTTTTCAACCTGTTCCTCATAAGCCGCCGCAACGTTTTCTTTTTCATCCAGAAGCCTGTCCCGTTCCTGTCTGGCATTTTGATTTGCCTCCAGAATTGCCTTTGTCTCTTTCCATTCATGCTTATCCTGGTGTGCTCTGTTCTCCCGAAGACTGTCGGCAATTGGAACCTCCCTCTCCTGCATAACTTCTCTAAGATTTTCCCGGAACAGTTCCTGAAATTTCATTTGGGGCGTTTTACAGGGCACCAGTTCACTCGCCATCTTACGATGAAGAAGCTGTTCTTTTGTGAGCTTTGCCTTGGGAATCTGTTTGCCCTTTTCATCCATATAATCGGAATCATGATATTCGATTCCGTACTTTTCCATCATGAGTCTCGTTCGCTCTGGCGCAAGGTCTTCGATCCGGTCAGCCGTCAGCCCCATTTCCGTCAGAGCATTGTTAAGCCCCGGCTGCATAGACAGTCCTCTTCTGTAATTATGTGCTACCGGAACATAATCCACATGTGCATGAATTCCTTTCTGGATTTCATCATCATGAATATACAATCCCACGATCTCAATGCAGCACCATGTTTTCTGCACTCCGTTTTCATCGCATATAGGCTTCCCATTCTTATCGACAGCAGGTACCGTAAATCTTGTTTTAGTTCTCTCAATAGCTTCCATAAGCAATTCTTCCGCAAGCTCCGGATCTAAGCGTTCCGGATCATACTGGGGATTCGTCCTGCTGTTTACCGTATCACAGTTTCCGATCTGCACAATAACCTCGTAACAGGGCTGCATAGCCTCAAAACCGGCTTTATTCCCCTTTACCGCCTTGCGTTTTTTGTTCTCCTCAAGCTGGCTGGTTAAATGCTGGTAATAATTATCAATCTCCCTGCCGGGATGCTTCTTGTCTGCTCGTTTTTTACGATTGTATTCTTCCAGTGCATCTGCGAAAATCCGGTTGATTGCTTCCTCCAATGACTCATGGATGATGGACTTATGATATCCATCCGGTATTACATGCTCCTGATTCACATGATATTTCAGATATTCTGCTTCTCTTGCATTGTGCTCCTGTCCCACAGTTGCACTGTTTCCGTTGTGAACGCTGATTGTCTGTGCCATCATCATATATACATTTCCTCTCTTTCCATGTTTTCTCATTTTTTTCTTCGGTGCTTTCTCACCGGACAGCTGATATTCCGGCTCCGGCAGCACCGGCAGCTTTGCTGCCTTATACCAAGCGGTTCCCACTTGCTATAACTCACTATCAGTAATGGGAATACCCCCATTACACCGTTCGCTCTCCCGAGGGGCTCTTTCAGAGAGACTCCTGCGGAGGGCTTCCATCCGGCGTACACACCTGCTGGATGCAGTCCGGTGAAATATGCCGGGCCGCATTTGTTTTTGGCTCATGGCATCAGATTTATGCCATTTGTAATTGTCGTGGCATCAGATTCATGCCATTACAATCCAGCCAAAAACTCCAGTGCTCCCGGATCGATTTCATCAATCCCGTCCGCCCCGGATGGCTCTTCCACCTTCTCCGCTTGATTCATGGTGAAAGTCGCCCCTCTTGCCGTAACATCCGTTATTGCTGTTGTGATATAGGATTTCAATTGATCCACCACACAACCGGCTATTTTTCCGGCAAGCATATCTTCGTCCTGCACTGTCTGCCGGGATGAATACTTGCATATCATTTCTACGATCAGTGCATTCTTCGATATATTTTTCTCTGCGGAAAGCTGTTCCAGTTTTTCCCATGCTTTCTGATCCATTGCATGATCTGACCGAAAGCGTAAGCTGATTCTTTTTTCTTCCATAGTCAAAGCAAGGGAAGCTTATGCTCCCCTCTTCACCTCCGTTGCAACATATAAGCTTTCATATCCTTTGGCGGTCGCACAGATATCCGTGATAATTTCCACACGGCTCTCATCATATTTTCCGAAGTTTTTCACAAGGCATCCTCCGCCACCTATGATATGGAGTCTTACAAGTTCCGGATCATATTCGTATTCACTCAGCTTGTTAAATATCTCCTCCGTATATCGTTCTGCCTCCCGTCTCATAACCGCCTGCATCTTTTCCGGCACATCTGCATTTCCATTGATCAGGAATTCTTCAATCAGATACTCATCCGGCAATTTCCCGCATTCAGCCTGTACTTCATTGCGGATCTGCTTCACACACTGGTGAACACCGATCTTGTCCGTATACATCTTGTCTGACATCCCTCTGCCGTTCACCACCACCAGAGTGTTCATCGTGCCGTTGCCAATATCCGCCAGCATGTTCATGCCGGTATAATTCTTCATATTTGCCGCTATACCTGCGTAACCCTGGGGATATACCACTACGTTGCAGATCTTGATGCGATATGGTTTCCCCTTGAATACATAATCAAGCTCCTGATTTCTCATAAGGTAATCCCGAAACGACAGCTTCTGCGTCTTCAGCCAGTGCAGCGGAAGTCCGACCGCCAGGATCACATCTGCTTTCTTAAGGTTCCTCATTTCCAGTTCCTTTGCGATGGCCGCCAGCGTGAGAATGTAATAATCATCGTCCTCATTTTTATTGGCAATGAATACCTTGTGGTTCTCACCGATTACATAATATTTCCCTGCGTATTCCAGTACATTGTCAGCGATGACTGGTCTGCTGTCATAACACTTGACACCGCTCTTAAATACAAAATGTCTTGTTTTCATGTTGCCATATCCATGGTCAATGCCGATTAAAATTTTTCCGTTAAAGTTAAATCCTTCCATGTTGTTTTCCTCCATCTATTTCATACTTGTTTTAAAATTTCCAAAATGGTTCTTAGTCTTTCTGCCTGCACCGGTTCCAGGTCTTCCAGATTTGGATTTTTATTTACCGCTTCCACAATCTCCTTCATCTGATTTTTCAACTCTGTAAAGGTTCTGACATTGCCCTTTACAAGTATTTTCTGGTACAGGCAGCTCTCTATAAAGAACTCCGCCTTTGGCAGCCCCAGGAGCTTAATTCTTGCTTCTATAAGCTCCTTTTCCTGCGGTGATACCCGAAAATTCATGATCGTGTTACGCTTTCTATTTTTCTCGTTCTTCTTTTTCTTTGGTGTACCACTTTGTTGTGTTGATCTGCGATATATCTTATCCATAATCTTACTCATCCTTTCTAAATGCCTGATCCAGCCGACCTGCCATCTCACGCTGTACAGATGGATACAAATGGGCATATCGTTCTGTGATTACCACGCTCTCATGCCCCAGTCTCTGACCGATCTGCACCGGTGAATATCCCAGCTGAATCAGTAATGCACAGGCTGAATGTCTCAGATCATGAATTCGGATTCGCTTAACACCGGAGGCTTTACAGCCTCTGTCCATCTCATGATGCAGATAGCTTTTTGTGACGTTGAAGATTCTGCTCTTAGGTGACACCTTATAAAGTGAATCGAAATAGTCCTGCATCTGCTCACACAAGAATTGAGGCAGATCAATTTGCCGGATACTCTTTTCTGTCTTTGGGGTTGTGATAAGTTCCTCTCCCTTAATCACCTGGTAGTTTTTGTTGATATAGAGCAGCCGCTTCTCCAGATCAAAGTCTTCCCTAGTCAATGCCAGAAGCTCGCCGCAACGGATTCCCGTCCAGTAGAGAAGCTGAAAAGCATAGTAGGATACCGGCTTATCCATGATTGATTCTGAAAATTTTTCGTATTCCTCCTGCGTCCAGAAAAGCATTTCTTTGGATTTTGCTTTTCCCATTTTCTTATTGGCTTTGCACGGATTCTTCGGAAGATCATAATATTTCACTGCGTGATTGAAAATCGCATTCAGCTGATTCTGGATGGTTCTAAGATAGGTCTGTGAGTACCCTTTTCCGTTGTCATCTCTAAGACTGAGCAGTTCATTCTGCCACTGCAAAATTTCCGTAGATGTTATTTCTGAAAGACTCATATTTTCAAAATACGGTCGGATGTGTGTGTTTATGATATTTTCCTTCGTTGCCATGGTACTGGCTTTAATCTGTGGGCGGATGTCTCCCATATAAATGTCAGCAAAGGTATTAAATCCCATATTGATGTCCTTACTGGTTTTAGCAAGAAACTCTCGCTCGTAGGCTACTGCCTCTTTCTTAGTTGCAAAACCACGTTTGTCATGCTTCTTGCGTTCCCCCTTCCAATTTTTGTAGTAGCAAGCAACACGCCAGGTATCGCCCTTATATCCATTCCATTTGTCTTTATAAACTGCCATTAAGCAACCCTCCCTCTGTACAGACGATAATTCAGTTCCTTGCCGCTGAAGACGATGATATACCCCCGGCACATTTCAATCAGCCTGCTGGCAATCGCTTCATCAAAGTTGATCAGATCATCCAGTGTCTTCTCTGTGCTGATAATTACCGGCAGATTGTTGTTATATCTATAGTTCACGATTTCATAGACGATATTGACATCTGACTCCGTAATCTTTCCTTTTAGAAAATCATCGATGAAAAGTACCGGTGCCATCTTGTACCTGTCAATTTCTTTTCGGTAAGCCGCCTCATCTAAAATCTTAGATTTTAATGCTGTCATTTCGTCTCGATAACCCATATAGATAACGGCTGTCCCATGATCTATGAGACACACGCTGCTCGCAGTGCCAAGATGCGTTTTTCCGGCTCCCACCTGTCCGCACAGCATCATAGACGGAAGATTTTCAGCATCCTTATTTTTTAATTCCTCTGTAAATCTCATTACCGTATTTTTCGCATCTGTGAGCTGTGCATTTCCACAGGTATCATAATTATCAAATGTTTTCGTTTTAAATTCTCTGGCTAGGCCGCTTCTTTCCAGTCTTTCTTTAGCTTTTCGTAATTCCTGGCACTTGCATGTTTTGGCATATTCATATCCATCATTGCCGGTATAGAATATGAATCCCCGATCCTTGCATTCAGGGCATTTGTAGGTTGTTTCATTCATATTAGTCACCAATCCTTTCTGAAGCTAATCTCTTGAGTTGATCCGAATGTCTGGATTCTTTGCTATCGTTTTTTCCTGACGGTGCCATTACAGACTGTTCTGCGCACCAGGCTGATATCTTTGCCATATTTAGGCAGCCATGATAGGGTTTACTAAGAATCCTGCCAATCACACCGTCTACAACCGCCTTGGAATGCTGTTTAATCAAGGATTCATAATCGGCTACGGTAAGCACTTCAGTATCGAGCTGATATTTCGTGTGTGTGTTCTTATCAGATGCTGCACTACACTCTCCTATACTACCCTGACCTAAACTAACCTCTACTACACTACACTGTGCGGACATTTCGCCGTCCATGGACCGTCCAGATTTTTTCACAAGATCTGAACGCTCTTTTTTCTCCAGAAGTTCAATATCCGGCTCCATCTGCAGGAGAAGATTTTTATACATGCTGTCCTTCTTCCTGTCCGGTCTGATTTTGTTCTGCTCTCTCCAGTCAGCTATATAAGTCACAAGATCTTCATTTAAGATTCTTACAAATCCCTTGCTGTAAAGAACTCTGAGGTCATCCTCGTGAGCTTTTACCAGATTTATGACCGAATACCCTTCCACCACACCGTCATCATCTGCATTCATTCCCAAATGAAAATACAGGTTTTGTGACGATGCCGGCATTTTTAAAAATCTTGCACTTTCAACGACTGACTTAGAGAACATCCGTCTTTCTGCCATAAAAATTGCTCCTTTCATCAAATTTCTGTTGAAAAGAGGCACGGTTCGGTGTTAATATGAATTTACGAGATTACATGCCAACACCGGTATGTGCCAGCCCCTTTGCCGAGGGGCTTTTTCTTTTCCTTTTCTTGTTTCATTAGTGTGCACCTGTCATCAAGCAGGCTTCTTCGTACCAGATACGATTTACTTTCCCCGATACGATCAATGCCCGTGGATTTTGAGCCTTCAGCTGTCTGTTCAGATCTTTGATAACTTCATAGGCTTTAGCCCGGGAAACACCCAGATCATACTTGACGGTATCCACACCAACAAACATTGGTAAACGTTCTTGTGCCATAAGCTTTGCTCCTTTCTTTTGTTTTGTAGTAAATATTAGAATTTGCTATATTTATACTATATCATATTATTATCCCTTGTCAATACTAGAATTTATAATATTTTGTACTTTTCTATATAAATATTCTGTTTTGTATGGTATAATCAAAATCGAATTATCAGATGAAGGATTTCCCCACCTGATATATACTTAGCCTCCGGCAAGACTGCCGCAGGTTCCAATCTATATAAGGAGGTTTTGTCATGTCTTTGCTTGGTGAAAACAAGGATAATATTTTCGGCGAACGCCTGAAGAAATTAAGAAACACTGTCATGAATATGACACAAAAAGAATTTTCCGAATTGCTGGGGATTCCTCAGCCTACATTATCAGCATACGAGAGCGGTCGCAATAAGCCTTCCGTGGATGTCCTGATTTCTCTGTCTGACAAATGTAACGTATCTATTGACTGGCTGTGCGGAAAAGATAATGCCAGCCATATGAGTACAATGGGTGACCTAGCAGGTATGCTCTTTGATTTATTCAATTCAAAACAATTTTCCTGTAAAACGCAGATACAGGATCGAATAGATATAGAAGGTGATGATAGAAATGATGATGCAACCAGAAACTGGATTAAACTCACCTTCTATCATTGTGAAAATCGATATGATAAAGAGCAGGTCTATTCACAGGATATCTGTGAGATCATAAGGAAAGCTTACAATCTTCATAACATGCTGCAGAACTACGACTGTTCACAGGAATACTATGAGAAAGAAAGAGAACATTATATAAAAGCATACTCTGACTTCCCAGTTACTCAACTGGATCTGTCAGGTATGTCTGAAGAAGAGCGCATTGCTCATAGAAATGAAAAGCTCAAAGCTGAATGGGAGGCTGAACTCAAAAAGAAGTCCGAAAAGTAAAAATCCAAAATAATGTAGACATTTTATAGACGTAAAAAACGGGAAGCCTTGATTTATAAGGCTTCCCGAGGTTTTTATATCATTCAAACTCAATCGTCCCGGGCGGCTTACTGGTAATATCATACATTACCCGATTCACATGGCTCACCTCATTAATGATCCTGCTGGTCACCTTCTGCAATACTTCGTAGGGAATCTGTGCACTCTCGGCGGTCATGAAATCAATGGTCTTCACGGCTCTCAGTGCGATGGCGTAATCATAGGTTCTCTCATCACCCATAACGCCTACGGATCTCATATTGGTCAGGGCTGCGAAGTACTGGTTGATCTCGCGATCCAGACCTGCGTTAGCGATCTCCTCGCGGTAGATGGCATCTGCATCCTGTACGATCTTGACCTTTTCGGCGGTTACTTCACCGATGATACGGATGCCCAGTCCGGGACCGGGGAACGGCTGGCGGAATACCAGATGCTCGGGAATACCAAGCTCCAGTCCTACCTTACGAACCTCATCCTTGAACAGGTTACGCAGAGGCTCGATGATCTCCTTGAAATCTACATAGTCGGGCAGACCGCCTACGTTGTGGTGGGACTTGATCACTGCGGATTCACCGCCCAGTCCGCTCTCTACTACATCAGGATAAATGGTTCCCTGTACCAGGAAATCCACGGCTCCGATCTTCTTCGCCTCTTCCTCGAAGACACGGATGAATTCTTCGCCGATGATCTTTCTCTTATGCTCCGGCTCGGATACTCCTGCCAGTTTGCTGTAGAAACGCTCCTGCGCATTCACACGGATAAAGTGCAGGTCATAATTACCGTTAGGACCGAAGACTGCTTCTACCTCATCGCCCTCGTTCTTACGGAGCAGACCATGATCTACGAAAACACAGGTCAACTGCTCGCCGACTGCCTTGGATAACAGTACTGCTGCCACAGAGGAATCCACGCCACCGGACAATGCGCAGAGAACTTTACCATTGCCGACTTTCTCGCGGATCGCCTTGATGGACTCTTCCACGAAGGAATCCATCTTCCAGTCGCCGCAGCATCCGCAGATGTTGCGCACAAAATTATACAGCATCTTGGAGCCTTCCACGGTATGAAGCACTTCCGGATGGAACTGGATTGCATACAGTCCGCGCTCTACACATTCTGCTGCTGCCACAGGGCAGTTCGCGGTGGTGGCAACGGCACGGAAGCCGGGAGCCAGCTTGGAGATATAGTCAAAATGGCTCATCCAACAGATCGTATTCTCGGATACATCGGAAAACAGCTTGGAACTGCGGTCTACCTTCACCTCAGTCTTACCGTATTCCCGAACGGCTGCACGCTCTACCTTACCACCCAGCACATGGGTCATCAGCTGTGCGCCATAGCAGAGTCCCAGCACGGGAACTCCTAAGTTAAACAGATCCTCGGAGCAGGTAGCTGCACCGGGTTCATAGCAGCTTGCGGGGCCGCCGGTCAGGATGATTCCCTTGGGATTCATCGCTTTTATCTTATTCAAGTCTGTCTTGTAAGAGTAGATTTCACAATATACATTGCATTCTCTGACTCTTCTGGCGACCAGCTGATTGTACTGTCCGCCAAAATCAATGACAACTACCAGTTCTTTTTCCATGGTTGTCCTCCAGTATATTTTTCTGCTATCTATTATAGGGTATGGTGCAGGGGAAGTCAAACCCTACTGCACCAGTTCTTCCAATTTTCCGAAGGTATAACCCATTTCTTCCCATTTTGTGAGAAGTCCATCCAGAATCTCCCCGTTGGTCTTCGAGGTATTATGTAACAGTACCACCGCTCCGGGATGGATCCTTCCGGTCAGTTTGGAAAAAGCTTCCTCATGGCTGGGCTGGGCGTCCACGTTCCAGTCCACGTAAGCCAGACTCCAGAAAAAAGTGGAATACCCCAGATCCTTTGCCATCTGCAAATTGGTCTCACTGTATTTGCCCTGGGGCGGACGGTAGTACATTGCCATCTCCGTGCCGGTGGTCTCCTGAAAAAGTGTTCTCACATCGTCCATCTCTTTCTGAAAGGCTGCCGGATCTGAGATTTTTGACATGTCATAGTGATGGTAGGTATGGTTTCCCACCGTGTGTCCTTCCTCCACCATGCGCTTCAACATCTCCGGTGCCGACTCCAGAAAATGTCCCACCACGAAAAAAGTAGCCGGCGCGTCATGTTTTTTCAGCGCATCCAATATATTGCCTGTATTACCG
>CAVFMG010000096.1:0-11101 GCA_963623435.1 Odoribacter splanchnicus
GTGGGTATCAGCAGCAGAGCGAGCCTGTCATACCCATCCGCTTTTCACAATGTGGGTATCAGCGACAGAGCAGGCCTGTCATACCCATCCGTTTCCATTGCGTGGATATCGACAATAGAACAAACTTCACATTATGAATAGTTTATGTAAAAAACCAGTAGCCCGCAGTTGGGGTAAGGACAAGCAGACTCTAAGCAGCCGTCGGTACTTAGTGGGCGTATTTTGACCACTTATGTCCGCTACGGTCTGCGTCCGTAAGTGAATCGCACTAAAGCAAGAACATCCTGAGCCAAAAGTCTTACCAGAGTAGATCCCACATGCATTCCGCCGGCAGGGGGATCCACATTGATCCCAATCTGCCAGAACAGAGGACTGTCAGCGCTGGCGCCGGCCATACCGAGAATCTCGCCGTTTTTTACTGCGGCAATGTCCAGAACATCCGGGGCATCCGGATCGAAGGCAAAAGCTTCATCAAAGCGGCTATCCCCGCGGAATTGCAGAATATTATTCTGATCGTATCGTACCAGATCAAAAGCACAAGACTCAGGCAATCCCGAAGAAACAATAGCAGAAGAGATTGTAATACCACTTTCCGGCAGATAAAAGGGATGTGCCTGCGCAATACGGACACCGGACGGAACCAGCAGTTCCTCTATTCCCGAAGTCTTTTTACATCAAAAAACATTCTCCGGTCACATTGGCATAGCGTTTTCTACATTCTGCAATAATTTCTTCGGAACCGGTAAATAATAATTTCCCATTGACGACAGCAATTTTCAAGCCGCAGACGGTACCTTCCTGAAAGCGACGGCGCCCTTCTCGAGGAATATAAATGGAAAAATGATTCTGCGAATCCGTTACATCTGCAGGACTACAACAGTAATCCAGAGCCAGCAGACGGGACAATTCCTCCTGATACATAGACGGCGGAACTCCTTTCATAGCGGACTATGTCCAACGATTGGATGCTCGAAACTGTATTCACGCAAAGGTTCACAAACTCTGCGGCTGCCAGCCTTTCAGCACGTGTTCCACGGTGTACTCGGCAGCTTCTTCTTCCGTCAGCTGATGGGAAAAGTCTGCGCGGGTGGCGGGGGAGGCACCGGGACCGTAGGAAGCGTACTCTCCGTAATAGAAATGGTCATGGGGCTTTTTCCAGTCCTGCCAGCCGGCGGGATGGATATGCTCACCCAGTTCACAGTGCAGGAATACGGTCTTTGCCCATTCTCTCCAGGGGCGTCCCAGATAGATGGAATGGGGCGGGCAGTCGCTCTCCAGTTTACATTCATGGAACACATAGCCGTAGGGTTCTTCCTGCGGGGTAGAGGCAGCAGTCACATAGCCGTAGATCACTTCAGAGTCCGGGCTTTCCGGCGGAATGCGGTCTCCGGGCAGTTTGGAAAAGATCGTGCAATGCTCAAACCACGCAATTCCACTGCCGAAGATGAAGTCCACATCTCCCTGAATATAACAATTTTCATAATAATGGCGTCCCAGGGTGCGGGGCTTGAATTCGCCGGGACCCTTGAATCCTCCAGGCTGTGCTTCTTTTAGCGGCAGGGGCGCATCGAAGATCGTATCCTGACTGCCAAGAAAACGACAATCGTAGAACGCGTTGCGGTCACCGTCCACATAGACCGCCAGAGCCTGCCCCACAGTGTGTCCGAAACCGGAATCGTTCTGAAAAGTCAGATGTTTTGCGGTAAAATCATGGGTGTCGATCCGGACGGAAGCAGTGCGGAAGGTTCCGCGCTTATCTCCTTCGGGCATAACATCAAAAGCAGCATCCCCATACACAAGAACCGTGTCCGCGCAGCCTGCACCCTCAAAGGTCACATTGGGCCGGGTGATAACTAATTTTTCCCGGTAGATTCCCGCACCGATATGCAGAACTACCGGAGCCAGATCCGATGCGGGGGCGGGAAACTGTTTTTCACATTCCGGCGCAGAAGTATCCGCCAGGGAAGCCAGCGCCTCCCCGATGGTGGCAAAAGACGCGCGGGAAAGTGCATCGTCCGGCGTATTTACCGTATTTACATAAAGATGAATGGTATCTGACATGGGAGTACTCCTTTTCTAAAATATAGTCATAATCGATTATAAAAGTTTTACGATCTCTAAATCCGGCACGTCAGCCAGATCTATATATTCGTCACAGCACTGCACCACAGGACGGGACAATTTATCTTTATTGATGTAAATGATCGTTCCCTTCCTGCCGTCACTTAACAGACAACGATTCTGCAGGCAGGAATTCACTACATTTTCCAGGAAAGGAAGCAGGATGGAGACATCGTACTTCCGGAAACCTTCGGATTCAAACATCTCAGTGACGCGGAACGGACATAAGGGACCTCGGTAACACCGTGCCGCCGTCATGGCATCGTAGACATCTGCGATGGCAACCATCCGGGCGTAAGGATCGATTTGATTGCCCTTTAATTTCAGAGGATAACCACTGCCGTCGTTACGCTCATGATGCATAAGTGCTGCATTTTTCACGTGTTCGTTCACATCCTGGGACATCAGCAGCTGATAGCCTAACGTGGGATGCTTTTTCATAATGGCAAATTCTTCGTCGGACAGTTTTTCGGGCTTGGCAATGATGGAATAGGATCAGCATTTTGCCCACATCGTGGAACAGACCGCAGGCGGTGGCAAGCTCCACCTCTTCCTCGGACAGCTTCAGCCATCTGGCGAGAATGTTGCAGATCAGCGCTACATTCAGACAATGCGTATACGTGGAATCGTCATAGTCCCGCATGTTTTGGAGCATGTCCAGCAGATTGATGCTGCCGGAATGGTGGGACACGATTGCCAGAGTATTCTGCAACAGTGTCTTGACATCCATTTTGGTATTCTACTGAACGACCAGGTTCATATTTTCACGGAAAAGTTCTACTTCGTTCTCAAAATCTTCCTTGAACAGCTGGAATTCCGGAGAATTCTTGATCCGCTCGTAATAAGAAGATTCTGTATCCGCGGCAGTTTCCAGCGGCAGGGGCTCTATGGCGTCTTCGGCAAAAATGGTGAGAATACCGTACAGATCCAGCTTGGTGATCAACTTGTCCGTCAGAACCGTACCTTTTTGCACCAAAAGTTCATGATCCAGATCGTAGACATCCTCGGCGACTGTCATGCCGGGAATCAGTTGTGTGATAGATAATCTTTTCATGGATTTACGCTCCCTTACAGAAAAGAAATTAGTTAAATTAATTATAATAATTTTTAGCCGTACTGTCAATTTTTGCGGACTTCCCGCTGTACATATCCGGTTCATAAAATTTTTACAGTCTTTTCACGGCTGTGGAAGCATTGAAAGGTTGAAACATAGAGGAAAATCTGCTACAATAAGCTTTGAATTATGCGAAGACCCTTGAATATTCTATTGTCGCAAGGGTGCGGAAACGAGGAAAAAATGAACGTTATTGAAAAGATATTTGGCACGCACAGTTCCAGAGAACTGAAGCGTATTGAGCCCCTGGTGGACAAGATCGAGGCACTCCGTCCTACGATGCAGGCACTTTCCGATGAGGAACTGCGCGGCAAGACCGAAGAGTACAAGAAGCGTCTGACCGAGGGAGAGACTCTGGATGATCTGCTTCCGGAGGCTTATGCAACCGTAAGAGAGGCTGCAAAGCGTGTTCTGAACATGGAGCACTACAGAGTACAGCTGATCGGTGGTATCATTCTGCATCAGGGACGTATCGCAGAGATGCGTACCGGTGAAGGTAAGACCCTGGTATCCACTCTTCCTGCCTATCTGAATGCGCTGGAAGGCAAAGGTGTCCATGTGGTTACCGTCAACGACTATCTGGCAAAGCGTGATGCAGAGTGGATGGGTCAGGTACATGAATTCCTGGGACTGAAGGTCGGCGTAGTACTGAACAGCATGACCTCCGAGGAGAGACAGGCTGCTTACAACTGCGACATCACCTATGTAACGAACAACGAGCTGGGATTCGATTATCTGCGTGATAACATGGTCATCTACAAGGAACAGCTGGTTCTGCGTGGACTGCACTATGCCATTATCGATGAGGTGGACTCTGTACTCATCGATGAAGCGAGAACCCCTTTGATCATTTCCGGACAGAGCGGCAAGTCCACAGCATTGTACGAGATGTGCGACCTGTTGGCCCGTCAGATGAAGCGTGGCGACGATGTACAGGAACTGACCAAGATGGATGCCATCATGGGTGTGGTACAGGAAGAGACCGGAGACTTCGTAGTCAACGAGAAGGATAAGATCATCAACCTGACCGCCGCAGGTATGGAAAAGGTAGAGAGATTCTTCCATATTGATAACTTTGCGGATCCCGAGAACCTGGAGATCCAGCATAACATTATCTTGGCACTGCGTGCACACAATCTGATGTTCCGCGATAAGGATTACGTGGTAAAAGATGACCAGGTACTGATCGTTGATGAGTTTACCGGACGCATTATGCCGGGACGTCGTTATTCCGACGGTCTGCATCAGGCAATCGAGGCAAAAGAGCATGTAAAGGTGAAGAGAGAGAGTAAGACGCTGGCGTCCATTACTTTCCAGAACTTCTTTAACTTATTCGATAAAAAGTGCGGTATGACCGGTACGGCTCTCACTGAGGAGACCGAGTTCCGTGAGATCTATGGCATGGACGTAGTCGTGATCCCCACGAACCGCCCCGTGATCCGTAAGGATTTACAGGATGCCGTATACAAGACGAAAAAAGAGAAGCTGAATGCTATCGTGAATGCGGTAGAGGAAGCACATGCTACCGGACAGCCAGTGCTGGTAGGGACCATCACCATCGAAGCCAGTGAGGAACTGAGCAGAATGCTGACGAAGCGCGGCATCCAGCACAAAGTCCTGAATGCGAAATTCCATGAACTGGAAGCAGAGATCGTAGCCGATGCCGGTGTACACGGTGCGGTAACCATCGCTACCAACATGGCAGGTCGTGGTACGGATATCAAGTTGGATGATGAAGCAAAAGCAGCCGGTGGACTGAAGATCATCGGTACCGAGCGTCACGAGTCCAGACGTATTGATAACCAGCTGCGTGGACGTTCCGGACGTCAGGGAGATCCCGGTGAATCCAAGTTCTACATCTCTCTGGAAGACGATCTGATGAGACTGTTCGGTTCCGAGCGTCTGATCAGCATGTTCAATACCCTGGGTATCCCCGAGGGACAGGAGATCGAGCATAAGGCATTGACCAATGCCATCGAGTCCGCACAGAAAAAGATTGAGAGCAACAACTACGGTATTCGTAAGAATCTGTTAGAGTATGACCGTGTCATGAGCGAGCAGAGAGAGATCATCTACGAGGAGCGTCTGCGGGTGCTGAACGGCGAAAGTATGCGTGACGTAATCTACAAGATGATCACCGATATTACCGAGAACTGCGTAGATATCTGCATCAATGATGATGCGGATGTATCCGAGTGGGATTTCAATGAGTTAAATACCCTGCTCATTCCTACGATTCCTTTACAGCCTCTGACACCGGAGCGCGTGAAGAAGCCCAAGAAGAACAGTTTAAAGCAGCAGTTAAAGGAAGAAGCTGTGAAGCTGTACGAAGCAAAAGAAGCCGAGTTCCCCGAGCCCGAAGCTATCCGTGAGCTGGAGCGTGTGGTTCTGCTGAAGGTCATCGACCGTAAGTGGATGGACCACATCGATGATATGGAACAGCTGCGCCAGGGCGTAGGCTTACAGGCATACGGACAGAGAGATCCTCTGGTAGAGTACAAGATGAGCGGTTATGAGATGTTCGACGAGATGACCCAGAACATCAGGGAAGAGACAGTAAGACTTTTGTTCCACATCAAGATCGAGCAGAAGGTAGAGCGTGAGCAGCAGGCGAAGATCACCGGTACGAACAAAGACGATTCCCTGCCGAAGGGACCCGTAAAGCGTGAGAACGCCAAGGTATATCCCAACGATCCCTGCCCCTGCGGAAGCGGTAAGAAGTACAAGAACTGCTGCGGACGGAAAGCCTGATGCTTTCTGGCGACAGTCGGAAGATGGTGCGACAGCGCGGATATAAGGTCTACCTGCCGCAAAAGTAAGAAATAAAATATCAGAATAAGAAAGTGGGTGACGTTAAGTGGTTGAATTAGATCAGATGAAGACAGAAATTCTGTCCTACGAAACACCTTTAGCGGAAGTGAGGGATTCACTTTGACCTTGCTTACAAGGCAAAGAGAATCGAAGAAATGGAACGTGAGATGGAGGCTCCCGGCTTCTGGGATGACCCGGAGCGTTCCAACCAGAAAATGAAGGAACTGAAGAACCTGAAAGATACCGTGGGAGAATGCGATAAGCTCTCCACGCAGTACGATGACATCCTGACCCTGATCGATATGGGATATGAGGAGAACGACGAGTCACTGATCCCGGAGATCCGCGGGGAACTGGATGAATTCATCAAGGAATTCGATGAACTTCGGATCGGCACTCTGCTGTCCGGAGAATATGACAAAAATAATGCCATCTTAAAGCTCAATGCCGGTGCCGGCGGTACCGAGAGCTGCGACTGGTGCGGTATGCTGTATCGTATGTACACCCGCTGGGCGGAGCGCAAGGGTTTTACCATCGAAGTACTGGACTATCTGGATGGCGACGAAGCCGGAATCAAGTCAGTGACCTTCCAGGTCAACGGACTGAATGCCTACGGTTACCTGAAGTCTGAGAAGGGAGTACACCGTCTGGTGCGTATTTCCCCGTTCAATGCCCAGGGCAAGCGTCAGACCTCCTTCGTATCCCTGGATGTTATGCCGGATATCGAAGAAGATCTGGATGTGGAGATCGACGAGAAGGATCTGCGCATCGATACCTACCGAAGCAGCGGTGCCGGTGGTCAGCATATCAACAAGACCTCCTCTGCCATCCGTATCACTCATATCCCGACGGGAACCGTGGTACAGTGCCAGAACGAGCGAAGCCAGTTCCAGAACAAGGATAAAGCAATGCAAATGCTGAAAGCAAAGCTGTATCTGCTGAAGCAGGAAGCCAATGTCGAGAAGCTGTCGGACATCCGCGGCGAGGTCAAGGAGATCGGCTGGGGCAACCAGATCCGCTCCTATGTATTACAGCCCTACACACTGGTCAAGGATCATCGTACCGATGTGGAGACCGGTAATGTGGACGCGGTATTAGACGGCGGTCTGGATATCTTCATCAACGGCTATCTGAAATGGATCAGCGTACAGGGAGATAAGAAGAACACAGAGAATTAATAATTGAGCAATAAAAAAGAAGAGCACAGGCGTTACTGCCTGTGCTCTTGCTGCATCAGATCTAAGAAATACAAAGTATGGGTCATGGTCATATAAGGAGCCAGCCACAGGGCTCCGATACCGAAACTTAAGAGACATAAGAAGCCTAACGGCAGGAAGCTTAATTGGATACAGAACAGCTCCCATTTATGTCCCTTCATAATGCGGAAGCTTAACTTCATCAGCTCCGTGGCACTGTACTGGGGGAAGTCCAGCAACAGATAGTAGGACTGGGATAATCCTAATGATAACGGAAGGTAGATACACAGCCCGATGATCATGAATACAATGGTCAGAACCGCCATAGTAACGGTATCACCGACTCCGGAACGCAGGAGGAAGATACAGATATCACAAGGCAACAGGCACAAGGTATTCAATAGAACCAGCACAGCAGAGATCCCTAAGGATTTTTTGAATAAGTATTTGAACCCGTAGAATAGATTGGCTATCGTTGCCGGTCTGTTACATGCGGAATTCAGATAGAACAAAATAATACCGGTCTGAAATACTCCCGCGAAGATCGACAGCAGGGTGGTGCAGGCAGTCAACAGGAGATATTCCGTCAGAGAAGTATCACCGCTTCCACCCGCGAGTACCCTTATGGTAACAATCATGGAGAAGGTCGTGCTGACGGCAAAACTAAGGGAAAATACGATCAGCCCTCTGCAGATGGACAACAGGATGGCATTGCCGTAACGCCCTGCCATCTGATCTCTGGCTTTTTCTTTGAGCTCGGCTCTGGATGCATATTGTATCATAAAAATCCTCTTTTCTTTTCAAAATTTACTGTGTTTTACAGATAAGACTGCCAGAACTCTTCCAGGCTGACACCGTACATCTGCTGATACATCTGATCCAACATATTCATATAAGAAGGATCGGTGAACACCGTAACAATGCTGCTGACGGTGATGAAGACACCGAGAGCCAGTCCCACGCAGGACAGCCAGATCCCGGCGATGCACATGCTGTTCATGCGCTGTCCCCTTTTCCGGGTAAGCATTGCGAAGAGAATGCCCAGTGCACCGGCGGGGATGGATAACAGTCCCGTGCAGCACAATACCAGGGAACAGATACCACAGACCATGGAGGCAATAGACAGTCCTCTGTATTTCGGATCGGTCTGGGGAACGTTCTGATTCATTTCGTTATTCTGATTCTGATAATAATCCATAAGAACCTCATTTCCGGGCGGACAGATAGCTTTCCACGTTTCCGCTCATAAAAGTACTGTACCATTTTTCGGTAGAATAAGCAAATGAAATAAAAATTAAAAGATTGAGAAAACTTCGGATTTCCAGTATAATAGACTCATGCGCAAAACGAAATGGCAACATGCCATCAGGAGGAACTATGGATATTATACAGAAAATCAAAGAAGAACTTCAGGTAGAAAAATGGCAGGTGGAAGCTGCAGTGAAGCTGATCGATGAGGGGAATACCATCCCTTTCATCTCCCGTTACCGTAAGGAGGTCACCGGATCTCTGAACGACGAGCAGCTGCGTAATCTGGATGAGAGGCTGACCTATCTGAGAAGTCTGGAAGATAAAAAGGAGCAGGTGTTAAAGAGCATCGAGGAGCAGGGGAAGCTTACCGATGAGTTAAAGGAAAAGATCCTGGCAGCTCAGACACTGGTAGTGGTAGAGGATCTATACCGCCCTTACCGCCCCAAGAGAAAGACCCGTGCTAGCATCGCCAAGGAAAAGGGACTGGAGCCTCTGGCAGAGTATATCCTGCGCCAGGAGGCAGCGGAACCGGTGCTGAAGGAAGCTGCAAAATATGTTTCCGAAGACAAAGAAGTGAAAACTCCGGAAGAGGCACTGCAGGGAGCACAGGATATCATTGCCGAGATGATCTCCGATGATGCAGACCATCGTCTCTATATCCGTAATATCACCGTAGAGGAAGGCATCGTCACCAGTACGGCGAAGGATGAGAAGGCACAGAGTGTCTATGAGATGTATTACAATTTTGAAGAGCCGGTGAAGAAGATCGCAGGACACAGAGTACTGGCTTTGAACCGCGGCGAGGCGGAAAAAATACTGACCGTGAAAGTCAATGCACCCGAAGAGCGGATCCTGCGCTACTTAGAGAAGAAGTTAATTACAAAGGATAACGAATATACCGCACCGGTGATCCGGGCAGCAGTAGAGGACAGCTATGATCGTTTAATAGCACCTGCTATTGAAAGAGAGATCCGTAACGACCTGACGGAAAAAGCGGAGGACGGAGCTATCAATGTCTTCGGTAAGAACTTAGAGCAGTTACTGCTGCAGCCCCCTATTGCAGGCAAAGTGGTCTTAGGCTGGGATCCGGCGTTCCGTACCGGCTGTAAGCTGGCGGTAGTGGATGCCACCGGAAAGGTGCTGGATACGAAAGTAATTTTCCCTACCGCACCTCAGAATAAGGTGGAAGAATCCAAAGCAGAGCTGAAAAAACTGATTAAAAAATATAATGTAGATTTAATTTCTGTAGGAAATGGCACGGCGTCCAGAGAATCCGAGCAGGTCATCGTAGAACTGCTGAAGGAACTGGATCGTCCGGTACAGTATGTCATCGTCAACGAGGCAGGAGCTTCCGTATATTCCGCTAGTAAGCTGGCAACGGAAGAGTTCCCGAACTTCGATGTGGGACAGCGAAGCGCTGCATCTATCGCCAGAAGATTGCAGGATCCCCTGGCAGAATTGGTGAAGATCGATCCCAAGTCCATCGGTGTCGGTCAGTACCAGCATGACATGAACCAGAAGAAATTAAGTGATGCCTTAAACGGCGTGGTGGAAGACAGTGTAAATAAGGTCGGAGTGGATCTGAATACTGCATCCGCATCCCTATTGGAGTATGTCTCCGGTATTAACAAGACCATCGCGAAGAATATCGTGGATTACAGAGAAAATAACGGGCGTTTTGTAAGCAGAAAGCAGCTGTTAAAGGTACCGAAGTTAGGACCCAAGGCGTATGAGCAGTGTGCTGGATTCTTACGGATCCTGGATGGCAAGAACGCGTTAGATGCTACCAGCGTCCATCCCGAGTCTTACGAGGCGGCAGAACAGCTGATGGCGAAGCTGGGACTGACTATGGAAGATATCAAGGAAGCCCAGAAGCAGGCAGCGGCGAAGAAAGCTTCCGGCAAGAGCACTGCGGCGCAAGGTAGCGGACAGACCGGTGCTCATCCTGCAACGAAGAAGCGGGAAGAGCAGAAGGGCAAGACCGTAAAAGTGCATAATACCAATACCGCTATGGGCAAAGCACTTGCTGCAGCCATGGGCGGAGTGACTTTTGATAATTCCGCAGACACTTCTGCAAAGAAGACTGCACCCGCAGTACAGAATGCATCAAATGATGCAAAAGACATTTCCGGACTGGAAAAGCGCATTAAGAATAAGAAGCTTCTGGCAGAAGAGCTGGGAATCGGTGAGATCACCCTGACAGACATTCTGAAGGAACTGGAGAAGCCCGGCAGAGATCCCAGAGATGATATGCCGAAGCCGATTCTGCGCAGCGATGTCCTGGATATGAAGGACTTAAAACCCGGCATGATCTTAAAAGGAACTGTGCGTAATGTCATTGACTTTGGTGTGTTCGTGGATATCGGTGTCCATCAGGACGGACTGGTGCACATCTCCCAGATCACCGACCGTTATATCAAGCATCCCTTAGAGGCAGTCAGCGTAGGAGATATTGTGGATGTGCAGGTATTGACCGTGGACGTGGCGAAGAAACGTATCGGTCTGACCATGAAGATTCAGAAGCAGTAAAATATAATGATGCCAGGGTCAAAAAGTCTAAACCCACATGAGCTCGCTCATAAGTGGGTGAAAGACCTTGGGACCCGCC
>CAVFMG010000097.1:0-11021 GCA_963623435.1 Odoribacter splanchnicus
CTGCTCCACGACGCGCTGTGCCGCTTCCTTCTGCCGCAGGGAGACCACCTGGCAGCCCGGCTTACAGATGCCTGCCTTGTGTACTGCGATCTCCTCCAGACTGTTTCCTAAGAATTTCATGTGATCCATACCGATGGATGCCAGTACCGCTACCTGTGTGGTGGTGATCAGATTCGTGGCATCCTCCCTGCCGCCCATGCCGGTCTCCAGCACAACGATATCGCACTGTTTCTCGCGAAAATAGTAAAAGGCAAGCGCTGTCTCGATCTCAAAAGGAGTAGGATGATGAAAACCGTCCCGTACCATTGCCTCGCAGTGCTCTCTGATGATTTCCAGTCCTTCACACAGATCCTTATGGGTGATCTTCTGCTTTCCGATCTGGATTTTTTCACAATAATCAATAATAACAGGTGATATATATTTCCCCACGCGGTATCCGGCAGCCTGTAAGATGTTGGAAATATAGGCAAGTGTGGAACCTTTTCCGTTGGTTCCCGCAATATGTACGAATCTTAATTCATCCTGCGGATCTCCCAGCCTTCTACACAGTTCCCGGATGCTGTCCAGTCCCGGAACGATACCGTAGGTTCCCACTTTTTCCATATATTCCATTGCTTCCTGATAGTTCATAGTCACTCTCCCGTATCACACGCTGAAAAATTCATATACTATGTCCATGAAAATGATAAAACCGATTACAAACTCTTTCAAAACCTTTGGCAGGAACTTCCTGCTGTGCGGATTGTGCGGCTGGTGCATGGAGATCCTGTTTACTGCGCTGCACGCCTTACGACGCAGGGATCTGCGGCTTACCGGCAACACCTCCCTGTGGATGTTTCCCATCTACGGCTCCGCCTGTCTGCTTGCGCCCTTTAAACGCCTTTTTCAACGCCTGCACATCAGTCGTCTGAAACGCGGACTGTTCTATATGATCATGATCTTCACAACAGAATATCTCAGCGGACGCTTTTTATGGAAACATAATCTCTGTCCCTGGAATTATGTGAAAAGCCGTTTTCACATCCACCGCATTATCCGGCTGGACTTTGCTCCCTGGTGGTTCCTGGCAGGGCTCTTCTTCGAGCGGCTCCTGCACTGATCCGTGTCAGGGCATCAACATTGCTTTATTACATCATTGCATAGCTTCCGCCAGCATACGTTCTTCGTGAGCCTTTTTATCCCGCACCATTTTCTTCATAAGGAAATGATAAGCGATCCATAAGAAGATTCCAGCGGTCAGCCAGGCGCTGGCATTGGCGAAGCACACGCCCACATAGCTCATCAGATGCGCTGCTATGAATGCCACAATACCACGGCTCACCAGTTCCACGACACCGCCCATCATGGGCATGAAGCCGAAGCCACAGCCCTGCAGGGCATTTCGGAAAATGAATATCATTCCCAGCGGGATAAAGAACATGCCGCAGATCGTAATATACGTTCTCGCATAACCACATACCATCTCAATCTGTTCGGAAATAAACAGGGGCACAATATAAGGAAGTGCCAGATATACCAAGCCGTAGACAACCACCGCATAGACACCGGACATTATGTTGGCGACCTTCACGCCCTTCCAGATCCGATCCAGATCATTGATACCGCGGTTCTGTGCACAATAAGTTGCCATTGTCACCCCCATAGCGGAGAAGGGCTGCGTTACCAGCTGCTCTACCTTGCAGGATACGGAATAAGATGCCACCACCGTAGATCCTAACAGGTTCAGTGCAGCCTGTACCAGAATGGTGCCGACAGCCGTAATGGAGAACTGCAATGCCATGGGGATGCCAACGATCAACTGATTTTTCACACATTGTTTCTCCAGTCTGCAATGCTCCAGTCGGATATGCAAGGTCGGAACACTCTTAATAATGTAGATCAGGCACAGCACACCGGACAATCCCTGGGAAATAATCGTAGCATAAGCAGCTCCTCCCACTCCCATATGACCATACACGATCAGTACATAGTCCAGCACGATATTCACAACTGAGGCAATCACCAACAACACTAGCGGTACTACGCTATTGCCAATGGCACGAAGGATACTTGCCAGCAGATTGTAGAGAACATTACAGGCAATTCCCGCACAGATAATCATGATATATTCTTTCGTCATATCAAAAATATTATCCGGTGTATTCATCATCCGCAAAAGTCCATCCATACCCGCCATACTCACCGTCGTCATCACAACGGTCACAATCACCGACAGGATCACCGCACTTCCGATACTTTTGCGCATGCCTTCCCTGTCCCCGGCACCGAATCGCTGCGCCGTCAGCACTGTGAACCCGGTGGTCAGTCCCTGGGTAAAACCAAGGATCAGAAAGCTCACTGATCCGGTGGCTCCTACTGCCGCCAAAGCATCCACGCCTACAAACCGTCCAACGATGATGGTATCCACCATGCTGTACAGCTGCTGAAAAATATTGCCTATGATAATAGGAATGATAAATTTTGCAATCAATTTAGAAGGGCTGCCCTTCGTCATATCTAGTTCCATAAATCTCTTCTCCCTAAAAAACAGGAATTCTCCTCTTCTCAGCAAAGTTTACTCTGTTCATTCCGAAGCAACCTGATGAAATGAACATTTTGATAACAGCATATCACAAGAGCCTGCATTCGTCCATTTGAAAATAGGACATGCGAAAACAAAAGCAGAAGAAATCCCACTATTTCCGAGATTTCTTCTGCCTTTTCATTGTACTGCCTGAATTTATTTTCTCTTTTTAAAATACACTGTTATTCCACCTGCTGCAGCCAGCACAATGACAATCAGAATCCAAATCCAGATCCAGGCAGAGGACTGACGGGTCAGCGGTTCATCCTCAGTGTTTTCTGTATTCGACTGCACTGTCTCGTTGACAGCCTCATCCGGTTCCATGGATTCATCAGACATCACCAGCAGATAATTTTGCGCATGCTCTAAATTCAGATCTGTCCAGCCACTATCTGTTACCTTACTGCTGGCTATAAACTCCATGGCAGAGGTATCCGAATTGTAATAGAACAGATTTGCATACTGCCCAATTCTGTCTGCTCCAAGGCGAACAGACAATACAGCTGTCATGCCGAAGCTGCCGTCATGCGCCAGGGATAAAGGAATATATTCCCTTTCTCCCGCTGTTTCTTCCATCAGCTTTTCAGGAATTACAGACGTATTCTTTTCAACATCAAAATCAATATCTCCTACGCTCTCGGTTATAGTCTGACCGTTAAGTTTCCAGACAGTGTCTTCTTCTACTTCCAGCCACAGAGTAATCTTCGTTCCTTTTATCAGCTCGATAATATCCGCCGGTACTACCGTATTTCCATTCATGGAAATTACAATCTTCTGTTCGCTGCTATCAGCTGCCTTCTCGTTCAGGTCCTCTGAGATGCTGTTCTGAATGTTCTGCCATCCGGATACCTGTGCTGCTCCTGCATCAACGATTCTTACCGGCTCCTTAGCTTTCACCGTTGTATTTTGCATCTGTGCCTGTGTTGTCGTAGTTTTTTTCACTGCAGGTGTTACCGGTGTTGTCACAGAAGGCGTAGCTTCCGGTGAAGCACTGGGTAATACTTTGCTGTCGGATTCTGTACTGTTACCCGAATTATCATTTGCCGTGTTCTTGTTCTGTTCCGGACTGGCTGTCGGTGCAGGGCTTACCGTCGGTGTCGGACTTGCTGTCGGCGTCGGACTTGCTGTCGACGTCGGACTTGCTGTCGGTGTCGGACTTGCTGTCGGTGTCGGACTTGCTGTCGGTGTCGGACTTGCTGTAGGCTCCAACTGTTCTGCCACCTTCGCTACAATGATAAAGCTGACCTGTACCGCTCCTGAAGTAGCAGCATTGGGTGCAATCGTTACAGTAATCCTGCCGTCTTTCCCTGCTTCTATATCCTTGTACACCAATGTTTCCGGTGTTGCGTTTTTGTAACTGTATTTTTCCGTTACTGCAGTATCATTAATTTTAATATCTGCATATCTTTTTCCGCTATACCAACTGGAGGGATCATACATTCCCACATAGATATTGTATTTTCCGGCATCCAGATCAAACTGATAGCTGATACTGTCTGTCTTTGCGGTTGCATAACGCAGGCTCTGGTATAAATCATCCGTTGTAGTTCGAAGTTTTCCTGCTGCATCTACATAACCAAAACCGGTTTCTTCGCTGTATGCTCCATCATGTTGATTTACTGTATGTCTGATAGTTCCGGCAACGGTCAACTCCTTCATGATTGCTTCATAGTCTTCACTGACAGGGTCACTGGAAGCATTCACAAAATAAACGGCATTTCTGGGACATACCAACATTTCTGCGGAAATCTCCACATTATCGCAGGCTTTTAGCTTACCGGTTACTGTGGTTGTGCCGATCGTCTGATATGAGCTTTCTTCCCAGGCCACCTCACTTTCCACTGTCTGTCCCTTATAAATTACTGTCACCTTCGCCGGCAGGTTACTGCCATCTGTCCAGGTTATCTCCGGCAAGTCAGTTTTTACCGTTACAGGAAGCAGTTCATCCAGATCCTCAGTCTTCCAGTTGCTGTAATTCAAAATAGAAATGGTATGCTCTTCTGGCTTCACCTGCATCGGCAGCCAGACTGTACGGCTGTCAGACAGCTTATTTCCATTCCAGCGGTCTCCCATGTAAATAAACTTTCCACTCTCAGCATCCAGCGGGAAAATATAGGTTACCTGTGTGTCAAAGCACTTACCGGTATCGTTTTGGGCCGGATTTCCTACCTTTTCCCAACCTGATAAAATATTCTGGCTGCGATAATAGATATGTGCAGTGCTGTTCCAGCCGTCAGTACCACTGGTAATCATGTAATACCAGCCGTCGTACTTGAACAGTGCCGGTGCCTCCCTGCTACTATCAGATACCAGTCTTGCTGCCATCTGTGTATCTGTCGCTGTATTACCCTTCGCAGCAGGTCCTGTATACTCACTATTCAATAGAGACGCATACAGCTTGGCATTCATTTCACTGGAATAGATCACATAGGCATCCTTTGCCCCATCCTGATCTGCATCCACATCATCCACGAATACTGTCATATCCCTTGCTTCGCCTAATCTCTGTGCATTCAGGCTCTCGTCATAATTCATACGGGTCATGTTTACCAGTTCAAAGGGACCAAACGGGGTATCACTGACTGCAAAGCCTACCATCGCACGGCTGTAACGGCTGGCGTCGCAGTCCCCCTGCATGCCATTCTTCACCCAATTATACAATTTTTCATTATTGTACAAGGGACCGTCCGCATGGAAAATAATGACAAACTTTTTAGTTTTTTCATTGTAAACCATCTTTGGTCGCTCGGTAATACAATAGTTACCGTAAAGACCTTCAAACGCAAGCTGTAATCTGGATACTGTCTGTGTCCCTTGTGTAGTGCTGTCGGGATATAAAAAGCTTCCAGCTTCTACCTGTGTTTCATCATAGCTCTTTGCAGTCCAGGTAATATCGTCTGCACCGACAGGAGCTTTTTCAAATTCGGTAACATATGCTCTTAAGAACTGCTTTACTTCCCTGAACTGTTCCTCGGTTACGCCATCCGGTGCCTCAGACAATCTGCCCCATGCCTTGAGCTGTTCAAAATTGGTACTGCTTAGCTGCATGGCAGGATAACTCTGTGTCGTTCCGTTTCCGTTTGCGCCTGCGGAGGAAGTGATTGCTTTCTCGGAGGATGCTTCTATAGGAAGGATGCTGTTTTGCAGGTACAATACTGTTCCTCTGTCCGTCCAGTTATAGAGGTCTGTGGAAACATAACAGCGTACACCATCTACCGGTCTGGTATTGTTCGTCTTGTCCTCACCATACCACAGGTATACAGTCTTACCCTCCGTAATTATTCCGTCACCATCCAGATCGATATTTACACAGTCTTCTCCCTTTCCTTCTTTCATGGCCGTAGCAGAACCACCATGTGCCTGCATTGCCATACCATCCGTTGCACGGATTACGCTTCCGGTAGTACCTGGAATGCTGTCATAAGCTTCCTGTTCCTCTGCTTCCCCTGTTCTGCATACTGCAAGCCAGCTGATTACATGCGCCTGTGATCCTGTTGCTGTAATCGTATAGGTGATCGTCTGTTTCTGTCCTATTGAGAAACTATAAGAATTCTGTACTGTTGTATTACTGCTGTCTACCTGAATCGTTCCCGCATCCAGATCTGTCCCATCCGCTGTCACAGTAAGCTTCATAGGTCTTGTCATGCCCCACCACTCTCTATGGGCGGAAGTAATTGTATAAGTACCCGGCTCCAATGTAAGCTTGTAGCTTAAAGTCTCTCCGGATTTGTTGTTTGCACCGTAAATACCGGTAGCTGTCTTATCTCTTGTATCGGTATATGACTTTGTGCCTGCATCCGTATCTACCAAGCCCCAGGTATTGCTGCTTGTCTTTTGCTGGTCTGCTGCCTGATTTAATAATGCACTGCCTCTCAAAGCCTTGATTGCTTCAAATGATTCTGTAGTTGCATTTTCATCCGGCTTAGCTTTGACCATATCAATATAATAAACCACATTTTGGGGAACCACTTCTACCGGAATGGTGACAGAAAGCTTTGCACCAAAGCTGTTTACACCATCCTGTACCTCGCCTGTCACACTGGTGGTCTCATAAGCGGTAGCAAAATGATCTGCGGTATTGTTGCTCCATACAATGGCTTGGGTAACTTCCGCTCCAGCTGCAGTTTTAACCACTACATTCTCCGGCAGTCCGGTAATCGTCTGTCCCTGTACCACCGCATAGCTGTCCGGGAATGAGGTCACTACGCCGACCAGAGCATTCTCATCAGCCTGTGTAGCTTCAGCCAGCGCATACAGAGCATCCACATTCAGTGTACCGCTCTTTACCACTACCTTTACAGTATGATTGCCCAAAGTTAGACCACTGTAGCTGTAGGTCTCATAGCGTTTGGATGTTGCCTTTGTCTCTGCATTTTCTGTTACCAAAACATTATCCACATAAATATCCAGCTTAGTTCCTGCACTGTTTGATCCGATAATGGCAAAGCCTGCTCCATAAACAGGAAAGCTTAAGGAGGCACCGGAAGCCTTCGACACGGAAACGGTACGATACCAGTTATCTGCGCTTCCACTGCCGGGATTGTCAATAGTCCAGCTTCCTTCATAAGTTACACTATCATCCTGTCCGTCTATCATAGACAGAGCATACGCAGTTCCTCCGGCAATCTTTTCTACCAGTAGATTATCATAATATACTTGTTTCCAGTTGTTGCTGATCTTAACACGACCGGAAAGCATTGGTGCAGAATCCTGATAACTTGTCACCTGTGTTCCATTAACAAATGCTGTTATCGTATCACCCAAGGCAGCCAGCTTTAACGTGTAGCTTCCGTCAGCACTTGCTGTCACAGTACCGTTTGCCACTGCTGTTCCCACACGGTACAGCTTCCAAGAACCAGCACCATTGATTTCCAGCGTATAACCACTCTGATTCCAATTCATGCCAGTCTGGGTGCGGATACCCAGTCTTGCATAGATATCTGCGGATGCATCGGGAATCTGCACATCGATGGATGTCGTATAATCCATCCAACGGAAGTCTCCCACAATCGTGGTCGGTTCCCCGGAGTTCCACTGTCCGACGCTTGTGGAAAGCTCCGATTTCAATCTTCCGTTTTCTACTATGTATGCGCCATGAGTGTCCAGAAAATACCGCGGTTCGTTTCCTCTTGCAGTGAGATAATCCACTTTGCTGGTTGCTCCTGATTTAGCATTATACTGTTCCATCATAGGCTCTTCATCGTATTCGAAATCATCTGCATACAGCACATTGTCTGTAGTATCCTGATTCCGTCCGGTGCTGTCGGTATCCAGAACAGTTCTATCCTCATTATGTATTTCCGTCTCAGGAGTTCTCGCAGGCGTAGTATTTAGCGTAGTTGCTGTTACCATACCATAAGCAGGAACCGTTACATACCAACAGCCATCTTGTTGTTGTGCATCTGTGGCATTTTTCTGTAAATAACTATCTGTTGTAGTCGTCCAGATTTTTAAAGCTGCATCGGATGCCACTGCCATATCCTTTGCCGTAATCTTGAAGGTCTTTTCATTCCTTGTATTGTTTACAAAAATAACGGAAAAGTTCTTCTTGTCAGGAGATGCCAGGGTCATATAGCTTGCATTTCCGTCTATTCCTGCGGTCTGATGCTCATTGTCACTTGAGCCAAAAGAACCCGATGTTGCATTGGCAATCACACGCCAGATTTCATTCTGCGATGTGTCGGAATCCTCCCACCCAGTGACGGCAAACTGCGCAAAATGGGCAACCATATAGAGCGCCGGATCATAATGGATATAGCCGCTCCAGGGATCTCTAGCGCTTAACAGCTCCTTATGTCCATACTGAATTCCTTCATAGAAAGAGCCGATCGCTGGTTGGAAAATATAGTGGGTTCTTCGAGAACCGGTAAACGCATTGATAAAGCTGTCTGCCAGAGCCAACGGACTCTGATACCCGCCAATGGTACCTCCACCATACTCGCTAGTTTTATTTTCCTGCAATTCTGTATAACCGAAGGTTGCACAACCTTCGCTGTACCATACTTCCTTATCATCCTCATCTGCCATTTTGATATAATCATCGGTAGCACTGGTACGATAATGGAAGCCGATAATATCCACTGCATTATATAAATCAGCATCGCTTCTCATGGAAGGAACGATCTGCAAGGTTTTATTTTCATCTGAAGCAATAATTCTAATGCTATGATATGCCTTGATTGCAGCTTCATCCATATAAGAAGGAAATTCTGTTTCGTTTTCAATTCTGTTGGCAAACCACTTTATGAAAGCTTCATTAGGATCTGTGGTCTCATTTTTATCAGGATCAATAAAGTCAACAATATATCCATATTTTTCATAGGCATCAAAAATAGTTTCCTTATACCATTTATATACTGCTTCATACCCCTGATTATTAACATTGTTATTCCACTTTGCCGATACCCATGCCGGCATCTCCCAGCGCAATATACTGATTTTTACCTTAGGATTGATCTTCTTGGCATCTGCTGCCATAACAAAGCCCGGAGACCGGGAAGCATCCGCTTCCTCATCCTCATAACGCATTGTACAGGCTTCAGCACCGGTGGAGTTGTTGCCGTCATTACCCATTTCCATCTTGATATGAGTAAACAGAGGATAATCCCCTCCAAACAGGTATTTCATCATTGCCCAGTATTCGGTCGGATGCTCTGCCTTGTAATCCAACAGCAGATTACTGGTACTGTTGCCGTTCAACATACCGAAGCCTTTATATGTCAGGCCATTGATATTTTTTGATGCACTGTCTACATCCGCTCCGGAGATTACTACATTGCCGTCAGTCTGGACAGTACCGTTTATGGCATCCAGTCTACTCTTGGTTTCCGCTATAGCTTCATCCTCTGTGGCAGCCGATTTGTTTACTACTATATTGTCGTAAGTACCATTGCATAGATAGCTGGTACCGTAAGATGTGCCGATTCCAACGGTAAGATTTATGGTATCGCTTAACTTAAAGCCGATTCCCGTCGGGTCCAGCGTCTTGGCTCCATCACAATATAACGCAACATAGCCCTGGTTATCATCTTCTGTATATACAACAGATATAGCATGCCACTCTCCTGCTTTCAGGGCAGTCGACAGGGGATAATTCGTTCCCTTGCTGTTCGTGCCGACCCGAACCACCGACTGGTTCTGCGTGTTCGCCGGAATCACACGGATTGCAACGTCATCGGAATTACCGATGCAAATAGCAGCCCGACTTCCAGTCCCTTCATTTATGTAATTGTATTTCAAATTGAAATTTAAGGTAAAACCACTCCTCTGGAACAGACTGGAAGCTTCCTTGATGGTTGCCCCTGCTGTGGAAATCCCTCCACTGATCCAGCCACCGGTAACGGATAGCTGTTTTCCTGTACCGCTGTCCGCTTCCAGTGCAGCACCTGTAAGAACGGTCAACTGATCGTTATCCTCCAGAACCTGTCCAAAGTATTCTGATTCGTTAACGCTATATTTTGATACCCCGATCCAGCTTACGACAGGTGCCTGCGTTCCTGTACTTTTTAATGTATAGATAACAGTCTGCGCTGTATCCAGTGTAAAAGTATAAGAAAACTGTGCATCCTTTACACTTTTGCTCAGGGAAACGTTTCCAATAGTCGCTTCACCCGAACTAGTTTTAAGCACAACATCCATAGGACGGGTATTTGACCACCATTCTCTATGGCCGGATGTAATGGTATAGGTTCCTGCCTCCAGATACAACTCATAGGATAGCGTTTCACCTTTTGAATTATACATTCCATAGATGCCGGTTGCAGTCTTGTCCGAGGTATTATTGCTATATCCTTTTTCTTTGGCATCTGTATCTACCAAACCCCAGGTGTTTTCTGTAGTTTTCTGTTGGTCATAAACCTTATTTATTAGCTGATCCCCCACCAATGCTTTTACTGCATCGAATGGCTCTGTTGTTGTGACTGTTGAAAAATTGCTTGTTACATTATCAATAAAATAAACGATCCCCTTTGGCACAACTTCAACTGTATAGGCAGTTCCATCAACTGCCTTTGCAGTAACTGTGCTGTACGCCTCACTGAATGTATCCTCAGTCACACCGGACGCCCACTCTATTCCTTCCGGAATAATACCTTCATAAGTAGCTATGTGCGTACTGGTGGTATTTTCTGCAGCCAGGCTCATTAATGCGATCCCATTTCCATCGGAAACCGACTCACCAGACTGTTCAGCGGCATCTTCTTCCACATTCTTCTTGGCTTCAGTCTCTTCGCCCACTTCGCCACTAGTCCCAGTGCCGGTCTCTCCTGTGATCTCTCCGCTGGTTTCTCCTCCGGTCTCTTCCCCAGTCTCTCCACTGGATTCTTCTCCGGTCTCTTCCCCAGTCTCTTCACTGGATTCTCCTCCGGTCTCTTCCCCAGTCTCTTCACTGATTTGTACTGTTGATTCCATTGCCATAACATCCGTTGGCAAAGCCCCAATGAGTAATCCTGTACAAAGC
>CAVFMG010000098.1:0-10824 GCA_963623435.1 Odoribacter splanchnicus
GCATAAAAAACTGAATAACTCATGGCTTTATTTCGTGCACTCTTTTTTAGGCTTTCAAGTTGAAGATAAGGCCAAAATGCAACTTACAGGAGTCTTTCTTTGAGAATTTCAGACAGTCGGTTCGAAAAAATTCAGAGAAATGGTGTCCTGTAAAAAAATCAACTGAATTTCACGGATTCAGGAATAACTTAATATTTGTCTGTTAATTAACCATCATGGCTGTTGCAAAGCAATTAAGAATCCATGCTGTTAATTAATAGACACTTGACAAAATATTATACTGATGTAACGCACTCTTAGTAACAGAATGTTGCGAAAGGGTGCGTTTTTTTGAGGACAATTACAGCACCTACTGCATCCATATGACAGAGGAAGAGATCACACTGCTTCAGAAAAACCGGATTACGGTAGCCCATTGTGCCATGTCCAATGCCGATCTGGCCAGCGGCATCATGCCTCTGAGAAAATATTTGGAGAAGGGTCTGGATGTGGCAATTGCCTCCGATATGGGTGGCTCTCATTCTGTGAATATGCGGGAGCATATCGTGGATACCATCAAATGTTCCAAACTGTACTGGTTCTATCATAAAGAAGCTGCGCCGGTTACCTTCGCGGAAAGCTTCTCCATGGCAACACTGACCGGAGAGAATTTTTTCGGGAAGACCGGATGTTTCCGGGAAGGATATGCGTTTGATGCCCTGGTTATCAATGATGAAGGCATTCAGACGGGAATAGGACATGATCCGTTGGAGAGACTGGAACGATTTGTCTATCTGGGAGACAGCAGTTGTATCGAGAAACGTTTTGTGGCAGGGCGGGAATGTAACCCTGTATAGATATCTTTTTCAGAAAAAGGAGGTTTGTATATGTATGCCTATTCGGTTGCAAACACGCTTTGGGTACTGTTAGGTACAGTATTGATCTTTTTTATGCAGGCAGGATTCGCATTGCTGGAGTCCGGATTTACCAGAGCTAAAAATGCCGGTAACATCGTAATGAAAAATATCGTTGACTTTTGTATCGCGGCACCGGTCTTTGGGCTGGTGGGATTTTGGATCATGTATGGCGGTACCGGGGTCATTCATGTGGAAAATGGTGTTCTGGCCAATGGAATTCCATTCTTTGTGTTTGTGGTGTTTCAGATGTGCTTCTGCGGTACCAGTGCAACTATCGTATCGGGAGCTATGGCAGAGCGTACCAAATTCTCCGCCTATTGTGTCAGCTCCGCAATCGTATCACTCCTGGTATATCCTCTGTGCGGCAGACTGATCTGGGGACAGGGATTTTTGCATCGGCTGGGATACCATGATTTCGCCGGAGGCAGTGTAGTACATATTGTCGGCGGTACGACAGCACTGGTAGGCGCTTATGTATTGGGACCACGTATCGGGAAATATACCAAAGAGGGGAAATCCAGAGCGATTCCGGGACATAACCTGACTCTGGCAGCCTTGGGAATGTTCATTTTATGGTTTGGATGGTTCGGATTCAATGGTGCGTCTACTCAGGGGATTGATTCTTTGGAACTTGGCATCAAAGCCGGCAGAATCTTCACCGGGACGACCCTGGCAGCAGCACTGTCGGCACTGTCAGCCATGATCTATACATGGATTCGTTATAAGAAACCGGATGTATCCTTTACCATCAACGGAGCAGTTGCCGGATTGGTATCCGTTACTGCCGGCTGCGATGTACTAACTCCCGTGGGTGCAGCAATTACCGGTATCTGTGCGGGAGTCTTCATGGCGCTAAGTAATGAATTTATTGATAAGAAACTGCATGTGGATGATCCGGTAGGTGCTGTGGGAGTACATGGCGCAGGAGGTCTGCTGGGAATATTGATGACCGGACTTCTGTCACAGGAGAACGGATTGTTCTATGGAGGAGGTATTCGCCCGTTCCTGATACAGCTTCTCGGTGCAGTATGTGTGATGACCATCAGCGGACTTCTCATGTTGGCTGCCTTTAAGATTATTCAGAATACCTTGGGACTGCGTGTCCCGATCAAGGAAGAAATCGCCGGGCTGGATAAGCTGGAGCATGGTCTGGCCAGTGCCTACGATGGATTCCTGTCTGTCAATGACAGTCACGGATATATGCCGACAGAGAACAGAACCTATGATAATTCAACGATTCTGGAGGCACAGCTTAAGACCAGTGAAGATCCTACGGTTTCTGACTCTCCGATCACCAAGGTGGAAATTATCATGAAACAGAGCAAGTTCGAGGAATTGAAGCAGGAGCTGAACAAGATCGGCATTACCGGTATCACGGTATCTCAGGTTATGGGCTGCGGTATGCAGAAAGGTTCGGAAGAATTCTATCGGGGCAGCAGTATCGATATGCAGTTATTGCCTAAGATTAAAGTAGAAGTTGTAGTAGCCAAGGTTCCTGTGAAGGAAGTGGTGGATACCGCCAAGAGAGTACTCTATACAGGACATGTAGGTGATGGCAAGATCTTTATTTATAAAGTGAACAATGTAATCAAAGTCAGAACCGGTGAGGAAGGCTATGATGCCATGCAGAATGATGATTGATTAGTGAAAAAAGATAATCTTATAAAGGCTCCCGATGCCATTCATCGGGAGCTTTTTGTGCGCTTCATGCAATGGAAGGAGGAAACAGAAAATGACAATATAAAAACAGCAGATCCCGCCAGATCTGCTGTTTTCTTCTGTGTATGTAAGTGTGGGAGACACACTCCGATTAGAACTTCTCAGCGAAGCTCTTGTAGTATTCATCAAAAAACTCAGTAACTCTTTCCATAATCTTCTTCATAATATTCACCCTTAACCTTTCCAAGACAAATGAACTGTTGACTTTGTTGTTACGCTTAAGGGGTCAGGCCTGACTTCCTTTTGATGATTATAATTTACCATATTGCGCTTATAATGTGAAATACATATAATAGAAGTATAATAATACCTAAAAGGTATAGTGAGGAATCCAGGGGAAGGAGCAGTGAAAAAGTATGGAACTACGTCATATCCGATATTTCAAGGCAGTAGCGGAGGAGAAGAGCTTCACGAAAGCCGCAGAGCAGCTGGCAATCGCGCAGCCGCCCTTAAGCCGTCAGATCCAGGATCTGGAGGCGGAGCTGGGGACGACATTGTTCCTGCGGACGCCCCATAAGGTGACCCTGACAGAGGAGGGAGAGCTTTTCCTGCAATATGCGAATCAGATTCTGGATCTGGTGAACCGGTCGGAAGAGGATGTGAGGGAGCGGAAAGAAGGGTTGCAGGGAACATTGTACATTGCGTCGGTAGAGGGGTGCGGACCCAGGCTTTTCGCGGAATGGATCGCGGGATTCAGGCAGAAGCACCCTCATGTGCAATATAATCTGTGGAACGGGAATACGGATGATGTGAATAATCGTGTGACGAAGGGATTGTGTGAGATTGCCATGATCACGGCGCCTTATAATACAGAGGAATTCGAGGTACTGCCGGTCTACGAGGAGCCCTGGGTGGCGGTGATCCCGAAAGGGCATCCGCTGTATGCGGAAGAAAACGACCCGGTGAAGCCTGCAGAGCTGTTGCCCTATGACCTGCTGATCCCCTCCAGAGAATCCCGTAAGGGAGAGATCGACAAATGGTTCGATGCAACGGGGCAGGCGCCGGTGATCCGGGGACGCATTGCACATATGATGAATGCCTATGAACTGAGTCTCCACGGAGTGGGCATCTCCATCTACCCGGCATCGATCTCTTCTCTGGTCCGGGACAAGGATGTCTGTGTGCGCAAAGTGGAGCACCCGGATGCGCATGCGGATTATGCGCTGATCTGGAATAAAAAACATACCCTGTCCCATGTAGCAGAGGAATTTATTGCTTACGTAAAAGCAGAATCCAGACAGCAGTCGTACTATGCCTGAATTAACGCAACCGATCACTATCTTATCTATCTGTTTGGGTTTATTATACAACAGAAGCGGAGTTTAGTGTATAATGCTTTTAACAGATCGCGGATCGAAAAAGGAATGTTCAAAAATCTGACAGGAGGGAAACTATGAATATTACGGTATATCTGGGAGCAAATGAAGGAAAGGATCCGACGCTTAAAGCAGCGGTGCGTAAGCTTGGCACCTGGATCGGTGAGAGCGGGCACAGACTGGTATACGGTGGGTCGAAATCCGGACTCATGGGAGAACTGGCGGAGAGTGTGCTGCAGGCAGGAGGAGAAGTCATCGGCGTGGAGCCGCAGTTTTTTATCGATGCAGAATTGCAGTACGATGCTATCACAGAGCTGATTGTCACGAAGGACATGACAGAGCGCAAGACGAAAATGATCGAACTGGGCGATGCGTTTATTGCTTTTCCCGGCGGAACCGGGACACTGGAAGAGATCGCGGAGGTGATGTCCAAGGTGTCATTAAAACATCTGGATGCAGCCTGCATTCTCTATAACCTGAATGGTTATTATGACGGGTTAAAGACATTATTATTACATATGACAGAGATGGGATTGTCCTCTCTGGAACGACAGGAAGGAATCTATTTTGCAAAGGATCTGGAAGAAATCTGTAAAATCATAGAAAATCAGCGGAGCAATATGGCGATTACTCCGCCAGGAAATACACAAGGTATGGGAAATCAGCTAGGCTAACAGGTTAAAACACATAACGGCAATGCCCAGCACCACCAGGATCACACCGGTGACACGGTTCAGGGTCTTGGGGGTAGCCTTGTTGGCAAACAGTGCGGCGATCCGCGCCCAGATCAGGGTAAAGATGACGCACAGGATCCATACAGTCCAGTCGGGCATGCCTCCGATGGCAAAATGGGACACTGCACCGGTGAATGCGGTAAATGCCATAATGAAGACACTGGTTCCTACAGCGGTCTTCAGTTCATAACCCATGACGGAAGTCAGGATCAGCAGCATCATCATACCGCCACCTGCACCGACGAATCCGCAGATAAATCCAATCAGCATACCGCAGACCAGAGACTGGATAGCTCTCTTTTTCGCGGAGACACCCTGCATGGCTTCCTTAGTAGTCATAACGGGTCTGACGATGAACTTAATGCCCAGGAGGAACGTCATGAATACGGAGAAATTCCCCATGGTGGAGGAAGGTACCAGGCTGGATACATAGCTGCCTACGACGGTGAAGACCAGCACGCTTCCCATCATGATCAGTCCGTTTCGGATGTCGATATTTTTATTCTTCGCATAGGTATAGGCGGACACCGCGCTGGCGAGAACGTCCGAGGACAGGGCAATACCCACAGCCATATAGGGATCCATGCCCAAGAACGTGATCAGCATGGGACTGATGACGGCAGCGGCGCTCATTCCGGCAAATCCGGTACCGAGACCGGCACCCATTCCGGCGAAAAAGGTGACAAGAATCGTAATTAAAATCTGCATTTATTTAGCTCCTTTCAGAATGTTGTCCATATTTTCTTCCATGACATGAAGCATGTGGAAAAAGATCTCTTTGCTCGCTTCATCGGTGCCGTCGAGCAGAGTATCTTTGAAAATGCCCTGTATCATGCGCCCCTTTTCAATAACATCCTGCGCTTTCTCCGTGCAGAACAGCAGGGTCTTCCGGCGGTCCTCCGGATCTTCCCTGCGCTCCAGATAGCCTTCCCGCACCAGTTTGTCCACATTGACGGAGACCAGATTCGCCTTGATCCGGCGGATCTCCACCACGTCACTGGCGGTCTTGTATTCCGAATTGTTGCCGAAAAACATAAGGATATCAAAGGCGGTCTGCGGCAGCTTCAGCTGCTGACAGAGAGGTTTGCACATGGCGTTGTAGGCAAGGTTGAATTTCTGAATAAATTCAATGTTGGAGTTCATGATGGCAGCTCCTTTCCATAAAAAATAATACAAATATGAATAGTTCAAAATTGAATTAACATGACCAATATTATAACGGAATCCCAGGTAAGTCAATTAAAAAAGTATAAAAATATCCTATCGATACTACTAAAGTCTGACATCGGATCTATCCTTTGAGTAAATAGTGCGCAAAAAAGCCATGGAAAAAGAATAAGAAAATCTTAAGAATTTTCCATGGACAAAGATAAGACTTTAGAGATACAATATATTTTAGAGAGCCGGCCGGATGACCGGGTAGAACAAACAACAGATGAAAGGAAGCATTCATGAAAAAGAAAGTACTTGCAGCAATTTTGATTGCAGTAGGCGTTCTGACAGGATGCGGCAACAGCGAGCCCATCTCTTCCCCCATTCAGACGATTGAAGCAGAGCCTATTGCTACCGATATCCAGGAGGTAGAACAGCCCACCGCAACAGAGGCACCTGACAATGAGAACCACGACGGTATGTACCGCAGTGAGCTTACCAACGAGTGGATCGATGAGAGCCTGAAGGATCAGCGCCCCATCGCTGTAATGGTAGATAATGAGAAGACCGCACTTCCTCATTTCGGTGTGGCAGATGCAGACGTAGTATATGAGATCATGAACAGTACCCTGAACGATAGAATTACTCGTTTCATGGTAGTGGTTAAGGATTGGGATAAGATCGAGCAGCTGGGAAGCGTTCGTAGTGCCCGCCCCACCAACTTCATGCTGGCAGCAGAGTGGAACGCAGTGCTGTGTCACGATGGCGGTCCCTACTTCATCGATGAATGGGTAGCTAAGGATTACACCGCGAATTTCAGTGGCGGTTTTGCACGTTACAGCAATGGTAAAGCAGCAGAGTTCACTGAGTATATCACTTACGACACTTATACCAATAGCCAGAAGGGCAAGACTTATGATGGACTGAAGCAGCGCTTTGCAAGCTCTAAGTATACAACTACTTACAACCAGTACTATCAGGGTCAGCACTTCCAGTTTGCAGATACAGAGGTTACGTTCGATGACAGAAGCGATGCAATTAGCGCCACCACGATTGAACTTCCTTTTAAGCATAACGCTTCCACTCTGAAATACAATGAAGAGACCGGAACTTATGATTATTATGAGTATGGTTCTGCACACAAGGATGGAGCTACAGGGGCTCAGCTGACCTTCGAGAATGTTATCCTGCAGAACACAACTTTCGCAGAACTGGGTGAAGGCTATTTGATCTATAATGCCATCGATTCCGGACGTTCCGGTTACTATATCACCGAGGGCAAGGCAATCGAAGTGAACTGGACTAAGTCCTCTGAGAATGCGATTACACATTATTATGATGCAAAGACCGGTGAAGAGATTGAACTCAATACCGGTAAGACATATATCTCTCTGATTCCTTCCGATGGCTGGAATAGTGTTGTAATCAAATAATTACAACTACCATAATAAAAGTAAAGAGATCCCTTCCGTGGTGTTATCATCGTGGAAGGGATTTTTGATGAAAGAGATTTAACAAAAAATAAGTATTTTTGCAGTGATAACCGTAAAAATCCCGTGGATATTACTGAAATATTGTCTTATAATGATGTATAAATAAACAAGGAATATTTAGGAGCGATGACAATGAAAACAGTCAAAAAATATAATCCTGATCTCATTTTACACGGAAATCTGATTCGGGCGATTCTGTCGTTGGCGATCCCGGTGGTGATCAACAGCTTTTTACAGACCATGTACAATTTGACAGATACTTATTGGCTGGGGAAGATAGGCACGGAACAGTTGGCAGCGATCAATTTGGTGACACCGATGCAGAATATTATTACGAATTTCGGCAGCGGAATCACGGTGGCGGGAGCGGTCCTCATTGCACAGTATATCGGTGCCGGAGAAAAAGAGGACGCCAGATCTATGGCAAACCAGATTTTTGCCTGTGCTATGGCGTTTGCAGGGGTCTGTGCTACACTTTGCTTCCTAGGGACACCGGCGATTGTGAATTGGTTGGGAGCCGATGGGGGAACAGCATATTACGCAAGAGTCTATCTGCGAGTAGTTATCTGGGATATGCCCTTTCTATATATGGTGAATATTTTCTCTGCGGTGCATCAGGCACAGGGAGATGCAGTGCGTCCCATGTTTTTGAATCTGGGCGGCATTACACTGAATCTGTTTCTGGATCCGTTTTTCATGATCGTTCTTGACATGGGTACAGCAGGAGCAGCACTGGCGACACTTTTGGCGAAAGCTGTTCCCGCTATGTTGGCATTTGCACTGCTATGCAGACAGGAGAATGATATCTGCTTAAACCGGAAATATATGCGTTTACAAAAAGAAAAACTGGGAATGATCCTTAAGATCGGGCTGCCGACTGCCATCGGCGGAAGTACGATGCAGCTTGGCTTTCTGCTCATGAGTAAAAATGTATTTGTCTATGGCACGGAGGCGATGGCGGCTTACGGCATCGGCAATAAGGTCAACGGACTGATTACCCTGCCCTCCAACGCCATCGGCTCGGCAACAGCCACCATTGTAGGTCAGAATATGGGAGCAAAGCAGTCGGACCGTGCAGAAAAGGGATACCGTTTTTCCATGTGGATATCGGTTGTATTTTTGTTCATAGGTGGTATGATCTTATCAAGAGATATGATCTCCACGGCAATTGTGCGGATTTTTTCCAAAGATGCGGAAGTCGTGGGCATGGCGGCGGACTTCTTAAGCGTTATGGCTTTCTGGTGTTTTACCAACGGAGTGTACAATACGACCTCCGGGCTGTTCCAGGGAACAGGGCATACGGAAGTGACCATGGCGATCGATGTGACGAGACTGTGGGTGTTCCGTTTCGTAACGCTATGGTTCTGCGAGAGTATTTTGCATATGGGCGTGCGTAGTGTCTGGTACTCTGTGGTGATCAGTAATGGTATCTCTGCATTGATTCTGTATATTCTGTATCGATGTGGTATCTGGAAGAAGACGCGGATCAAAGTGGGAAAAGACAGCAAAGATGGAAGAGAAGCTTCGTAAGGAGTCCATGAAGAGTAAGAGGAAAGTAAAGAAAAGTCTTTTGGTATATATAAGCATCGCTGCAGTACTTTTGCTGTTTCAGGTCATTGCCTGGAACAGCAGGAGCTTCAGTGATGCTTATATTGCTTATATTTTCCCCATCTGGGTGAACACATATGGGAGGATTACGGGAATTTTCCCCTTTTCCGTAGGGGAATGGATGATCGTGGCGGGAATCGTTGTTGTAGTTTTGGCGGTGCTGCTAGGGATCAGTATGATTTTCCCGGGGTGCAGGCATTCGAAAAAGTATCGCCGCAGCGTGAAGGGATATTTTCGATTTTTTGCATGGGTATTATTGTTTGTGTTCACGATCATGACGCTGAATTGTACGATGATCTATCACGGGTCTACTTTTTTGGAGAAGTATTTCGGAGAGGAAGAAGGGCAGCAGGATGTGACGCTGCAGGAGCGGACGGAGGAGCTGCTTCGAATCTATAACGATATCGTGTCCCATTGCAATGCGCTGAGCATGGAGATGGAGCGGGATGAAAGCGGGGCAGTGGTATATTCCGGTGGCGTGGACAGCAGGGGAAATGCCGTGGATATGGCGGGAAAAGCCATCGATGTAATGCAGAGCCTGGGGAAGACCTATGACCAACTGGACGGATATTATCCGAGACCAAAGGCAATGTTTTTCTCGGATTTTATGTGTCAGATGTACATGTGCGGGTATTATTTTCCGTTTTCCATGGAAGCGAATTATAACGATGTCATGTGCCTTATGAAGAAACCGGCTACCATGTGCCATGAGCTGGCGCATATTCGGGGATATATCTATGAGGATGAGGCGAATTTTATTGCATTTTTAGCCTGTGTGGAATCGGATGATGCCGCATTTCAGTATAGTGGATACTTGAGTGTGCTGAATTATGTGTCAAACGATCTGTATAAGACGAGACTGGCGGACCCGGAGAGCTATGCGGCAGCCAGGGAGGCAGTGCGCCCGTTGCAGGTGCTTGCGCGGGTACGGGAGGACAACACCTTTGTCACGGATGCGGAATGGGAGCGGATCAACGGGAAAGCTGTAGTGAATACGGAGACGGTGGACAGTGTCTCCGATACCCTGACCAACGCTTCCTTAAAGCTGAATGGCGTGTCGGACGGCATGGTCAGCTACAACCGTGTGGTGGAACTGTTATTGCAGTGGTACGGTCAAAAGGAGGACTTCTGACCGTGGCATTTGTGGGAGATAGAGGAATTGTAGCAAAAATTTAAAATTTTTTTCAATTAACTACTTGACATTTGGAAGAAATTTGTGTAGACTACGATTGTTGTGACGCAGAGCAGTCATGAATTACAGATTGCAAGTAGGATTAAGTCGCGGGCCCAGATAGCTCAGTTGGTAGAGCAGAGGACTGAAAATCCTCGTGTCACTGGTTCGATTCCGGTTCTGGGCATTTTAATTTTACATATTTGTTTTTGCGGGTGTAGTTCAATGGTAGAACACCAGCCTTCCAAGCTGGATACGTGGGTTCGATTCCCATCACCCGCTCTATTTTATTGCGGGAAGCTTGATAAATCAAGGCTTCCCGCTACTTTTGTCAGCACTGGCAGAGAATATTCCCTACAGACGAAGCAACAGCATACCAAGGAAGATCTGCGGAAGAGAAGCCGGTACAAAGAGGATGACCAGGAGATTGAATGCATTCTCACAGATGAGAGTTACCTGACGGACTCTTATAACCGCAAGGGTGAGTACAGCCATCTGACTACGGATAAATAGCTATATTACGAATTTTACGAAAAATTTCAATAATTTGCTTGACAGTTTGGCATTCATCATGTAATATAGTCTTTGCTGTGAGACACAGCAGACATTCATCAGATTGCGGATGAATGCTAACACAATTAATTTCATACCTTCAAGATACAGGTTTTGACCTGTACAATATGCGCGAGTGGCTCAGCGGTGGAGCACCTCCTTGCCAAGGAGGGGGTCGCGGGT
>CAVFMG010000099.1:0-10683 GCA_963623435.1 Odoribacter splanchnicus
TATACTGCTTCACCGGATCGTAAACACGTTCGTATTCATACTCGATATATGTCTGTCCGCCACGATTCTTACGGACCAATTTCCCCGGTACTTCAGGAATCGTGACCTTGCATTTCAAGAACATTTTTGCCCTCCTTTTTCAGAAAATATAGAGGGTATAAGTACCCTAAATAAATTGTATCAAAAAACCAGGCAAATGGCAAGCTGTTTTGCCAAAAAAACCTGATTTTCCAAAGGTTTTCCATATCTGGATTTTCTTTAGGGGACATCTTTTAGGAAGTTCACAAACTTGCGGACAAACAGTAATAAAGAATAGGATAACAGAGACCGGACGGTAAATTACTGTCCGGTCTTTTGTGATATTAGGTAAAAAATAAAAAAATACCTACAAATACTTTAAAACTAAAACAAGATATGCTATTATTGAAACAAAAGCAGGTGAAAAAATATGTTTTACCGACGATTACTAAAATAAGGAGGGGAATATGTTATTATCGTATCATGAATGTCTGGTAAAATATGGAACAGACTATCAAATTAAAAAGAACTTACAGGAAGGTCATCTGTTTATGACAGAGAAGGGACTATATTCGGAAGAAAAATATGTTCCCGAATTAGAAATCATTAAGAAAAAATATCCGAATGCAATTATGACTCTTAACAGTGCATTTTATTATTACGGACTGACGGATACCATACCGGAGTATTATTATGTTGCAACCCCGAAAAGCAATAGAAAAATTGAGGATGTGCGGGTGAAGCAGATCTATGAAAACAGTGATGCTTTTGAGATGGGGAAGACAACCATAGAATACGATGGGGTGGATATAACGATTTATAATAAAGAACGTCTATTAATTGAATTAATACGTAATAAACGTAAGTTTTCCTTTGACCTGTATAAAGAGATAATAGGTAATTACAGAAAGCTGATTCACAAAATGGATATGGCACAAATTACGGAATATGCATATGAATTACCAAAGACGAACATGGTGATGGAGACCATCAGACTGGAGATTTTATAAATGATTTCTATACAAAAGCTAATCGATCAGGAAAGGAACAATGGCTATTTGGGAGATAATGCGTCAGCAAAGGTTTGCCAGGATATTGTACTGAAAGCATTGGCAGCCAGCTCATTGAGCAGAAATGTTACTATCAAAGGTGGAGTTGTTATGCGGAGTAAGACGCATAATGTCAGAAGAGCAACCCAGGACCTGGATATAGATTTTATTAGATATTCATTGGCTGACGAAGCAATAGACATTTTTATTAGAAAGCTGAATTGTATTGAGGGAATTACAATTACCAGAATTGGTAAAATTGAAGAATTGAGACAACAGGATTACAGCGGGAAACGGGTATACATATTAATTAAAGATACTGAGGGGAATCGCATCAAAAGCAAAATAGACCTTGGAGTACATAGGAGATTTGAGGTAGAGCAGGAAGAATATTGTTTTGATATTGCATATGATGAGGAAGGAGCCAGTCTGCTGATTAACTCAAATGAACAAATGTTAAGTGAAAAACTACGGTCCCTATTAAAATTTGGAACTTTTTCCACGCGATTTAAGGATATTTACGATATGTATTATCTCAAAGACAAGATAAACATGGAGAAATTAAGACAGGTTCTGCAAATCTATGTATTTGGCGACGATTCCATGCGCGAAAAAGAAGGAAAAGATATCACGAAAAGACTGAAATCCATTTTTGCAGACAAAATATATATTGCAAGACTGGCAGGATCTGACAAAAAATGGATTGATGATGACGACCGGATGGTGAGCAATCACTGCCCGATCGTTTTGGCTACATTTTACGGAGAGTGTTGTTAGTTTGCAGTCGTGTTTTTACGATGGATATGGTAAAATAAATATCAAAGAAATACTTTCGACTAATAAAAACCGGACATTCAGAAGGAAAAAGTGGACATTCAAATATAAATGTAAACATAGGAAAGGCAGGGCGAGGTTATGAAGGATTATGATGTGATCATCATCGGTGCCGGAGTCAGCGGCTGCGCCATCGCCAGGGAACTGGCGAAGGGCAAGCGAAGGATCGCTGTACTGGAGGCGAAAAGCGATATCTGCGAAGGCACTTCCAAAGCCAACAGCGGCATCGTGCATGCGGGGTATGATGCGGTGCCGGGTACCCTTAAGGCGAAGTTAAACGTCCGGGGTAACGAAATGATGGAAGGACTGTCGAAAAAACTGGATTTCCCTTTCCGCAGGAACGGTTCTTTGGTGCTGTGTTTTGAAGAGGACGGCATGTCCGGACTGGAAGAACTGTATAAGCGCGGTATCGAGAATGGGGTAAAAGAATTGAAGATTCTGTCTTCGGAGGAAGTCTGGGCAATGGAACCTGCAGTCTCGCGGGATATTGTGGGAGCCCTGTATGCGCCCACCGGCGGTATCGTCTGTCCTTTCGGACTGAATATTGCCCTGGCAGAAAATGCGGCGGAGAACGGTGTGGAGTTCTATCGTGACCACAAGGTGACATCCGTTGTGGAGCAACGACCGGTATGGACTGAGAATCCCCCTGCGAAGGAAGGGCGGATGTATCAGGTGCTGGCGGACGGTGAGATGTTTATTGCACCGGTGCTCATCAATGCAGCCGGTGTCTATGCGGATGAGATCCATAACATGATCTGCGAAGATAAGATCCGCATTGTACCCAGGAGAGGCGAGTATCGTCTCATGGATAAAAATTGCGGCAGCCTCGTGAACTCCACGATTTTCCAGCAGCCCTCCAAGATGGGCAAAGGCATTCTCGTCACCCCTACGGCACATGGCAATCTGTTAGTAGGTCCTACCGCGGATGACATTTCGGATAAGGAAGATGTGGATACCACGGCGGAGGGACTGGCGAAGGTCCTGAACCTGGGAAGCAACAGCGTGGATGCTTTGGACGGCAGACAGACGATCACTTCTTTTGCCGGACTGCGTGCCCACCTGGTACACGAAAATCCTGCGGAAAAATCGGACTTCCTCATCGGAGAGGCAGCAGGACATCCCGGGTATATCGATGTAGCGGGTATCGAATCCCCGGGACTTACCAGTGCACCTGCCATCGGCGAATACGTGGCACAGATCGTGGAAGGTATTTACCCCGCGGAGCGTAAGGCAGATTTTATTGACACCAGAAAAGGCATCCCCAGCATGGCACTTGCCACGGAAGAGGAGAGAGAAGCCCTGATCCGGGAAAATCCCGCCTTTGCCAACGTGATCTGCCGCTGTGAACTGGTGACAGAAGGAGAGATCTTAGAAGCCATTCACCGCCCGGTAGGAGCGACGACTTTAGACGGTGTCAAACGCCGCACCAGAGCCGGAATGGGCAGATGCCAGGCGGGATTCTGCTCCCCGAAGACGCTGGAGATCTTGTCCAGAGAGCTGCATGTGGATCCAGCACAGATCACCAAGGAGGGTGCCGGTTCCGAGATTCTGGTCGGTAAAAACAAAGACACCGCACCCGGAGAAGGCGGAATATGGAAGAAACCACAGGCATCTGTCGGAAAGGAGGCACTCCATGAGTAAACGTACAGAAGATATTGTAATCATCGGAGGAGGTCCTGCAGGACTGGCAGCAGCGCTGTCCGCGAGAAAGGCGGGCTGCGAAAAGGTGCTGATCTTAGAGCGCGACAGAGAACTGGGAGGCATCCTGAACCAGTGCATCCACAATGGTTTCGGACTGCATACTTTTAAGGAAGAGCTGACCGGACCGGAGTACGCGGAGCGCTATATCGATATGGTAGAAGAGGCACAGATTCCCTATCTGCTGAACACTATGGTAACAAATATTTCCCTGCTTCCCGACGGACGCAAAAAAGTCACCGCCATGAACAAGGAGGACGGGCTGTTAGAGATCGAGACAGAGACCGTGATTCTGGCGATGGGCTGCAGAGAGCGTTCCCGTGGCGCATTAAACATTCCCGGCAGCAGACCGGCGGGCATCTACAGCGCCGGAACCGCACAGTATTATGTGAATATCAGAGGACGCATGCCCGGCAAATGCGTGGTGATCCTGGGCTCCGGAGATATCGGACTGATTATGGCGAGACGTATGGTGTTAGAAGGTGCCAAAGTGCAGTGCGTGGCGGAACTTCGTCCCCAGAGCGGTGGACTGAAGCGTAACATCGTACAGTGCCTGGATGACTTTAATATCCCTCTCTACCTGAATACCACTGTGGCGCAGATCCATGGCAAAGACCGTGTGGAAGGTGTGACCCTGACGAAGGTGGATGACAATGGCAAGCCCATCCCCGGCTCCGAGTGGGATGTTCCCTGTGACACACTGCTGTTGTCCTGCGGACTGATTCCGGAGAATGAGTTGACCAGAGGTTTGGGAGCCGATATGGATGGCAAGACCGGAGGACCGGTAGTAGGAGAGAATCTGGAGTGCAGCATTCCCGGCGTATTCGCCTGCGGCAATGTGCTTCATGTCCACGAACTGGTAGACCATGTATCCGCAGAGGCGGAAAAAGCAGGAAACTACGCTGTGGAATATATCCGACAGAAAAGAGGGTAAGGCGATGGCAGAGAAACATACAATACAAAAAGAACTGACCTGTATCTGCTGCCCGGTGGGCTGTGCCCTGACTGTAACCGTAGCAGATGACAGCAGTGTCACAGTGACCGGCAATAGGTGCCCCAGAGGTGCTGCTTATGGAGAAAAGGAAGTGACCCATCCTACCCGGATCGTGACTTCCACCGTGCGAGTGGAAGGATATCCAGACACTGTGGTATCTGTGAAGACCGCATCGGATATTCCCAAGGGTAAGATTAACGACTGCATGAAAGCGCTGGCAGATGTGACAGCTACAGCACCCATTCATGTAGGAGATGTCATTGTGGAAAATATAGCTGACACAGGTGTCAACATTGTTGCTACCAGGTCGTTTCGAGGGTAGAAAGCCTGAATCAAAACACATAACGGGAGGTTACATAACAGAATGGGAGATATACATAACACACAGAAAAAGACTTACATCATGGCGCTGGATCAGGGTACCACAAGTTCCCGCTGCATCCTGTTCGATAAGCAGGGCAATATCTGCTCCATGGCGCAGAAGGAATTCACACAGATCTATCCCCAGCCCGGCTGGGTAGAGCATAACCCTATGGAGATCTGGTCCTCTCAGTTGGGAGTGGCAATCGAGAGCATGGCGGTCTTAGGTATCACCGATGACCAGATCGAAGCCATCGGTATCACGAACCAGCGTGAGACCACGATTATCTGGGATAAAAATACCGGCGAGCCCGTATACAATGCCATTGTATGGCAGTGCCGCCGGACTTCTGATATGATCGAGGAACTGAAGAAAGACGGCTTTGACAGAATCATCCGGGAGAAGACCGGACTGATACCGGATGCCTACTTCAGCGCATCGAAGATCGCCTGGATCCTGAATAATGTTCCCGGAGCCAGGGAGCGGGCAGAGCGGGGAGAGCTTCTCTTCGGTACTGTGGATACCTGGCTGATCTGGAATCTGACCAAGGGCGCTGTCCATGTAACAGATTACACCAATGCTTCCCGCACGATGCTTTTCGACATTCATAACCTCTGCTGGGATCAGGAGATCCTGAAGCGTTTTAACATTCCAGAGAGCCTACTGCCGAAGGTATGCTGTTCCAGTGAGATCTACGGCAAGACCGATGCCTCCGTGCTGGGCGGCGAGATCCCCATTGCCGGTGCGGCTGGCGACCAGCAGGCAGCGTTGTTCGGGCAGTGCTGTTTTGAACAGGGCGAAGTGAAAAATACTTACGGAACCGGGTGCTTTTTATTAATGAACACCGGACACGAAGCCATTACCTCCCAGTCGGGACTGTTGACCACCATTGCCGCCAGCACCACGAAAAATGTGGAATATGCCCTGGAGGGCAGTGTGTTTGTCGCCGGCGCCGGGATCCAGTGGCTTCGCGATAGTATGCGTATGTTAAAAACGTCCGCCCAGTCCCAGGAGTATGCGGAGCATGTACCGGACACCGCAGGTGTCTACATCGTTCCGGCGTTTGCGGGCATGGGAGCTCCCTACTGGAACCAGTATGCCAGAGGCACCATCGTGGGCATCACCAGAGGCTGCACCAAGGAACATTTCATCCGTGCAACGCTGGAATCCATCGCTTACCAGACAGCAGATGTGCTGGAAGCCATGGAGAAAGACAGCGGCATTGATTTAAAGAGCCTGAAGGTAGACGGCGGCGCCAGCGCCAATGACTTCCTCATGCAGTTTCAGGCGGATATCGTGAATACCCAGGTGCGTCGTCCCGCATGTATCGAGACTACAGCGCTGGGAGCAGCTTATCTGGCAGGACTTGCCATAGGCTATTGGAAGAATCGCGACGAGATCCGGGAGAACTGGCAGATCGGAGCCTCTTTTGCTCCGGAGATGGCGGAAGAAGACCGTAAGAAACTGTTAAAGGGCTGGCATCGTGCTGTAAAATGTGCGCTTGTCTGGGCGGAAGACGAGAATTAAGCAGACAAAATCTGAACAAATCCTAAATTTTTGCGGATAGAATGGATTTTTGGCAGTGCAATATTGTAAAGTGCCGAAGCACTGTGGTATGATAACTATTTAGAAATAGTAGAAATGAAATGAGATTCCGGAAAGGAAACGACATGGATTTAAGCGGCTTACCACAGACCGTTAAAAATTTCATAAATGATACTATTCAATGTAGAGAGCAAGGTGGAATCCCGGACTATAATGCTTGTCAGAAGATATTAGAATATGCCGCAGATACCGGCTCACAGAAACTATCCGGGATGGGACTTTATTGTCTGGCAGAGTATTATCTGCGGCAGGAACAGTATGAGAACGCCATGCAATGTCTTACGGAGAGCGTCGGATACCTGAAAAGTACGCAGATGTATGAACTTCTTGCCAGAACCTATAACATGATGGGAATCGTAGCTGACCGGAGGGATAGCCGGATGGTGGCACTCAGTTCCTATTATAACAGTCTTCAGTATGCAGAGAAGTATCACTACCATTACATTCAGGGGCTTGCAGAGAGCAATATTGCGTATACACTGGTAAGAATGCGCCTGCGGCAGGAGGCAATCAGACATTACCGTACGGCGATTGACTGCTATGAGCGCTCGGAGGATTGTTACTATCTCAATTATAATAAGATCAATTGTATGATCGAATGCGGTTGTTGCTATTTATATCTAAAAGAGAGCGGGCGGGCACTGGAATTGCTGACGGGCATCGAAGAGATTCTACACAATGCTCCGGACTGTTTCTATTCTCATATCATGGTAGAAATGTATCGGATTCCTTGCGAATCCGTGCAAGGGTATGACAAGGAAGCAGAAAAACTGGCGGAGAACATCTTGGAGCGCCTGAAGGATCCCGAAACATTTGATGAGATTTTAGATAATCTGGTGATTTTGGCAGGAATTTTTTCGATACTTTCGGGCGGTAGATATCTAGAACAACTAATCCGGATTATCGATGAGAAGGATGTAATCGAAAATTACAATATATACCTGGATTTATATCCTTTCAAAGCTCAAAGTATTCTGAATAGAGGAGATATGCAGGAATACATTGCATATACCCGGAAGTATTTTGAACATTATGAGAAGTTCCGACGGGAGAACCGCCAGGCACTGATCAATGTCATGGAACTGCAGGATAGGCTGAAGAATGTCACAATGGATTGGGAAAATATACAGGCAACCAATCAGGCACTTGAGAATCTGGCAATGCATGATGAACTGACGGGACTTGCCAACCGAACATACCTGCACGAATATTTTACCGGTTGTTTCGAACACGCTTATGAGGAAGGGAAAATCTTAGGCGTAGAGCTGATGGATATTGATTTCTTCAAGGAATACAATGACCACTACGGACACCTGGCAGGAGACCAGTGCCTGAAATCCATCGCCGGAGTCCTGCGAAAGATACAGATTCCGGGGAAAGTCTTCTGTGCCAGATACGGTGGGGATGAATTCATGGTCCTGTATACCGGAATGACAGCGGAACAGATCCGGAGAGTATCGGAAGATATCCTGTGGGAAGTGCGCAAATTAAAAATTCCCCATGAGAAGAGCAATTGCAGTAAATATGTGTCGGTCAGCCAGGGAGTGTTCGCAAGAATACCGGTAGGCAATAACAGAGAGTGGGATTTCACTTCCAGAGCGGATGATCTTCTCTATAAGGCGAAAAATCGTGGAAGGGACGGTATCTGTCTGTCCACGGAAAAGTCAAGAGATAAATTTATAGAGATCAAATAAACAGCGCAGACAGCGCGGATGGGAGAGCGAAGTATGTTAGTTCAGAAATACAAAGACATGCTGTCGGGCAAATCAGTGATCCGGCAGCTTTCGGAATTCGCTACGGCAAGAGGACAGGAGATCGGATACGAGAATGTATTTGATTATAGTCTGGGGAATCCTTCCGTTCCGGTTCCCAGAGAATTTACAGACCGCATGATCCACATGCTGGCAACGAAGGAGCCGCTGGAGCTGCACGGCTACAGCCCCAGCCTCGGTATTACCAGTGTGAGAGAAGCCATTGCGGAGAACCTGGAAAAGAGGTTCGGTCTTCCTTATCGCAAAGAGCATATTTTCATGGCATCCGGTGCGGCAGGAGCACTGGCACATGCTTTCCGCCTGGTGACGGAGCCGGGAGATGAGATCCTGACCTTTGCACCGTTTTTCCCAGAGTATCATCCTTATGTGGATCTCACGGGAGCGATACTGAAAGTAGTTCCTCCTAATCTGGAGACCTTTCAGATCAATTTTGAAGCCTTTGAGGAAATGCTGACGGAGAAGGTCAAGGCGGTACTGATCAATACTCCCAATAACCCTTCCGGCGTGGTATATTCCACTCCGACGCTGCAGAGACTGGCGGATGTTCTGAAGGAAAAATCAAAACAGTACGGACATATTATCTACCTGATCTCCGATGAACCGTATCGTGAGATCGTGTTTGAGGGAGTGGATAGCCCTTGCGTGTCTTATTTTTATGACAACACGATTATGTGCTATTCCTTCTCTAAATCCCTGTCCCTGCCGGGCGAGCGTATCGGTTATGTGGCTGTGAACCCTGCCTGCGAGGAAGCGGAGACCATGATCAATATGTGCGGACAGATCTCTCGCGGTATCGGACATAACTGCCCTCCGTCCATCATTCAGCTGGCGGTGGCAGAGGTGTTGGACAAGACAGCGGATCTGTCCGTCTATGAGACAAATATGAATATCCTCTATAAGGAACTGATCAATCTGGGATTCACCTGTGTGAAGCCCGGCGGAACCTTCTACATTTTCCCGAAGGCACTGGAAGAGGATGCCAAGGTATTCAGCCAGAAGGCATTGAAATACGACCTGATCCTGGTACCCGGCGACACCTTCGGCGCACCGGGATACTTCCGCATGGCTTACTGCGTGGACACCGAGAAAGTAGAGAGATCCCTAGAAGCTTTACGTAGATTTGTCAAAGAGGAATATGCAACTATCTAGAGTCACACAGCAGATCGAAAAGCGTATCGCGCTTGCACGAATGAGTCTTTCGATTTGCTGATGTGACGAAATAGGGTTCTGGATAGTTGCAGAAGCAGAAAGGAGAGTAATGCGTATGTATCAGGCAGGACTGGTATTGGAAGGCGGTGGCATGAAGGGCGTCTATACCGCCGGCGTACTGGACTTTTTTACCGAAAAAGGAATTGACTTCTCCCGGATCTATGGGGTATCTGCCGGAGCGTGTCATATGTGTAGTTACCTGTCCCGACAGAAAGGACGGGCGCTGAGCGTCAGCATAGATTATCTGGATACGAGACGGTACTGCAGCGTGGAGAGCCTGGTGACCAGCGGAGATCTGTTCAATGTGGATTTCTGTTATCAGCTGATCCCGGATTACCTGTATCCCTATGATTACGATACTTTTGCAAAATATCCCGGCAAGGCATACAGCGTCGTGACCAACATCGAGACGGGGCAGCCGGAATACTTAAGAGTCCGGGATATCCGTAAGGATATCGACAAGATCCGGGCATCCGCATCCTTGCCGTTAGTGGCACGGAATGTGAAGATCGACGGAAAAGTATATCTGGACGGCGGCATCAGCGATGCCATTCCTCTGGAGAAATCCATCCTGGACGGCAACCGCAAGAACATCGTGGTCATGACCAAAGAGGTGGGCTTCGTGAGAAAACCCGCATCCGCATCCCAGCTGGCACTCATAAAACTCAGATATCTGAAATATCCTAAAGTATATGAACTCATGGCGGACCGGCATATCCGTTACAACGAGTGTCTGGACTACATCGACAGACAGGAGAAATGCGGGCAGGCGTTCGTGATCCGCCCTCAGAAAAAGAGTGATGTGGGACGTATCGAGAAAGACAAAGACAAACTGATCGCCTTATACGAAGAAGGCTATCGGGAGGCGGAAGCCCGCTACGAAGACCTGCTGGCTTATCTGGAAAAGTAAGTATTAAAAATATAAGAAAGTATAGAGAGAAAAGAAATGTTAGAAATCATCAAAGCAATTATTTACGGTATCGTAGAAGGTATTACCGAGTGGCTACCCATCAGCAGCACCGGACATCTGATCCTGGTGGAGCGTCTGATTCCTTTCAAACAGACCAGCGAAGGTTTTTTCGATATGTTCGATGTAGTCATCCAGCTGGGAGCTATTTTAGCAGTCGTTGTACTGTTCTGGAA
>CAVFMG010000100.1:0-10644 GCA_963623435.1 Odoribacter splanchnicus
GTAACTATTCAGAACCCCATTCGCAAAATCGCCTCTGCGAGGCTTAATTTTTGCTCATGTGGTTACTTCGCCATATAAAACTGCTTATCTGCCAGAATGCAAGCATTCGCAGATTGCAGTTTTGCATGGCTCTGAATAGTTACAAATCATCAAGCAAACACATACATGTGATTGAAGGAGGGCACCAAATGAAAAAGTTACAATTGACAGCATTACTGACAACAACAGCATTGGCAGCGTCTCTGATGGGATGCGGCAGCAGCACTTCTGTGGAGAGCACAGACAGCGGACAGTCTTCCCAGACGGTAGCTACACAGGAGACTGCAGGTACAGAAACAGCAGAGAATCATGATCCTGTAACCCTGCGCTTCATGTGGTGGGGCGGTGATGAGAGAGCACAGGCTACACTGGATGTGATCGACAAGTTCGAACAGGAATATCCCTGGATCACGATTGAAGCAGAGTATGGAAGCAGCGACGGATATCAGGAGAAGCTGACCGCTCAGCTGTCATCCGGTACAGTGGCTGACATCTTCCAGATGGGAACCGGCTGGATGCCCGGCTATGTAGAATCCAATGCATCTTACTTTGCAGACTTCAATGATTTCTCAGATGTCTTTGATCTGTCTACCTTTGAAGAATCTATCCTGAAGAACAACGGACAGTTCGACGGACATCAGTACGGCATACCGACAGGTATCTCCGGACATGCCCTGATCTACAATAAGGATCTGGCAGATAAGATTGGTATTGACTTTAGCTCTGACTATACCTGGGATGATATCGTGGAGATGGGCAAGAAGGTTAAGAACTATGATAAGGATATGTATCTGTTGACGATGGGCAGCTCTGAGCTGAATACCATGATCATGCGGCCTTACTTACAGCAGCTGACCGGCAATACCGTTCTGGTAAATGAGACCAAGAAGAGAGGCTTCGAGGAAGCAGATCTGGTACAGGTACTTACTTACATCAAGACTCTGTATGATGAAGGCGTTGCAGCACCTATGTCCACTGTAATCGCATATGGCACAGATCTGGGAACCGATCCCAACTGGATCAACCAGAAATACGTGGCAGCCTTTGGCTTCTCCTCTACTGTAGAGACCTTACAGGCAGCTTGTCCCGATGGCACCTTTGCAGCAGGCAGACTTCCTGTCATGACAAATGCCAAGGACGAAGGATGGTATTGCAATGCACCTCAGTATATGTGTGTCAGCGGCGCAAGCGAGCACCAGAAGGAAGCTATGATGTTCTTGAATTACTTCTATAACAATGAAGATGCAGCCGCAATCCTTAAGACAGTACGTTCCGTACCGCCTACTAGCGTAGGACAGAAGGTATGTACAGAGCTTGGTATTCTGGAGGGCATTGCAAAGGACAGTGTTGACATTATCCAGTCCTATACAGGCACCAATGATCTGGGTCTGACTACGGAGGAAGAGGTAACTGCTATGCTGCAGGATGCTGCTACCCAGGTAGCTTACGGACAGGGTACGCCTGAGGAGGTTGCAAAGTCAACCATCAGCCTTTTGGACAATTATCTGTCATCCAAGTAATCTCGGAGCAATCCGTAAGTATCAAGGTCGGGGGCTTTTGCCCCCGACGTCATTATACAAAAATGCCTCTGGGTATCCTGATGAATTTCCGGGTATCCGAGACATTTACGAGGCGGAGGTACTCTACATGAAACCGAAAAAGAAAAAACTGAAAAAAAAGCAATGGATCGGATTAGTATTCATCGCACCCTGGCTGATCGGACTGATCGGACTGCAGCTGTACCCTTTTGTGGCATCCCTGTATTATTCCTTTACGGAATATAATATCATGTCTTCTCCAAAGTGGATTGGACTGGCCAATTATGCGAAATTATTTACCGCGGATAATGAATTCTGGTACTCCGTAAAAGTTACTTTGATCTATACGATATTTACTGTACCCGGAAAATTAGCAGTGGCATTGATCGTGGCACTGGTTATGAATAAAAACATGAAGGGAATCAACTTCATTCGTACTATTTATTATATTCCGTCTCTGATCGGCGGAAGCATCGGTATTGCTATTCTCTGGAAGCTGATGTTCCAGGAGGAGGGTATTGTCAATTCCCTGCTTAAGGCAATTCATCTGCCGACACAGCACTGGCTGGGAGATCCCAAGACGGCATTGCCGACGATCATTCTGCTGCAGCTGTGGACCTTTGGTTCCTCTTTTGTCATGTTCCTGGCAGCCCTGAAAAATGTACCGGCAGATCTGTACGAAGCAGCGGATATTGATGGAGCCAGCAGCATCCGAAAATTTATTAAGATTACACTGCCGCAGATTTCTTCTATTATCTTCTTCAATATCATTATGCAGACGATTACTGCATTACAGAGCTTTACAAGCTCCCTGGTCATCACCAACGGAGGTCCGCTTAAGTCGACCTATGTATTGGGGATGAAGCTGTATACAGAGGCATTCTCATACTACAAAATGGGATATGCGTGTGCAATTTCCTGGGTGATTTTCATTATGATCATGATCGTCACTGTGATTTTATTCCGATTCTCTTCCATGATGGTATATTATGAAGATGGAAATGATTTTTAGGAGGGACCTGAGATGAGAAAAAAGCTAAAAAAAAGAAACAGCGTATCCTGGGTGACCTACACGGTGGTCCTTCTGATCGGACTGGCGATGCTGTACCCGATCATCTGGATGTTCTTTGCAACCTTTAAGAGCAATGCAGAGATATTCGGATCGGTCAAGCTGCTGCCGTCATCCTTCAGTCTCCAGAGCTATATTGACGGGTGGCATGTGAACAGCAAGATAACCTATACCACCTTTTTCAAAAACAGCTTTGTAATGACGATCGTTACCACTGTACTGACGGTATTATCCAGCGGTATTGTTGCTTACGGATTCGCCAGATATCAGTTTCCATTCAAAAAGCTCCTGTTCGGTATTCTGATTGCTACGTTAATGCTTCCGGGAGCGGTGGTTATGATTCCGCGTTATGCCATGTTCAATAAAATGGGACTGGTGGATACATACTGGCCGTTTTACTTACAGGGGCTGTTATCCGTGAACTCATTCTTTGTATTTATGCTGATCCAGTTTATCCGCGGACTGCCCAGAGAGCTGGATGAATCCGCCTACCTTGATGGCTGCAGCGACCTGAAGGTATTCGTTAAGATTCTCGTGCCGCTGATGAAGCCGGCACTGTTCTCCGCAGGCCTGTTTCAGTTCATGTGGACCTATAATGATTATACAAACGTGCTGATCTATATCAATTCCGTGAGGAAATACACACTTTCTCTGGCACTTCGCCTGTCATTGGATTCAGAGTCTGTGGTTCAGTGGAATAAAGTAATGGCAATGTCCTTCCTGTCCATTCTTCCGCTGATCATTCTGTTCTTTGCAGCACAGAAGTATTTCGTGGAAGGCATTGCCACCAGCGGACTGAAGGGGTGAGCCTTAAGGTTAGTCCGGAATGCTGAAAAATACACAGGTACCGAGCCCCTCTTTACTGTGAATGTGAAGAGCACTTTCGGAACCGTAGGTCAGTGTCAGGCGCTTGTTCACGTTATCCAGACCGATACGTGCGGAAGCGTCTGACAATAGATCTGCTCTCAGCTTTTTTAGTTTTTCTTTTGGAATTCCTACACCGTTGTCGGTGACGGACACACGTATTCTGCCATCCCTCGTGAAAATCTTGATTTTTACCATGCCCTGACGATTGGCAGGACGCAGACCATGACTGATGCTGTTCTCTAAGAGCGGTTGGAGCAGGAGGCGCTTAAATTCATGCGGCAGTACAGAATTGTCGATTTCCTCGAAGTAATAAAAGCTGTCCGGGAACCGGAACTTCTGTATTTCCACATATTTATGGATATAAGTGATCTCTTCCCCAATCGACACCGGGATCTGTGGATTGGCAAGAGAGTAGGACAGAATATCCGACAGATTCCCTATGATCGTATGAGCGGTCGAGGGACCGCCTGCCAGCTTGTAGATTTCAAAATCCAGAGTCTGCAGGGTATTGACCATAAAATGGGGGTTGATCTGTAGCTGCAGTGCACTGAGCTCGGCAGCCTGCTTTTTATATTTCTGCTCTGCCAGCTGACTGTTCAGAAAAGTAGTATTTAAGAACATTCGGATGACGTTGTTCATGATCAGGCTGTATTCGTTATCCGGCTGGTCATCCATGGAAGCTCCTTCTGCAGGGTAGATCCCCTTTTCTGCATTACCAAACAGGTCAATTACCGATTGAATCTGCCGGAAATTATCTCTGGTGACCTGATAGGAGAACAGAAAGATGATGAAGAGTGTGAACAGCAGAATAAATAACGGCAGCAGCAGCTTCCGCATGCAATAGAGAACAATAGCGGAAAGAGGAACCAGCTGAACTACATAATACCGATAGTTCGACTGATACAGCACATAAGTAAGATAGACATGATAATCCGCATGCGTCCAGTGAAATCCGTCAGTCATGGCGGAAAGATCCATTTCCGAAAAATCAGGAGCTGCGGAGAAGCCCTGCGAAGCCAGAAGCTTCTGCTCATTGTCCAGAAGAAACATTCCATGCTTCCAGTCTGTGGATTTTACAGACATCATTTTCTCCAGCTCGTCCAAAGACAGATTGGATACCATGACGCCATCCAGATAAGAGAAGCGCTTATACAGCGTCAGCACATTTTTCCCTGTGGAGGAACCGGATGCATACATTATGCGGGGAACAATATAAGTGTCCTGATCCTTAGGCAGAGAGCAATAGATATCATACCAGCCGGCATCGGTATCACTGCGCAGGAAACGGATCGTTTTGTCGGAAGCGAAAAAGACATTGTTGTCGTCCAGATAGAGGTAAATGCTGTCTGCCAGGGGATGAGAGGCAGAGATACTGCTTAAGAAGGTCCGGATGCTGTTTAAAAATACATAGTCTGCGTAAGTGGTCTTCTGATTATACAGAATCTTGCGCATGGATAAGAGCAGCTGGGAATTCAGTGTGATCATTTCCTGCTGGGAGGTGCATACATCCATAGTGCTTTCCAGATTCAGACTGAAATCATCGGTAGTGGCTCTGGTCGTCTCTTTGATATTTTGCAGCTGGAAGGCAGCGGTGAGTATCATGAGACATAGAAATAAAAGACCGGTGGGAATCAGCAGGAGAGAGCTCCATACCTTTAAACGCTTCAGAAAAAATCGCTGCATCATGATAACTGCCCTCGATTCTCAGGATTTACCTCAGGCTGCTTCCCGGCCCGGTATTCCTGCGGTGTGATCCCATAATATTCTTTGAAATTACGGGTGAGATTTTTCGGATTCAGATAGCCGACGGCATCTGCAACTTCATAGAATTTGACAGAACGGTCCGACAGCATCCGCATGGCCTGTTCCATCCGTACCTGTAACAGATAACGGGAGAAGCTGACACCGGTATCTGCCTTGAAAGCGGAGGAAAGATAGGCCGGTGAGTAGTGTACCAGAGAAGCGGCATCCTCCAAAGTGGCGGTCTTATAATTGGAACGGATATAATTTTTCACAATCGTCACATAATCTGTCTGGTTCGTACCTGTTTCGTAAGGCAGTGACTGCCCCTTCCGGCGCTCATCCAGTGTATTCCGGACCCGCTCGAAGCAGGCAGACATGGCATCATATTTCATGGGCTTGATCAGGTAGTCCGTGACATGATTAATAATCGCCGCCCGGGCGTATTCAAAATCCTGATAGGCGCTGAAGAAGACAACGATAATATCTTCGTTGATCAGCTTTTGGGAGAGCTCAATACCGGTCATGACCGGCATCTGGATGTCTGTCATGACAACATCCACCTGCGGGTGGACATTGATATATTCGAGAGCCTCTTTACCATTGGTAAAGGAAGCGACGACTTCAAAACCGAAATTGTTCCATGGAAATAGATGAATAATCCCCTCCAGGATGCGGGGTTCATCATCTACAATGATTACTTGATACATAGTTGGTTTCCTCATGTGTAACGCATTGTTCAGGCAACAGAATGATTATATCATATTTTGAAGCCAGGGTCAAAAGGCTAAGCTCACATGAGCCTGCTCAGAAGTGGGTGAAGGACATTGGATAGAATTGCGGGAGTGTGTAGTCAGAATATAAACCTTTTTGGGAGGATGAAATGGACGAAATGAATCGAAAAACAGCTGCCGGCTGGCAGGAGGGACTGGTGGCAGGCAATGGTCACAGCGGAGTGATCTGCTCCTGTGATCCGTATGAAGAGGTGTTGACCTATCAGAATATAGAACTGCTGATGCCGACAGAGGACCCCAGGACGATTCCACCGGAGGTTGGAGGCGAATTGCAGGAAGCCAGACAGGCGGTACTTCATATGGATGATATCTGGAATGTGCATGGCAGAAAGAGGACTTATCTGTATGCATACCATCCGGGAATGCAGTTAACAATCACGACACCAAAGCATATGGTGAAAGCCTACAGCCGCCGGATGGAGGGCGAGACCGGAGAAGTCCTCGTGGATTATAGTGACGAGACCGGAAATTATCGCCGGTGTACCTTTGTATCCGCAGAGGACTGTGTTGTCACACAGTATCTGGCAGAGGGGCAAAAAGAGCTTCCGGAGCTGACTATTTCGATCGATCCGCCGGAAACACTGCCAAAATTCGGAGTAAAAAAGCATGGAACCGGACCGGAGGTCAATATGAAGTATGAGCTGATCTATGATAAGGCAGCCTCCTGGCTCGGGCAGGCAGCACATTATCCGACATTTCCAGGCAGTGAATTAAGGGAGAAAGGATATGTGACCATGGTACGCCTTCTGCATGTGGGAGGAAGCAGGAGTCAGGAAACGTCAGACAGCGGGGAGAAAATTCATATCAGAGGAGCAAAGGCAGTCTGGATTCTGGCAAAGACGGCAGCCGCGGTGGAGATGGGAGAGATGAAAGATTTCCCCGGGGGGAAGGCCAGAGAGGGTATCGACGCGGTGCTCTCGGATCTGGAGCGTACTGTAGTAAAATACCGGACACGGGAAGGCGGCTTTGATTATGAAAGAGCACTGGTGGCGCAGAGCGAACGGCAGCGTAAGACTTATGCTTCCGTAAGCTTCCGGCTGGGGGACGGTACAATGGATTCCGGTGAGGAAGCTTCGGCGTTGGAGACCAATACAGAGCTTTTAAAAAGACAGAAAAATTCACCACAGATGCTGACACAGCTGGTAGAACGGATCTATCGCACCGGAAGATATGTACAGGCAGCCTGTGCCGGATATTCTGCACCGAGACTGTGCGGAATGTGGACCGGGGAATGGAATCCCGGCTGGAGCGGTGCCTATACGATGGACGCCAATGTAAATATCCAGGTGTCCGGCATGAATACCGGGCATATGGAGCCGGCGGCATGGGGATATATCTATTTTATTCTCCGACAGATCAATGACTGGCAGGAAAATGCACAGGCTGTTTATGGAATGCGGGACGCGCTTCTGGCACCTGTAAATACCGACGGTAACCGGGCAGTCATGGTGGAGTATGATATCGATTATCCTTTTCAGTACTGGAATGCAGGGGCTTCCTGGCTGATGGTGCCGATCTTTGAGTACTGGCAGTGCTTCGGCAATCTTAAGATACCACTTCCTGAGGATCTGGCCACAGCCTGCGGAAAACATAGCCTGGATCTGGAACAGGAGATCCTGCGCCCCCTGCTGTGGAAGACGTTTCATTTCTGGGAGCAGTTATGTACACCGGAATACTATACAGACAATGAGGGACAGCCTCATTACAAAGAAGGGAAAAAAGCTCTGGAAGACGGAGAACATTATCTGATCATTCCGTCCTATTCTCCGGAGAATCATCCCATCGGTTATACCAGTACGATCACTGCGAATGCAGCCATGGATATAGCGGCTGCTTCGGATGTATTGCGTATGTTAAGGGAGCTGGAGGAGAGAATCTGCGACGAGGTGTCGGGAGGGCGGCTGAGAGCCTGCATGGAGCTGGCAGGGTGGCTGCCGGAATATCAGACGGATGAGACAGGAGGCTTAAAAGAATGGTCGCTGCCTGCGATGCGGGACAATCATGAGCATCGTCACATCAGCCATCTCTACTGTGCGTGGCCCGGAGTGGAGACCCAGCATGATGAAAGACTGGCAGAAAGCTGCAGACAGGCCATCAGGAACCGGAACATAGGGAATGCCGGCAAGGATGATACCGCCTCCCACGGGTGGATCCACAAGGGGCTGGTGGCAGCCAGACTGAAGGATGGTGAGAGCCTTTCTGAGATCCTTCATCTGTTACTGCATAGTGACATTTTTTACAGCAGCCTGCTGACGGATCATAATACGGACCGCAGCAGAGGCGTCTATTGTACAGATACGATTCTGGGATTACAGGGAATCATTCAGGAAGCACTGGTGTATTCCGAACGGGGAGAGATTGAATTCCTGCCGGCACTTCCTAAGGAGTGGAAGAAGGGCTGTGTAAATGGGCTGATGGCCAGAACAAGAATCTGTATCCGGAGACTTATCTGGGATCTGGACAAAAAGACATTGGAAGCAGAACTGGAATCCTATGAAGATCAGGAGGTCAAAATCTCCTGTCCGATTTTAAAATGCGAAGCAGCCTGCCATCTGAAACAGGGAGAATTGTACAGAATCCGGTTCTAATCGACTGACTTTGTGAGCTGTCTGCGATAATCATTGGCAGTGACACCGTAATACTGACGGAACGCCTGCGTAAAATGCTGGGATGTGGAGTAATTCAGCTTTTCTGCAATCTGGGCGATACTAAGGCGTTTGTCGGTCAGATAGATTTTAGCTGCGGACATCCGGGCTTCCTGTTTTTTCTGCAGAAAGGTCTTGCCATAATATTTTTTGAGAAAGCGTTCTGTCTGGCGTACACTTAAGCCCAGGGTCTTCGCCAGGTTTTCGAGAGTAATAGTCTCATAATGATAGAGAAAGGCCCGTTCGATGATCAGAGTCTTACCGTCAATGAGGTTGGAGGGGGCAAAGTGCTGCTTTGAATAACGGTTTCCTTCATAATTACGGACAACTTTTACAAGGCACTGCTGCAGTAAAGCTTCTACCTGGATCATATAACCGGTATATTTGTATTTTAATTCATAGAAGAGCTGCTCCATCAGTACACCAAGATTCTGGGTATCCTGACCCATCCAGAAATTTTTTCTAACAAATTTGCCGGCGGTGCTGTCGGAAGAAATCAGAGGAGCATCCTCCTCCTGCAATTGAAAATAGATGGAATACTCCGTCATGGGATCTAAGGGATATGGAATCTGTTCATGCTCCACATGGGGACCTGTCATATACAGTGTGCCCGGTGTAAGATCATAGGAAACACCGTCTATGACTGCCTGCCCCCGCCCTTCGGGTATGTAATGCAGTTCATAGCTGTTGCTGCCGTGGCAGTGACGTGGCAGTGGCTTTAAAAAGTGTTCAAAAGCAATGTTCAGAATGAGGAAAGTCGTGTGATCGATCGTTGTTTTCACATCGAGACCATAGATGGTATTGTCTGCTGTCTGGTTCATTTTGAGCCTCCTGCTTTTCAGATTTATCATAATGATGTCGGAGCCAGAAGCCCACGACTTAGATGCTGCGGATTATTCCGAACTACACTGTCTACAGTGTAGCAACGAAATGGTAAAAAGTCAAACCGAATAGTGCAAAAACACGACAAAAATACGCTGATAATGTCGCGAATATGTCTGTTAATCGTATCTTTACGAGATTAGAATAAAATTATCAGCAGGTAACCTGACAGAGTAAAAATGCAATGGAAATAGTAAACATATAACACATTTAAGGAGGTAACAGAAATGGACAGACAGGAAATGAAACAGAGAAAAATGATGGGAGCAATCCTTCCGGGCAACAGCACGGTAGAACTGAAAGAGTTTGATATACCGAAGCCCGGACATGGACAGGTCGTGATCAAAGCGATGGCTACGACGATCTGTGGAAGTGATATCCGCTGTATCTACAGAGAGCACGTAGGCAAGGGACCGGAAGGCTATATCCCCGGCACAGTGGCAGGCCACGAGCCCTGCGGCCTGATCGTGGAAGAGGGCGAAGGATTGAGAAGATTCAAAAAAGGCGATCGTGTCATCGTATATCATATCTCCGGATGCGGCGTCTGCAATGACTGCAGAAGAGGCTACTATATCTCCTGCAAGAGTAAATTCCGCCAGGCATATGGATGGCAGAGAAACGGCGGTATGGCGCAGTACATTCTGGCAGAGGAGAAGGATCTGATCGCCCTGCCCGACGAACTGACCTACAAGGACGGTGCACAGGTAGCCTGTGGCTTCGGTACTGTATATGAAGCTATTGAAAAAGTCGGTGTCAGCGGCAATGATGCTGTTCTGGTCACCGGTCTCGGACCCGTGGGACTGGCAACGTTGATGTTGGTCAAGGCACTGGGTGCCAATATGCTCATCGGTGTGGAGACCAATCCGTACCGTATCGAGCTGGCAAAAAAGATGGGACTTGCAGACTATGTATTTGCACCGGATGAGGCATATGACCAGATCATGAAGGTGACGAACGGCAACGGCGTGGAGAGAGCCTTCGATGCCAGCGCCAGCGATCCCGGAAGACAGCTGGCAATCCGTGCTACCAGAGAGTGGGGTAAAATTGCATTTGTCGGTGAGGGTGGTACC
>CAVFMG010000101.1:0-10487 GCA_963623435.1 Odoribacter splanchnicus
GTGCAGGCATGGCTAAGCAGATGATCTACACTGCACGCAATATCAAGGCAGCAGACGCTTACAGAATCGGTCTGGTAAATGAAGTATACAGCGCTGAAGTAGATGCAGACGGCAACGTCGTAAAGAGTGCACAGGAAGTAATGCTGGCAGCAGCACAGAAGATGGCAGCCACCATCGCTAAGAACGCTCCCATCGCAGTACGCAACTGCAAGAAGGCTATCAACGAAGGTCTGGATGCAGATATGGATCAGGCAGTAGCCATCGAAGAGAAGCTGTTCGGTGACTGCTTCGAGACAGAAGATCAGAAGTATGGCATGGCTTTCTTCCTTGACAAGAACAAGGAGAAGGTAAAAGAGCCTTTCAAGAACTGCTAATAATTTGTAACTATTCAGAGCCGAGGAAGTTTTCATAAATTTGCGAATCATGCTTGCATGAATGAGCATAATTTTGAAAATTTCTTTGGCGAAGTAACCACATGAGCAAAAAGTAAGCCTCGCAGAGGCGATTTTGCGAATGGGGTTCTGAATAGTTACAATAATTTTTCATAAAAAGTATAATAATCAGGAGGATTTACCATGAAAGTAGGTATTATCGGTGCAGGTACCATGGGACAGGGCATTGCAAAGGCATTTGCCCAGGTAGACGGATATGAAGTAGCTCTTTGCGATATCAAGCAGGAGTGGGCAGAAGGCGGCAAAGCCAAGATCCAGAAGGGCTATGCAAGACTGGTAGAAAAAGGAAAGATGACTCAGGAGACCGTTGATGCTATCGTAGCTAAGATCACTCCGGGTCTGAAGGAAGATCTGTGTGCAGACTGCGATCTGATCGTAGAAGCTGCATTTGAGAACATGGAAGTTAAGAAGACCACCTTCGGTGAGCTGGACAAGATCTGCAAGCCCGAGTGCGTATTCGCTTCTAACACCTCTAGCCTTTCCATTACTGAGATCGGCAACGGACTGACCCGTCCTCTGATCGGTATGCACTTCTTCAATCCCGCAGACCGCATGAAGCTGGTTGAGGTAATTGCAGGTGTGAATACTCCCGCAGAGACCGTAGACACCATCAAGAAGATCTCCGAGGAGATCGGCAAGACTCCTGTTCAGGTAAACGAGGCAGCAGGCTTTGTTGTTAACCGTATCCTGATCCCTATGATCAACGAAGCAGCTTTCATCAAGATGGAAGGTGTATCCGATATCGCAGGCATCGACGCAGCTATGAAGCTGGGTGCTAATCATCCCATGGGTCCCCTGGAGCTGGGCGATTTCGTAGGACTGGATATCTGCCTTGCAATCATGGATGTTCTGTACAATGAGACCGGCGACAGCAAGTATCGCGCATGTCCTCTGATCCGTAAGATGGTACGTGGCGGCAATCTTGGTGTGAAGACCGGCAAGGGCTTCTATGTATACAATGCAGACCGCACCAAGACTCCTGTGGATGCACAGTAAGTGTAATCTGTTCAGAGCCATGCAAATGTCCGCAATATGTGAAGAATGCTTGCATGATGTCACATATTTCGGAACATTTATATGGCGAGAAGCCATACATGAGCAAAAGGAAAGCCTCGCAGAGGCGATTTTGCGAATGCAGCTCTGAACAGTTTGATAGTGGTATTTATAATAATTACAACCAAGTATAAATAACAATGGAGGATTAACATCATGGATTTTACATTATCCAAAGAGCATGAGATGGCGAGACAGCTGTTCAAAGAGTTCGCCGAGAACGAAGTAAAACCTCTTGCGCAGGAAGTTGACGAGACCGAAACCTTCCCCAGAGAGACCGTTGAGAAGATGGCTAAATACGGCTTCATGGGAATTCCCGTTCCCAAGGAGTATGGCGGACAGGGTTGTGATACCCTGACCTATGCTATGTGTGTTGAGGAGCTTTCCAAAGTTTGTGCAACCACCGGCGTTATCGTATCCGCACATACCTCTCTGTGCATCGATCCTATCATGACCTTCGGTACTGAGGATCAGAAGAAGAAATATGTTCCCGATCTGGCAAGCGGTCGTAAGATTGGCGCTTTCGGTCTGACCGAGCCCGGTGCAGGTACCGACGCTCAGGGACAGCAGACCAAGGCTGTATTAGACGGTGACGAGTGGGTCATCAACGGATCCAAGTGCTTCATCACCAACGGTAAGGAAGCTGACGTATACATCGTTATCGCAGTTACCGGTATCGTAGAGAAGAGAGGCAGAAAGATGAAGGAGATTTCTTCCTTTATCGTTGAGAAGGGTACTCCCGGATTTACCTTCGGTACCAAGGAAAAGAAGATGGGTATCAAGGGTTCTTCCACTTACGAGCTGATCTTCACCGACTGCCGTATCCCCAAGGAGAACATGCTTGGTAAGCAGGGTGCGGGCTTCAAGATCGCAATGCACACTCTGGATGGCGGACGTATCGGTATCGCTTCTCAGGCTCTGGGTATTGCAGAGGGCGCTCTGGAGAGAACCGTTGCTTACACCAAGGAAAGAAAGCAGTTCGGAAAGTCCATTTCCGGATTCCAGAATACACAGTTCCAGTTAGCTGATATGGCTACCAAAGTTGAGGCTGCCAAGATGCTGGTATACAAGGCTGCACGCAAGAAGGACGAGTATAAGACCAATCCTAAGATCTCTTACTCTGTAGAAGCTGCTATGGCTAAGCTGTATGCTGCTGAGGTTGCTATGGAAGTTACTACCAAGGCTGTTCAGCTCCACGGTGGTTACGGTTACATCAGAGAGTACGAAGTTGAGCGTATGATGCGTGATGCAAAGATCACCGAGATCTACGAGGGTACTTCCGAAGTTCAGAGAATGGTTATCTCCGCAGATCTGCTGAAATAAGCAAGCAGGCATTTGTCGGAAAATTTATTAGAAAAGTAAGGAGAAAATACAATGAAGATTGTTGTTTGTATTAAGCAGGTGCCCGATACCAAGGGCGGTGTTAAATTCAATCCTGACGGAACTCTTGACAGAGGCGCAATGCTTGCTATCATGAATCCCGATGATAAGGCTGGTCTGGAAGCTGCACTGAAGCTGAAGGATGAGTTCGGCGCAGAAGTTACCGTACTGACCATGGGTCTTCCCAAGGCAGCAGATGCTCTTCGTGAAGCACTGGCTATGGGCGCTGACAAAGCAATTCTGGTTACCGACAGAGTACTGGGTGGTGCTGATACCTGGGCTACTTCCACTACCATCGCAGGTGCACTGAGAAACCTTGACTATGACCTGATCATCACAGGACGTCAGGCAATCGACGGCGATACCGCACAGGTTGGTCCTCAGATCGCTGAGCATCTGGGACTTCCCGTAATCTCTTATGCACAGGATATCAAGGTTGAGGGAGACAAGGTAATCGTTCAGAGACAGTATGATGACAGATATCATGTAGTAGAGGCTAAGATGCCCTGCCTGATCACTGCATTGTCCGAACTGAATAAGCCTCGTTACATGACTCCCGGCGGAATCTTCGATGCCTGCAAGGCAGAGATCACTACCTGGGGCAGAGCTGATCTGAAAGATGTTGACGACAGCAACCTTGGTCTGAAGGGATCTCCTACCAAGATCGCAAAGGCATCCGATAAGGTTCGTAAGGGCGCAGGTGAGAAGATCGTTCCCGATTCACCCGAAGACGGAGCAGCTTACATTGTGGCTAAATTCAAAGAAAAGCACATCATCTAATATAGGAGGCAAACCATGGTAACCAATAATATTGAAGAATACAAGGGTGTATATGTGTTCGCCCAGCAGGTAGACAATGAGATCAGCGGTATCGCATTGGAGCTGCTCGGCAAAGGTAAAGAGCTGGCTGCAAAGCTGGAGACCGAGGTAACCGCGGTTCTGATCGGTTATAATGTAAAGAATCTGGCAGATAAGCTGGCAGAGTATGGTGCAGATAAGGTGATCCTCGTAGATGATCCCGAACTGGAGACCTACAGAACCGAGCCTTACGCACATGCACTGGCATCTGTTATCGAGAAATATAAGCCTGAGATCGTTCTGGTAGGTGCAACCGCTATCGGACGTGATCTTGGACCTACTGTTTCTGCAAGAGTTAAGACCGGTCTGACTGCTGACTGTACCGTACTTGAGATCGGAGATTTCCCTCTCAATGCAATTCCCGGACAGGAGCAGAAGCACAATCAGCTGCTGATGACCCGTCCTGCATTCGGTGGTAACACCATTGCTACCATCGCCTGCCCTGACAACAGACCTCAGATGGCAACTGTTCGTCCCGGCGTTATGCAGAAGATCGCTCCCATCGCAGGTGCTAAGGCTGTGATCGAAGAGTACAATCCCGGATTTACTCCGAACAACAAATACGTAACCATCAAGGAAGTCGTTAAGGCTGTATCCGATACCGTTGATATTATGGATGCTAAGATCCTGGTATCCGGCGGACGTGGTGTAGGCAGCGCAGAGAACTTCAAGATCCTGGAGGATCTGGCAGAGGTTCTGGGCGGTACCGTATCCTGCTCCCGTGCTGTTGTAGATAACGGCTGGAAGCCTAAGGATCTGCAGGTTGGACAGACCGGTAAGACCGTTCGTCCCCAGATCTACTTCGCAATCGGTATCTCCGGTGCTATTCAGCACGTAGCCGGTATGGAAGAGTCTGATCTCATCATTGCCATCAACAAGGATGAGACCGCTCCTATCTTCGATGTAGCTGACTACGGCATCGTAGGCGACCTGAACAAGGTAGTTCCCGCTCTGACCGAGCAGCTGAAGGCTGCAAAGGCTGAGAAAGCAGCAAACTAAGAACCTGTTTTGTGACAGATATTTTGAACCCTCCCTGTTAATATCAGGGAGGGTTTTATATTGCACTTCCGACACTTACATAGTAAAATAAAATGATACCAAGGATAACAAGGTCAAAAAGTTGTTCGTGCTTGCACGATAAGACTTTTGAACTTGGAACCCGCTCTGACATGAGCATAAAAGCGAAGCGTCAGCTTTGCGATATGCGAATGTCAGCTTTGCGATATGCGAATGGCAGGAGGATTGTGAGAGTGCGTAGCACGGAGCAATCCGTAAGGTATCATACAGAATAGAAGTGAGATGACATTTTATGGCAAAGCAAAAAGAAGTAAAAACAAATGCAATGCGAATCCTGGAATCCCTGAAGATTCCTTATACCCATCACACCTATGAATGCGAGGAATTCGTGGATGGGCTTCAGATAGCGGACAAGCTGTCCCTCCCCTACGAACAGGTCTACAAGACCCTGGTCACCGTAGGCAGCAGCAAGAATTATTTTGTATTCGTCATTCCCATTGCAGCGGAGCTGGATCTGAAAAAGGCAGCGAAATCCGTCGGAGAAAAGAGTGTGGAAATGATCCACGTAAAAGACATCAATGCCATTACCGGTTACATCCGAGGCGGCTGTACTGCCATCGGCATGAAAAAACAGTTCGTGACAAGGATTGATGAGAGCGCCAAAACGCAGGAACTGATCTACGTCAGCGGCGGTAAGATCGGATCCCAGATCCAGCTGAGACCGGATGACCTGGCGAAAGCTGCAAAGGCGGAGTTTGCAGACATTATCAGACACGAAAACTAATGCGTCAGATATATGAAATGCATCAGATATAAAATAGTAAACGATGCGGAAGAAAAAGGAGTACATATGGAAAAACAAAAAAATATTCTCGATTACGATACCGTGGCACTGGATGAAGCACAGGATGCGGTGATCATCATAGATCAGACATTGCTTCCGGGCAAGATTGAACTGATCGCCTTACATACTGCACAGGAGATGTGGGATGCCATCTATCTGCTGAAGGTCAGAGGTGCACCCGCCATCGGCGTAGCGGCGGCACTGGGCATTTACCTGCTGGCAAACCGTATCGAGACCGAAGATTTTGAGGAGTTTTATCAGAAATTTACAGAATATAAGGAATACCTGGATTCTTCAAGACCTACTGCAGTCAATCTGTCCTGGGCATTGAAGCGTATGGACGCAGTGGCTGTCAAAGCAGGCAGGGAAGAGCATAAAACTGTGACAGAAGTGAAGGAAATCCTGCATGACGAAGCATTGCAGATCCGGGCAGAAGATGTGGATGTATGCCGAAAAATCGGAGAATTTGGTCTGGAACTGGTAAAGCCGGGCGATGGCATACTGACCCACTGTAATGCAGGACAACTTGCAACTGTAAAATACGGAACCGCCACAGCTCCTATTTATCTGGGACATGAGAAGGGCTATAACTTCCATGTATTTGCGGATGAGACCAGACCCCTTTTACAGGGAGCCAGACTGACTGCCTTTGAGCTGCATTCCGCTGGCGTGGATGTTACACTGATCTGTGACAATATGTCCGCCTCCGTAATGTCCAAGGGCTTGGTGCAGGCAGTATTTGTAGGCTGTGACAGAGTAGCTGCCAACGGCGATACCGCGAACAAGATCGGCACCAGCGTGGTAGCAGCGGTGGCAAAACAGTACGGTGTTCCGGTATATATCTGTGCACCGACATCCACCATCGACATGGCGACCGCCACCGGCGCGGATATCTGCATCGAGCAGCGTAAGGCAGAGGAAGTCACCGAAATGTGGTATAAGGAGCGTATGGCTCCGGAAGGTGTGAAAGTATACAATCCAGCTTTTGATGTGACGGATCATGAACTAATCGCCGGAATCGTAACGGAGTACGGTGTAGCGAGAGCACCTTACACAGAGAGCCTGAAGGAGATCATGGATCGCAAGGCACAGAGAGGCTGATGGTGAAGATATGAAGCGTAATGTCAGTCTTGCGGAGATCTCCGACGGACATTTATACAAAGCAAATGACATGGTAAAAGCAGACTGTGGCGGCTGTGAGGGGTGTTCCCAGTGCTGCCATGGCATGGGAAACTCCATTATCTTAGACCCTTATGATGTTTACCGACTGACAACGGGGCTTGGAAAAAGCATGCAGGAGCTGCTGGCGATGGCAGTGGAGCTGAACGTCGTGGACGGCGTGATATTACCGAACCTGAAAATGCAGGGCACTGAGGAAGCCTGCGCTTATCTGGATGCAGACGGGCGATGCAGCATTCACCCGTACCGCCCGGGAATCTGCCGACTGTTTCCTCTGGGAAGATATTATGAGAATGGGGGATTCTCCTATTTTCTCCAGACCGGAGAATGTGCGAAGGAGAACCGCAGCAAAGTGAAGGTCAGCAAATGGATCGATACGCCGGAACTGACCAGGAACCAACAATTTACCTTACAATGGCATGACCTGTTACATGCCATGGAAGAAAGACTTACAGGAGAGGACGAAGGAAAACAGCGGGAGGAAAATCTTCTGCTGCTGCGTCTGTTTTATTTATTGCCGTATGAGGGGACGATAGATTTTTACACACAATTTACAGAGAGGATGGAACACTGGAATGAACAGATATAATGCATTCCTGATCGATGAGAAGAAGATTCAGGCGAGAAAAAAGGAGGTTAACCATGCCGGTATTTGATTTCAGCAGTACCCCGGAAAATGAGAAGAAACAGGATCCCGTATGCACCTATACCACGTTCCGTTCCAATGAGGCTGCGGCAAGCCCCGAGAAGCCCATTTTGATACTGGATAACAGCAGTGAACAGTGGAAGCACCATGCCATCGGTGTCTTTGGCAATCAGAGCAAGCGCACCAATTTTGAATTTAAGGAAGAAGGCAGCAGTGCCTATGCCGATATTTTACAGATCGATGCCAGATTCGTAAGCCTCGTCAGATGGCTGGGAGAGAATCACATCAACGTCCGTCTCTCCGGAGAAAACCGGGAGGACGGCTATGCGGTATACAAGATCCGTGAGACTGCATTCGGCGGCGGTACCAAGCTGTCGGCAGAAGATGGATTTTTACAGTTCATGATGGAGCGCCTGTTTGCCAGCAGTGCTCCCGCAGAAGAGGAACAGGGAGAGGACGAAGAGGAAGACGGCGACGATATGAAGCTTACCAGCCTCCAGAGTATCTCCGATTTCATGACCTGCGCAGGAAGGACCATGCCGGAAAATATCCGCCTGTGGGCGCGAAGAAACCTGGCAGTGGCAAGATCCCATGAAGTGTCTCCGGAGGAAAGAAGACACGCCCAGAGAGCACTGTCCATTATGATGAACATTCAGTGGAAGGGTAACTATTTTGAAGCCATTGATCCGGAGGAAGCAAGACGGATCCTAGATGAGGAACTGTACGGCATGGAACGGGTCAAACAGCGGATCATGGAGACGATTATCCAGATCAACCGTACCCACACGTTACCAGCTTATGGACTGCTGCTGGTAGGACCGGCTGGAACCGGTAAATCTCAGATCGCTTATGCGGTAGCACGTATTTTGAAGCTTCCCTGGACGACACTGGACATGAGTTCCATCAACGATCCGGAGCAGCTGACCGGAAGTTCCAGAATCTATGCTAACGCGAAGCCCGGTATCATTATGGAGGCATTTTCCATGGCGGGAGAGTCCAATCTGGTGTTTATCATCAATGAGCTGGACAAGGCGGCAAGCGGCAAGGGCAACGGCAACCCCGCGGATGTGCTGCTGACACTGCTTGATAACCTGGGATTTACGGACAACTATATGGAATGTACCGTGCCTACTTTTGGTGTCTACCCCATCGCTACTGCGAATGACAAGGCACAGATCAGCGCTCCGTTAATGTCCCGTTTTGCAGTGATTGATATTCCAGATTATACTCCAGAGGAGAAGAAGATCATTTTCTCCAGATTCGCATTACCGAAGGTGCTGAAGCGTATCGGCTTGCAGGCAAACGAGTGTACCATCACCGAAGAGGGGCTGGAAGAGATCGTGAAGATCTATTCCCAGACCAGCGGTATCCGTGACCTGGAGCAGGCAGCGGAGCATTTGGCAGCCAACGCATTATATCAGATCGAAGTGGATGGACTGACGGAAGTTGTATTCGACGCAGAGAAGGTCAGAAAATTATTTTTGTAATCAGGAAAGCGGGTAATCGTGGAGAGCGATTGCCTGCTTTTTGTGCTAAGAGCTATATTGAATATTCGGGAAAAGGGAGAAGACTATGAGGTTACCACAGATCATCAACAGCTTATTAGAGAACGATATGTACAAGTTCTCTATGGGACAGTGCATTTACCACCAGTTCAGCGCTTACAAGACTACCTGGACGTTTAAATGCCGGACTCAAAATGTATTTTTCACCCAGGAGATGGTGGAAGAGATCAGAGAGCAGATCAAGGCGTACTGCAATTTACGTTTTACGGAAGAGGAATTGGCATATCTGGAAAACGTAAAATGGATCAAGGGTTCCTATGTGGATTTCCTGCGGCTGTGGCAGCCCAGATACGAAGATTTTGAGATCGGAACGGAAGATCCTTGTGGTCTTACCATTGAGACGAGGGGCTCTTGGTTAAATACTTCCATGTATGAGATCCCGACGCTGGCCATCGTCAACGAAGTCTTTTTCCGCATGAATTATGACTATAACAAGCTGTATGCTTCTTTCCGGGAGCGGCTGACGGATAAAGTGCAGAAGCTTGTGGACGGAACCTATTGCCTCGGTAATTTCAGCGAATTCGGTCTGCGGCGTCGCCTGTCCGCGGAGGCGCAGGAATTGGCGGTACAGGAGCTGGTGGCGCACAATAAGGATTATAAAGATTCTGCTTGCATCGGCACTTCCAATGTTTACCTGGCGAAAAAATGGAATGTGACGCCGGTGGGCACCATGGCGCATGAGTGGATCATGTGTACCGGACAGGGGAATCATAAGCATAATCCGGCGTATTCCAACTGGTACGCGCTGGATGCCTGGGTGAAGGAGTACGGTGTCCTGAACGGTATCGCCCTGACGGATACAATCACTACGGATTGTTTCCTGAAAGATTTCCAGCTGACCTATTCCACCCTGTTTTCCGGGGTACGGCATGACAGCGGAGATCCATTTGCCTGGGGAGAGAAGATGATCGCCCATTATGAATCCCTGGGAATCGATCCGAAGCGCAAGACTTTATTGTTTAGCGACAGTCTGGATTTTGCCAGGGCGGATGAGTTGCGGAAAGCGTTTCAGGACCGTGTGACAGTGGCGTTCGGAATCGGAACCTACCTTGCCAATGATACCTGCGAGGAGCCGTTAAATATCGTTATGAAGACGACTGCCTGCAACGGCATGGACGTGGCGAAAATCTCCGATACCCCCGGCAAGGAAATGTGCAAGAACGAGGAGTATGTGGAGTATCTTACCAGGTGCATCCGGTGGAGACTGGAACATGACAGGTAGGGATGGCGGGACATAATTGGTACCGCCTGCTCCACGGTTGGTCGTGCTTTGTGAAGGAAAAGGTAGATTAAGAAGGGAAGAAAGGTAAAATGATTGTATATTCAGGTTTGAAAAAAGACTTTCTTACTGCAGTGGAGCAGGATTTGATTGCGGCGGAAATCGAAGAGAATATTTACAATAAGATGCATCGAAAATCGGCTCAGAGTGAGTTCCGCGCATGGGAAAATTCTTTAGAATATATGTACAAGGTTATGAATGATGCAGATATACC
>CAVFMG010000102.1:0-10280 GCA_963623435.1 Odoribacter splanchnicus
TTACAGAATCTTTGCAACCTATTTACGAAATCTTAACAGCAGAACCGATCCTGGGAGTTAAGTTTGCAATAGTAGGGAATATCAAGTATAATAGAGAAAAATTGACTGTTGCAGGTAACAGTCCAAGAAAACGAAACGGGAGGTAGGAATATGAGTATGACGCTGGAGCAGGCTAAGGAAAAGCTTGCAAAGTATGGTCAGGAGCATGTTCTGAAGTATTACGGGGAACTGAATGAGGAAGAGAAGCAGGGGATTCTGGATCAGATCGAAGCCACGGATATGAGTATTCTGGAGGCTTGCAAGCACAAGGAAGATCTGGCGAAAAAGGGTGTGATCACCCCTCTTGCCGCAATGCAGCTGGATGAGATCGAGGCTAACAGAGAGAGCTTTACGGCAACGGGTATAGAGGCAATCAGACAGGGAAAGGTAGCAGCGGTTCTTCTGGCAGGAGGTATGGGCACCAGACTTGGCTCCGACAATCCCAAAGGAATGTACAATGTGGGACTGACCCATGAACTGTATATTTTTGAGTGCCTGATCAACAATCTGATGGATGTCGTGCGTCAGGCAGATGCCTGGATCCATCTGTTTGTGATGACCAGTGATAAAAATAACGATGCCACCATCGCCTTTTTACAGGAGCATGATTTCTTCGGATACAAGGCGGAGTACGTGCATTTCTTCAAGCAGGAGATGGCAGCGGCTACCGATTACGAGGGCAAAATTTACTTGGAGGAGAAGGGCAAACTGTCCACCTCTCCCAATGGTAACGGCGGCTGGTTCATTTCCATGAAAAATAACGGCATGCTGGATATCGTACATAACGAAGGCATCGAATGGCTGAATGTATTTGCTGTGGACAATGTACTGCAGCGTATTGCGGATCCTTGTTTTATCGGTGCTACGATTCAGAGAAACTGCGTCGTAGGTTCCAAAGTAGTCCGCAAGAATGCACCGGATGAAAAAGTGGGCGTTATGTGCTTAGAGGACGACAGACCTTCCATCGTGGAATATTATGAGTTGACTGATGAATTGATGAATGCGAAGGATGAGAAGGGCGATCCGGCATACAACTACGGCGTTATTCTGAACTATCTCTTCAAAGTGCAGGATCTGGAGAAACTCATGGAAGAGAAAATGCCCCTGCATATCGTAGAGAAGAAGATACCTTATCTGGATGAAAACGGGGAACCGGTGAAGCCGGAGGCACCCAATGGCTATAAATTCGAGAGCCTGGTACTGGATATGATCCACCAGATGGACAGCTGCCTGCCTTTTGAGGTGGTCAGGAGAAAAGAGTTCGCGCCCATCAAGAATAAGACCGGTGTGGATTCTGTGGAGAGCGCTAGAGAACTGCTTACCGAAAATGGAGTAGTGCTGTAAACATTTCGACAGATTTTCACAACATAAGGTTATTGAGGATTCTGTAAAAGTACAGTAAGCTGTTACTGTAAGAGACGAAGAAGAATCTCATCCAGTCAGGACAGATGAGGGAGCATAGGAAGCCGCAACAGTGAACAAATGGTATTGTTTCGCATGCGGCAGATAGGAGAGAGTGTATGAGAATTTTGGTAACAGGCGGTGCCGGATTCATCGGCAGTCATACCGTAGTAGAATTACAGCAGGCAGGCTATGATGTTGTTGTATTGGATAATCTCTGCAATGCCAGTGAGAAGGTCATCCCCAGAGTAGAAGCCATCACCGGCAAAAAGGTTCCTTTTTATAAGGCAGATATTCTGGATCGTGAAGCACTGGAGGAAATTTTCAGCAAGGAGCAGATCGATGCAGTCATTCATTTTGCAGGACTAAAGGCAGTCGGCGAGTCCGTACAGAAGCCTTGGGAATATTACGAGAACAACATTGCAGGTACTTTGACTTTGGTAGATGTCATGAGAAAACACGGTGTGAAGAGCATTATCTTCTCTTCCAGCGCTACTGTATACGGTAACCCCGCATTTGTTCCCATTACAGAAGAGTGCCCCAAGGGACAGTGCACCAACCCTTACGGCTGGACCAAATCCATGCTGGAGCAGATCTTGACTGATATCCAGAAGGCGGATCCCGAATGGAACGTGATCCTGCTTCGTTACTTCAACCCGATCGGAGCACACAAGAGCGGAACCATCGGTGAGAACCCCAACGGTATTCCCAACAACCTGATGCCTTACATCACACAGGTGGCAGTCGGCAAGCTGAAAGAGCTGGGTGTCTTCGGTGATGATTATGATACTCCCGACGGAACCGGCGTACGTGACTACATCCATGTCGTAGATCTGGCAAAGGGTCATGTAAAGGCTCTGAAGAAGATCGAAGAGAATGCGGGACTGAAGATCTACAATCTGGGAACCGGCGTAGGCTACAGCGTTCTGGACATTGTGAAGAATTTTGAAGCAGCTACCGGCGTAAAGATCCCTTATGTGATCAAGCCCCGTCGTGCAGGCGACATTGCTACCTGCTATTCCGATGCTTCTCTGGCAGAGAAGGAGCTTGGCTGGAAGGCTGAGAACGGCATCAAGGAAATGTGCGAAGATTCCTGGAGATGGCAGAAGAACAATCCCAACGGATACGAAGAATAATAGAAATCATAAAAGGTCGTATGGCGGAAACCATACGACCTTTTATATTGCCATAGCATGATGTCGGGGTCAAAAGCCCCCGACTTTGATGCCTACGGATTGCTCCGTGCTCCGCACTCCCACAATCCTACCCAATATTCGCATATCGTGGGATTATCATCCCACTTTTATGCTCATATCGGGGCGGGTCTCAAGGTCTTTCACCCACTTATGAGCGAGCTCATGTGGGTTTAGACCTTTTGACCCTGGCATCATAGCATTATGCTACATATAAATACATGAAGATGAAATGGCAAATGCTTCCGCCCATGACGAATAAGTGGAACACTTCGTGAGAACCGAAGGACTTATGCTTAGAGTTGAAGATCGGAAGCTTCAGGGCATAAATCACTCCACCAACGGTATAAATGATGCCTCCTGCCAGCAGCCACAGAAATGCAGGAGTGGACAGCGTATTTAACAGAGGACCGAAGACCAGGACACATACCCATCCCATGGCGATGTAGATGACGGAAGAGAACCATTTGGGGCAGGTGATCCAGCATGCCTTGATGATCATGCCCACAGCGGCGATTCCCCAGACCAGTGCCAGCAGGGTATAACCTAATTTACCGCCCAACACGATCAGACAGATCGGTGTATAGGAACCGGCGATCAGTACGAAGATCATCATATGATCCAATTTACGGAAGATACGGAGACTTCTGCCGGTAAGATCTACGGAATGATAGGTGGCGCTGGCGCCGTATAACAGAATCATGCTTCCTATGAAGATTGCCATTGCCAGGAAATTCTCCTGCCCGGACTGGACGCCTGCTTTTACTAACAGAGGTACTGCTGCGAATACCGCCATCATCATGGCGATAAAATGGGTAATGGCACTGCCGGGTTCTCTGATTGTGATCTGCATAATAACTCCTCCTTTTTCTGCGGTGTGAGCCGCCTGCGAATCTAATATATTCAGGATTATTTTATCCTGTGCTTTTATTTACTATTCGAAAATAAACAAGACGTATCATTAAAAACAATTACATGTAGTTTCCAAAACTACATCTTGCAAAGCAAATACTAGCGCAGAAAATAAGAAAAGTCAATATGGATCTTGCATTTTTGGAAAAAATATTAGTCTTCCTCGATGATCTGAATTTCCAGATAATCAAAATCGATGGCTTCGATGAAACTGTCCTGGGTGAAGCGGGTCTTGTTATACCGCTTAAAATCAGAAATATTCATATCCAGCCAGATGGGAGTGGCAAGGTCGAACTTATGGCAGACTTCGTTCAGAGTATGGAAGACCTTATGCGTACGGGTATCGACACTGCTATCTTCCAGGCAGAGGTCCTTCAGAATATGATTGCTTTTCACGATTTTGGCCCACATACGAAACATAAGAGATCTCCTTGCATATTTATGTGTAGATGAATCATTCGGAACATTCCCCATTATAATACAATAAAAGTGCCTAATCAATCTTAAAAAATAATAAAGGTTTTGTTAAAATTATACATTTTTGACAGGAGATATGCTATAATTATGTTAATGATGTCGGGGGCGGGTCCTAAGGTCTTTCACCCACTTATGAGCAAGCTCATGTGGGCTTAGACCTTTTGACCCTGGCATCATGTTAATTAAGCAATACAGAATCAGGTTTTTCATGCTATGACAGAGAAGATTGAGAGGTAATATGGAGTTTAAGGTAGAGAATGGGGACGGAATCGACAGTTGGAAGGAGGTTACGCTGGTATACAGTGCGGCGCTGCGTCAGATGGAGACGAAGATGCAGATACTGAACGATGAATTTCAGCATGTACACCAGTACAATCCAATCGAGCACATCAAGGCACGTATCAAGACCCCGGAAAGCATTGTTAAAAAGTTAAAACGTTACGGGCAGGAATCCACCATAGACAATATGGTAAAATACATAAACGATATCGCGGGTATCCGCATTATCTGTTCTTTCACATCCGACATTTATCGTATCGCGGATATGATCCGGGATCAGAAGGACATCAGGGTGATCGCGGTGAAGGATTACATCACCTATCCCAAGGCAAGTGGTTACAAAAGCTACCACATGATCGTCAGCATTCCGGTGTATCTGTCGGACCGTACGGTAGATACGAAGGTGGAGATTCAGATCCGTACAGTAGCCATGGACTTCTGGGCGAGCTTAGAGCACAAGATCCATTATAAATTTGAAGGAGATGCTCCGGAGAGCATTAAAAACGAACTGGTGGAATGCGCCAGGATGGTATCCGACCTGGATGCGAGGATGTTGTCCCTGAACGAAGAGATCCTTGCCATCAGTAAAAAACGTGAAGAAGAAAAACAGCAGAACGCATAAGTACATGAAAAGCATAAGAGAGCTTTCCTATATCATCATATAGGAAGGCTCTTTTAGGTAAAACCCCATAAAATGAGGAGTGCCCAGACACCTCTCGGCGCCTGGGCTATTATGAAAAAATTTATCTTATATGCTTTGTTATCCGGAAGTCTTATCTCTTCCTTGACTGTATCTAAAGTATACCAACCGATTATGAACAAAATGTGAACACGATGTGAAAACTTGGTGAATTTTACGAAAAACAAAAAAACCGAAAAAAGAAACTGTACAAATTGCATAAAAACGTGCATGCGTAAGAAACGCAGTATTCATGGGGTTTTGGTTGTAACCGGAGAATAAACATGGTAAAATAGGTACAGTTGGTAAGGGAAAATGTTCACATGAGGGACGAAATATGTTTGGAGGAAGATGGATGGATACTTTTATGGATAAACTTGCACAAAAGTTGAATGCGCAGGAAATGATCAAGGCGAATTCCGCAGCGGATGCCGAAGAGATGGACCAGCTGAAGAGCCAGCTGCGTGAATATGACGAATGCCTGGCACAGATGCAGCAGGTCAATAAGGAACTGAAGGCAATCAATCATGAGATGGAGGAACTGATGTCCGAGACCATCACTCCGGAAGTGAAGAAGCTGTCCGGCGAAGGTGTGGCATCCCTGCAGAAGCTGCAGCAGGAGAATGCGGACAAACTGGCAGAACTGGGAAAGCAATATACTGCCAAACTGGCAGAACTGGGACAGCAATATACTGCCAAACTGGAAGAACTGCAGCAGAGCACAGAGGTACTGGACGAGTTGCAGAAGCATATCGACGAGAAGTTAAATACGACAGAAGATAATGTTCACAAGGAATGCGTAAAAGTATACCGCAATGTACAGGCTGCCGTAGTGGAAGAAAATGAAAAGCAGACGGAGAACATTGCAGAGAAGGTTAAGGAAAGTCTTGGCGGCAAACTTAACGGCGTACTGGGAGTATCCATTGCGGCACTGGTTGCGGCAATCGCAGATATCGTGCTCCATGTATTAAGCATCCTGCATATATTCTGATAACATAGGGAGAAACAGCTATGGGCAAAGAACTTTGGAAGCCGGGGAATATGTTATATCCCCTCCCGGTGGTCATGGTGAGTCTGGCGGATACCGAGGGACGTCCCAATATTATTACGCTGGCATGGGTAGGTACGGTGTGCACCAATCCCCCGATGGTATCCATTTCCGTGCGGCCGGAGAGATATTCCTATCCGATTTTAAAAGAGACGGGGGAATTTGTGATCAACCTGACCACGAAGGAGCTGACTTTTGCTACGGATTATTGCGGCGTCAAAAGCGGTCGTGACGTGGACAAATTCAAAGAGATGGGACTCACGGCGGTTCCGGCATCTGTGGTAAAGGCACCGATGATCGGGGAAAGCCCCGTGAATATCGAGTGTAAGGTTCGCGAGGTGATGCCTTTGGGATCCCACGACATGTTTTTAGCGGATGTGGTGGCAGTACATGCCGATGAGAAATACATGGATGAGAAGCACAAGTTCCACTTGGAGCAGGCAGAGCCCATCATCTATTCCCACGGCACCTATTTTGCCTGTGGAGAGCAGATGGGAACTTTCGGCTACAGCGTGAAAAAACGATAAAATTCGTAGAAAACCGCTTGACGTTTTTTCTACGGTTCGGTATCATAATAAAAAACAATACTGACGTATTATTTACTACGAAGAAGTAGCATCAGACGGGAGTCTGATGCTTTTTTATTCCTTTATCAGGAAAGTATCAGGAAAGTCCGGGTGAAGTACATGACACAGTTAGATAAAAACATCGCATTTAATTTAAAAAGGATCCGCAAATCCAAAAACATGAGTCTGGATATGCTGGCAGAGCGTACCGGAGTAAGTAAGAGCATGCTGGGACAGATCGAGAGAGGAGAGTCGAATCCCACGGTGTCCACCATCGGCAAGATCGTGGATGGATTAAAGGTGCCCTTCGAGCAACTGATCTATGACAGACAGGAATTCATGGTAATGCCGTCTTTAGAGGAAGCACCTGTGCTTCGGGCGAAAGAAGGCGAGTACCGGATCTATGTGATGCTGCCCTACGATGCGGGCAGAAGCTTTGAAATCTATCAGGGAGAACTGGCAGAAGAGGCACAGATGGAGAGTGAATCCCACGGAGAAAATACCTGGGAGTATCTGACCGTGGTGTCCGGCGAGGTGGAACTGTATCTGGAAGATAAGAGCTTCCGGGTACAGGCGGGAAACTCACTCTATTTTGCCAGCGACAGAAGACATGTCTATCGTAACCTGGGTAGAGAAAAAGCGGTTCTCACTATGCTTGTTACCATACAGCGTTAGAGGGCGTCAGAGAAAACGCCCTCGTTTGATGGCATCTTTGCCGTATTTTGCACGGATATCGTCCAGGGCAGCGTCTAACTTTTGCTGCTTCTCGGAACGGGGTGCGGCGAAATCGAAAAGGCTTAACTGGATCGGTTCATCTTCCGGTACCAGTTTTGAGGTCCGCACACCTAAGAGACGTATGGGCGAGGAATCCCACAGCTCATCGAACAGTGCACAGGCATCCTCATACAGGAGATTCACGGAAGCCGTAGGAGTGTCTAAGGGCATCTGATGTGAGACATTCCGGAAATCACTGTAGCGGATCTCTGTACAGATCTGCCCCGCCAGCTGGTGGGAAGCCCGCAAACGCCTGCCTACGGATTCGCACAGAGACAGCAGTACCTTACAGGCTTCTTCCTTCGTCAGCGCATCGCTGCTTAAAGTGGTGGAGTTGCCGATTCCTTTGGCTTTGGAAGGTTCTGTGACCACAGTGGAGTCATCGATGCCGTTGGCGTACTGCCACAGGCTGCGACCGTGGCTTTTTAAATGCGCTTCTAATATAGAAGGATCGGTATGCGCCAGATCCCCAATGGTGAGAATTCCTAACTTATGCAAGGTCTCCGCGCTGGAATGTCCGCAGGTGAACAGAGCCGAGACGGGGAGTGGCCACATCTTCTGAGGAATTTCTCTATGATATAGTGTATGTGTCTTATCCGGCTTCTGAAAATCAGATGCCATCTTCGCCAGGACCTTTCGGTCCGAGATTCCCACATTTACCGTAAATTTGAATTTCTCATAGACAGAATGCCGGATGTAGGCGGCTGCCTCCTCCGGAGAAGCATAGTTCGCTGCAATGGGCGTATAGTCCATATAGCATTCGTCGATGCTGACCTGCTCGATGTCCGGGCAGATATTCGACAGATGTTCCATGAGCAGGCGGCTCCTGGTGCGATACATATTGTGATCCGGAGATGCCATCACGAGATTCGGACATTTGCGCAGAGCATTCACGACCGGTTCGCCGGTGGTGATACCGTAGACTTTGGCGGGAATAGATTTGGCCAGTACCACACCGTGCCTCGTGGCGATGTCACCGCCTACGATGGCGGGAATTGTGCGCAGATCCACCGGATCCCCCTGCTCGAGCCTGTGCAGGGCGGTCCAGCTTAAAAAAGCGGAATTCACATCAATATGAAAAAAGATCGTATCCTGCATGGGAAGGCTCCTTTCTGAAATCTGTAAACACCTTAAGTATAGCATAGTTTTCATAGAAAGAAAACAGAAAAATCGAACATATATTCTTTCTTTACAAGGTATATAAATGCTGATAGAATCTATATGTTACAAAGTTATTACAATAAGAAGGGTATACAATAAGCCTACCCGAGACATACTGTTACGGTAGATAGATACGATAGATCGAGAAGGAATTCATGAAGAAACTGACATCTTACTCTAAGAGAGTAAAATATACATATGTGAAAACGACGCTTGCCACTCTTTTTGTGAGTCTGTTTTTCCTGAAAGGGTATGCGGCATTTGAAAAGACCGGAGAGAATTACTTTCATGTATTTTTGAACGGCAATGAGATCGGAACGGTCGGGGAAGCCGACAGAGCGGAACAGCTGTTACAGGAAGCCAGAAGAAATATTGCATCCGAAAGTAACGATATTCTTTTTATGGATGCGAATTTGACATTAGTTGGTGAGGAAGTGCTGTGGGGATCGCTGGACAACGAGGACAGCTTGTTGGATGCCATGGAACGTGAGTTGGAGAACAGCATCCGTGAGACTTCCCACAGATCCTACACCTTGAAAGTGAACGAATATATGGTTAACCTCTCCAGCGTAGAGGAAGTGACTTCATTGTTGCAGGCAGCGGTTGACAAATATGACACCGAAGATAAATTCAGCGTGGAGCTGGTTCATGATTCGCAGCAGGAATTTAACGTACTTACCACAGAAGTGGTAAATAAGCAGGAGCTGGCGGCACAGGAAGAACAAAAAACAGAAGCTATCTATTCAGGAGGCGTACAGACCGTACTGGATCAGGTCGGATCCCAGGCGGATAATCAGAGCGAAAAAGATTTTGAAGATTATGATCTGGGTCTGATGACCATGGATTTTTCCGAAAAAGTAGAAATCGTGGAGACCTACCTGCCGGAAAGCATGCTGACGTCGTTAGACCAGGCAATCGAGGATGTGATCAAGGATCAGGAGACTCCCGGCGAGTATGAGGTCGTCAGCGGAGATACCCTGTCTGAGATCTCGATTAAGGTCAATATTCCCATTGACCAGATCATCGCCATGAACAGCGAGACACTGACGGATGAAAATTCCACCATCCGTGTAGGGGACAAACTGATCATTACCGTGCCGGAGCCGGAACTGTCTGTGGAACGGATGGAGCAGAATTATTACGAAGAGGTCTACGATGCGGATGTTATCTACGTGGATAATGACTCTTGGTACACAACACAGACCCAGGTCTTACAGCAACCATCTGCTGGATTTCGCCGGATAGTGGCAGATGTTTCTTATCTGAATGACCAGGAGGTCTCTAGAGATATTTTAAAAGAGGAAGTAGTTATGGAGGCAGTTCCCAAGATTGTGGAGCGCGGAACCAAGATCCCTCCTACCTATATCAAGCCGATCTCCGGCGGACGTCTGACATCTAATTTCGGACGCAGAAATGCACCAACCAAGGGGGCCAGCAGTTATCATAAGGGTGTGGACTGGTCGGTTCCTACCGGAACGGCGGTATTTGCATCCTGTGGGGGAACTGTTGTCAGAGCCGGATGGGGAAGCGGATACGGTTATTGTGTCTACATCGACCACGAGGACGGCAGACAGACCAGATACGGACACTTAAGCAAGGTACTCGTCAAGGTGGGACAGACGGTAAAACAGGGAGAACGTATTGCACTCAGCGGCAATACCGGCGTAAGTACGGGACCTCATCTTCATTTTGAAATCCTGATTAACGGCAGCCAGGTGAACCCGCTCAAGTACCTGAATTCAGTATTAAAA
>CAVFMG010000103.1:0-10252 GCA_963623435.1 Odoribacter splanchnicus
CCGCTACATTTCTGTATAGAAGTAGTGAACTTAGCCGCGTTCTGCTGTGCTTTCTGCTGAGAATCATCAACGAAAGCGGAAGCGTCTTCTTTCTTCATCTGCTCAATGAGATCGTTCAGACCGAGGATTTTACCATTTTTCATTGTCAACCCTGCTTCTTTAATGTCTGTCATGATAGCCTTTTTAGCCGCTTCACTGGAAAACTTAACAGATTCAAGCTCTGTTTTGAGTGCATCCGCAAAGTCTCTCTGATAGAGCTGGTCTTTTGCATTCTGTTCAGCTTTTTCAGCTTTTGCTTTCCAATCAGCAATAGACTGTTTCATTCCATCTACATCCACACCGTCAAAAGACTTCAATGTGGTTTCCGCTGTCTCAGCCTTTTCTTTCCAGGTGTCACGGTCTGATTCAAGACGACTTACTTTTTTGTCATGTTCGCCTTTAGTGACATAATTTTCCAGAACCTTTTTATGCAGTTCGGTTTTCTTTTCTGCCGGGATCTCAATTTCCAGTTCGGTCAAAATTGCTTCGATATTCTGCATAATATCCTCCTAAACGTGATTATTAACCGCCCGTCAGCGGTAATGGATTAAGCCAGTTAAACCACTGGCAAGGTAATTGCAGGAGACGGATTCGAACCGCCGCTCTCAAGGGCATGAACCTTGCGAGATTCCACTTCTCTATCCTGCGATATCGTGAGTTTTCAGCATATTTGTACCGGCAACTCACAAGCCGACTGTTTCTTACATCTTGGACAGTATCCTCATACTCCGTTTATTTTACAAAGTAGTGGGAGAAGACGGAGTCGAACCATCCGAGTCGCAATGACAACGGTTTTACAGACCGCACCGCTACCCCTACGGAATATTCTCCCATAACCCGGATTCCCGGGTTAGCAAGGTGTTTTACGTGCTATGCCTAAACACGAGACGTTTCGGGCTACGTCAATACCGCCTATACGGTCAGCGCACCTCTGTGCTGGGTTGAGTTCCACTGTTCAATTTTCTATACTCTTACAAGGAAGTGTGCCGTCATGCCAACGGCAATGATACGTACCGGAAATTGCATCCGCTTTTCAACCTCATGCTTCTTGTACTGGCTAGGTACTGCATTTTCTATTAAGGGCACGTATCGTGAAAGAAGAAAATAAATGAAAGTAAAAACTTTATGTCAAATGGAGGGTGTCCATTTACGAATCTTCCTTATGGTCATATTTTACTACAACTCATGTGAAATTTTGTGGTACATGTTTTGGGATTTTTAATCCGAAAGCATCTTAATCCTTCGCGTAATCTCTTCTTTTTCGTCCCGAAAATCAGAATCAACCATCATGGCAGATAGCATGTCGTATATTTCAACCATAAGCCGTCCAAGAGCTTCCATCAGTTTATCTTTATGCTGCTGATCTCCGTTAGTCTGATAAGCCTGTTTAGCGGCAATATACGTATCATACAGGGCATCTATGTTATGGTCGTATCTGCCGTTGCTGTATTTCTTGATAACGTCCTCTGCCACTTCTTCGACCGTTTCAGAAGTTTCCCATTCACCGCACATCTTTTTCAGATTGCAGATAGTTGTTGTAAGCTTGAACACCACATCCAGATTGCTATTGGTAAGCTGTTTTTTAACATTCTCTTCTTCCAATTTCAACTGTTTTTCAAGAATATTAATCAAATCTTTCATATCATCACCGCCTGTCCGAACATCTCGCACGTTTTAGCTTTATACTTATCATGGATACACTGCTGGGATTCTGTAATATAAACCATATCGTAGCCGGAAGAAATCAGATCAACAATGATTCTTTCGAGCTTTTTCAATTCTTTATCCACATCTTTCACAAGTTTCTCCACAATGATTGCATCCGCAACTGCTCCCATCTCACGAAGTTTCACGGAATAATGCTCATACAGGGATTTTGTCTCAGATTCCCATTCATGGTACTGATTAAAACCATCCTCAATACCTTTCTGCTTCGTGGACTTTCCTACGCTGATCCGGTTTGCCGCATGCCAGTTCTCTGGAATCATAGTAACCAGTCCTGTATAGGTATCCGGTATCAACTTATTGTGATGATTGATGTAATATTGATTAATCTTCTTTCTTTCTAGGGATTCAGCAAAATACTGGTATTCATGCAGTCTCTTATAGCCTTTCATTCCAAGGAAATCAAAATAATCTGACATCTGATCATGAAACATAAGAGTCGCAATCATCCGGGCATTAATCTCTGAAAAGATAGATTCCGCGCTGTTCACATCTTTCTTGCTCTTAAAGGTAATCATCACCGATCACCTCCTCATGCTACCTTTTTGATGATAAGGTTTGCGTCCTTAACCAGAACAACACCAGCAGAGATGCTTCCGGCAGATACCGTCAAGGATGTTCCAGCAGGTACAGGAATAAGAGTGTCTGCAGTCACATTCTGATATACATCAGCCGTAACTACTGTATAATCCATCTCCGTTCCTCCAATAGATTCTCCGTTCAGTTTAAGCACCAGTGCTGTCGCTCCTGCGGTTGCGGCTGTTACATTTGCATTAAACTGTAATTCAACTGCCATCGGCTGATTGCTACGGTTTGCGATCGTAAACAGCCCACTTCCCTCGACATGATTAAGCCATCCGCTCTGACAGCCACAACGTTTACTCTTAACGCGTGTGCTTGTAAATATAACATTCTGACTTGCAGCTACTTCCTGCTCTGCTTTTGCAATAACATTTAACATAACTATTTTTCTCCTTTTCCTAACAAAAAAGGGAGCAAGCTCCGCACTCACCCCCGTGAATATGCAAAACTACTCTGTGTAGCAATGGAATGCTTCCACTATGCTGATTATTTTGCTTTTTTAAAGCACATTGCCACCACATCCGCTACAACCTGTTAATCCTGTCATATTGTATGCAAAATACGGCGAACAGGTAAGATAACTTGGAGTAGGTGTCGGACGCACCGCATCGATGATGTTCTTAGTCTGGTTGACCTGCGAAATCTGCCAGTAAGCTGTCTGCAAGTCTCTATCGCGATCTGCAAGCCTGTCTCGCAGATTCTGAATAGTATTTTCCTGCATGAGTTGGCGTGTTGCCTGTCCATCCGCCAAGATGGTCTCTTTTATGTCGCAGTAACAAGTCTGCATCTGGCTCTGTAAATTCTGTGCCTGTAATGCGGCGGCATATCGGTTCTCAAGAACCCCTTTCTGCGTGTCGCAATTCCCCACTTGCACCTGCGTACCAAGATTCTGTAATCCCAACTGGTTAGCATATCTGTTTTCAAGCACATCTCTCTGAGTTTGGCAAGCTGTGTTAGACACGTTCTGATTAGTGTTGAAAATGTCACGTTTCACAAACTCGTCCGAAATGAAATTATCCTGAATGCCTGCTTCACTGTTGCGATTACCCCACATTCCCCCGAACATAGGGAACAAGAACGCTATGAGGATAATCCACCACCAGCCATTGCCGCCCCAATCATCATTGTTGCAATTCCGTGTCACTGCTGCTACATCGGCAGCCGTAAGACCTAAATCTTCATTCATAGTTGAAAACTCCTTTTTGCATATATTTATCAAGGCTGTGCACTCGCCTTAATAGCTACTTAAACATTCCGGCAAACTGTGCCGGATCCATTCCATTTTTTCTGCAAGTATCCTCAAATATCTGCTGTGGGTTCTTCCCTTTGCACATATCCATAGCCTGCTTGATATTAGGATTGTTCTGCGCCATCTGATTGAGAGCTGCCTGTGGATTGCCGGATTTCTTGATCTGGTTAATCACTCCCATTGCCTGCATCATTGCAGACATCGGTTTTTTTCCACCGCCCATATTTCCGATCATACTCATTAATGGATTCATTCAGATTCCTCCTTTTTCGGTGCATCCCCTAATCGCTCCAATAAGGCGTTAAATTCCGCACGTGTAACATAGTCAGGGCTTGCCGTGTTCTGCTGACTCTGAACAGGATTCAGTGCTTCTGGGGCTATCTCAGCAAACTGAAATATCTTAAACGTTGCGCTTCCCATTCCGTCAACAGACTTGACGTAGAACACCGGGCTGTTGTTGTCCATCATCCATGCAGTATGTCCTGGCTGTACAATCTGATTCCGTGCTCCCTCAATTCCGGCAACTTGTATCCAATTGACATTAGATGTCGGTGCCGGTAGTTGTGCCTGCTGATTCTGACCAGAATACATCCCCATTTGCTGATTTCTCTGCTGTTCAAGCTGATTTATCCGATTCTGCAACATCGCCTGTTCGTTGGCGAACTGTTGCGGGTCTATCATGTTATACGGATACATAAGAATACCTCCTATAACTTAATCAATGACTTTCTATGACTATATTTTTGCATAAAAAAAGAACCGGAAACAGGTCGTTTCTGGCTCTAATAAGTCTCTGAAAAGTATTATCAGCATACTTTGATTATTTTGTTGTTCACCCTGCGGCTCAACCTCTTTGCTGTGGATATGCTTACATTCATTTGCTCTGCACAGTATTCAAGCGAATATTCCTGACACCGCAACCGGAAGAGTTGTTCTTCTGATGGTGTGAAATTACATTCTGCCAAGAAATATTCTATATCTTTCTTTGTGAATACGTACAACTTCATAAGCATACCTCGTAATACTGCAATTAACGTTGATTCTGTGCAAGATAATTCGTAAGCTTCTGTTTCATTTTTTTTAACTCTTCTACATTGTTTCCGGTGATCTGGCTGTCTAGCATGGTTGATAAAACTTCCAAAATCAAGGAATCCCTTTCCGCAACTCTTGCAAGAGTTTCAAAATCTCTCTTGTCATGTTCTTCTAGCACTTCTACTCGCTTATTAAGTCGGAATGCAGGTGTAATCCACTTAAAAATCACCGCCACCGCTCCACCTACAATGGAAACACCACCGCAAATGGAAAGAAATACTTGAAAAAATTCTGATATGCTCATGTGTTAATATCCTTTCATACACCGCTTCGCTCCGGCGGTCGCTTTTGATTGTTGTTTGTATCCGAAATCAGCAATTTTGTTACGGTCATACTGAGGTGTAAGATTGTTATCTTTGCAGAAAGCATTATACGCGCCGTTTTTCTCCGTCAACCGGAACGCAAGTCTGTCGTATTCTGATTGCAGCTTTTCTTTTTCGGAATCCGGTATACTGTCAGAATTAATCTGTTCCTGCTTCATTATCAGCTTGCGCTTTGTTGCTCTGATAGAACGCTCCATAGCTCTTTGCTTTTGTGTGTCCTCATATACCTTTTTGTTCTTGTCGGAGCTAACCTTGTGTTCATTCGCCCAGGGATTCCGCATCCCTTTCGCCCATGGTTGATGAGAATGGCGACAGTTATACCCATGTAGACCGTTTAGGTCTAAAACTGTACCTTGTCCGGTAGCTGGGTCAATGTCATATCCAGTATGTTCTGCCAAGTTCGGATAACCCGGTTCTGAGCCACGCAGACAGTAAGCTTTACCCTGCCATCCGGCATGGTTAGAATGCTCGTCTTTTCCAATTCTGGCTCCTACGTGAGCCGAGACCAGAACGTAGTTTGTTTCTGCCTGTACAAGATACTGATTAGTAACTTGTGCCGCTGTCTGATTCATAGATGTGACCACGCAACATCTCACGGCAGATTCCACAGTCCTACGTGTTCCGGTCGGATAATTCACCATGATTCCTTTCCCGGCATATCTGTCCAGAACGTCATTGATGGCAGAGGTGTATGACTGCACACCGGACGCGACACGCAGGTCTACATCATCAAGCAGGTTAATCAAATCACGTTGAGACTGGTCAAGTGCGGTTCTTGTCAAATTAGATAACTCGCCTAACGTCTTCTTAAACTCAGCATCCATCACCGATATGACCGCCGGGTTCTCAAGTGGTGGGCTGATGTTCTCGTTAATGCCTAACAAGATATCCTTGTCATTATCCCACGATGTCAGAACGGCATCTTGCAGAATTTGCCTAAGTTCTTTCTGTGATAGCTTGGTAAGCTTTTGTAGTTTCTGTTCAATGGCTGCCCTGCTCTCGCCCATCTGCGTTAATCTCCAAATAAGGCGGTCGGCTGTGGCAGTCATACCGCCGGATTGAAGAATTCGCCGGGAGATGTCGGTCATAATGAAATCTTCAAGTTCTTGATAGATAGTCAATAGTCGCTGCTCTTTTCCGTAAAAATACTCTGGTTGTAGCATTATTCTTTACCTACCGTTCTTTGCACAAGCCGTATCCAATCATGAATATGATGCGTTTTAGCAACCTCAAACCATTTTTCACTTGTGCCTGGTGTATGATATTGCAACTTTCTTCCTGTTGGTGACTTACTTGGCGGCGATGTCCAACCAATAATATTACCTTGTGCGTCTTTCAATGGTATGTTCGGACCGTACACTTCGCCTTGATAGAGATAGTGTGCATATGGCGTATTATACTGTATTTCACCGCCGTCAATGCCCTGTGGATACCTTACGCTCCCTCTCAGTGCTCCCTGTCGGAAAGGTACATAAGGCTCACTGTCTGCCACAATCTGCATATTCAGTTTTTTCTGTGCTTCTTTCAAGTTACCATCAATCCGCTTTGTATCAAGCTTGATATGTACATTTCCAACATGGTTATTGATTCTCATAACTATTCATCTCCGAACAATCCACTGTCTTTATTTGCCTGCTGCGCTTCGTCCGCAAGAGCATGAGCTTCTTCGTCGCTCATTCCCTCGAATTTGACAAGATAATACCAGAAAGGTACTTTTCCGGTAGAAACATACTGCCACCACCTTGCCTTGTCCTCCTGATATGAATACAAGATATCGCCGAAATCATAGGTCACTTCATAGGTGCCCACCGGGGCGAGTCCGTACAGATCAGCGTAGACGTTCATGGCATAGATTGCTCCGTCAAGACAGGATTCCAGTTTATCTCTTACATCTTTGATGAACTGCACTGTCCTCTGCTGTTCCGCTTCTACCCCTGTAGCTGTCTGAATACCGCTTGATTCATTGAAAACGAAATACCCGTTAGAGAATCCAATCTTGTATCCTAACTGACTTAAAAGGGCATTTATGCCGCTTATACGGGTATCTGTGTTAAGCTGTGGATTAATTTCTTGGTAAAACTCTTTCTGATCGTTTCCGAAAACATTCTTGACATAGTGTGGCAATTTCATCTGCTGCCGTTTTCGCTCTAGTCCGTCCGGTGTTTTCGCATTCACTGGCATCCCGTCCGGCATCAGCAGCCTATCATCTGCAAGAATAATCTTCTCGGAGTCAAATATCTCGCCGGCATTTCTGCTGTATGCTATGTCAAGGTCTTTCAGTTCCTCGATAGCTTCGGCAAATATCGGAAGACCCAGAACGGTATTCAAGTCAACATTATTTGCCTGTGGTGTGCGGAATACCCCGAACATCGGACCGTCAAGGCTCTCATTGTTGCTTTTCATGATCGGCGGTGTATCTTCCAACAATCCCGCCCATTTTGTTTTGCTCATTTCAATCGGATTCCCGATACTGTCAGAGCTGGTTGATACATAAGTCCGGTTGCTGATGTAATACGGCGATACTTTAACTCCGTCAACCACAGAATCAACGAACCGGTGATATTCCAACCGTGTATAGTACTTGTCTTCCTCTGCGTACTGGTCTTTGAATATGATTCCGCGCACTTCCTGATTATCACAGTCTGTTAAAAGGACATCGAGCGGAGTAAATACATCAAATCCCTCACCGTTTGGCTTGATGAATGCCGTGCCATAAGCACAGCCATATTCTACCCAGTGTCGAATTTGGAAGTATATCTTGTCAATCTGTTCCTGAAGCCATGTCGCTCTTACGGAACCGTCTATCTGAATACCGATAGCAAGAGTGGCAAGGCGGGCAGTCTCAGAGCAAACGGACTTTGCAAAATTGATAGTCTTGATCCTGTCGTCCTCATCCACCCAATACGGTGTACCCCTGTAAATATTCGCACATTTCTGTATCATAGCTTCCATGACAGGAGATTCTATCACCTCTGTCCGGAAGTCCTGTTCTGCTTGATTCTTGAATAACATTCCTATCCACCTTTTTAGTGTTGTTATAAGTCCCATTTATATCTCCGATACATAGCACTGTAAATTTCCATTTGAATTGATAAATATTCTATCAATTAACCATCTGTTTGCTGTCTTTGTATCCCATTCATTTCCGCGCATCATCCAACCGCCCGGCTCTTCATTTTCACTACAATAAATTAAATCATTTTTTCTCATTTTTTTGAGTAATTCAGATAATAGCATTATGCACTGTACCCCCTCCTGTTAAATAATGGTTCATAAGCATATCTAAGAGCCGATATAGCATGGTCATTCCCGTCAGGATAACCACTTATTACATTGCCTTCTTTGTCTCGATCATACTCATATTCCGTGATTTCCTTGTATGCGTTCGGTGTGCGCTTCGGATCAATGACAAGTGTTTTTGTCTGCAAGAATTTGAACCCATACTCAATGCTTCCCGGTCCTTTGATAGCACCTCTGGCAGGAAGTCCGGCGTCCCGGAAGTCGTTCACGGACTTCGGCTCCGCAGAATCACATATCATCGTGTAATCGTCATAGCCTTTCTTTTTAATCCAGTCAGCAGTCTTTGCATTACTCCACTTATTTACATACAATTCGTCAATCAGATATATTTTCTCTCTGGCGGAATCGTAATAGGTGCGGAGATAACAAAAGGCATCCGGGTACCATCCATAATCTACGCCAGCGAAGATGCGATCCATGCGACTGATTTCTTCGTCTGTAATATCTCTGATTTCCAGATATTCAAATACATTGCCACCATTTCCGTTTGCAATGCCCATGTACTCATGTTCATAGGCTTCTGGACGAATCTGTTTAAGGTGTTCGGCATCGTCAAAAAACTGCTGTCCAAGCCATTCTTTCGGAACTGTTCTATAGTCAGAAGAATGAATATATCTATCGTCCCTCTGAATTAAGACTTCTTCATTCATGAAATTATGTCTTGTTTTTGGTGGATTGAATGACATAAAAGTCCAGTAATTTTTACCACCTCGCATTGATGACTGCAAGATACTTCGTATTTCTTCCATTCCGGTAAAAGTATCACATTCCTCCAGCCACGCAAAAGCAAAATATCCAAATGGAGCTTTTAATGATTTTAATTTCATTCGATCATCAACACCACGAAACATTATAGTCTGTCCAGTTGGCATGTATGTTATTTTCATCGGGCTGACAGTACATTTAAAATCACTGTTAAGATGCAATGCTGATATAGCAAATTGCATCTGTGAAAAAACGCTATCTCTCAATGTATTTGCTGTTTTTCTGAATATAATACAATGCTTATCTCTGTTCTCATTTCTTGTCATTAACAATATAATAACAACACTTACAAAAGAAGATTTGCAGCTTCCACGCCCCCCTTTGAAAATATAATAAGTATGCTTGTGCTCTAAAATATCTTTTAGCACATCATCAAAATTATATGGGAATAAATCATCTGCGGATATTTTCATACTGCTTCATATCTCCAAACATATCCATAAGCTGTAGGGCGTCCACCAGAGCAACACCGAGAAATAGCACTATTCTTATAACCTAATGCTCGTTCTACGTCCATGGTACAATCCCACGTTTTTATTATTTTGCCATTATATCTGTCTATTTGATTAACTCTTTTAGCCGAAACACTTTTATTTCCTCTATGAGAATCGCCAATTTTTCTTTTCGTTTCATCTGAGAGTCTCCTTCCGGTTTGAGTTATTGCCCTTTTAGCCACGACTTCTTTTGTATGCAATCTATCGCCAAAATGAAGTTGTTTCGCTGTCTCACTCATTTTCTTTTTTGTCCGAACGCAGCGTTTCTTTCCGAAATTTCCACCACTATCAAAATTAAATCCGTACTTTTCTTCATTGCTTCGATGTTCTGCTATGCTTTTTCGTTCAATTAATTCAGCTTCTTCTTTAGTGAGATCATCGGCTATAATTTCATGTTTTATTCCGTCCCAACCATATTTTTTTATAATTTCAAGGAAGTCATTATTTCCATAATATCCACTATCCCATCTTGCCTTTACTGTTTTGCAAGTCATTCCTATATACACTCTGCCATCCGGCACAGTATGCTTATATACTTTATATTTTTTTCCCGTTCCTGGTAAGCTCAATTACTATGCCCTCCTCTTTTTCTTCTTTCATTTCCGGTTCTGGATTATCTCGCCACTTATCACGTTTTCTGTTTTTCAGCCAGAATATTTGAGCTGTGGTATTTCCTTCAAGAG
>CAVFMG010000104.1:0-10120 GCA_963623435.1 Odoribacter splanchnicus
CTCTAAGCAGCCGTCGGTACTTAGCGAGGGTATTTTCCTCGCTTATGTACCGTTACGGTTAAGCGTCCGAAGCGAAAGCGGGTCTGCGGTTCTTATTTTATGTGAGCTACGGAGATTATTAGAAAAAATATAAAAAAGTAGTTGACGAATACATTTTTTATGCTATAATATCAAATGTGTGTAGAACAACTGCGCATTAGAATAACCCAGTCAGTCATGTTACTTGAAGGGACTGAAGGGAGGTCGGGTGTAAGATGTCAAACGTAATCGTAAAAGAGAACGAGACTTTAGATAGCGCTTTACGTCGTTTCAAGAGAAGCTGCGCTAAGGCTGGTATCCAGCAGGAGATTCGTAAGAGAGAGCATTACGAGAAGCCTAGCGTAAAACGTAAGAAGAAGTCTGAAGCAGCAAGAAAACGTAAATATAACTAATGCAAAACAACAGTCCTCGGCGTAGTCACCGGGGACTTTGTACTTTTTGAGGGAAATGAAATGTGGAACTATGAAATACTGGGAACAGATATATACCATCTGTTAGCAGCATTTGTATTGTACAGCATTCTGGGATGGGCATTGGAATCTACTTACATGTCTTTCTGCAATCATGAGCTGACCAACAGGGGATTTGGCAAGGGACCTTTCTGTCCGATCTATGGCTTTGGTGGAGTGCTGGGATATCTGATCTTAAGTCCGTTTCGCGGAAAACTGTTAAAGCTTTATATCTTCGGAGCGATTCTTGCCACGACTTTTGAGTATTTTGTGGGAGTCGGCATGATCCGCTTTTTAGGAGAACTCTGGTGGGATTATAACAATAAGCCTTTTAACTACCGGGGAATTATTTGTCTGGAGAGCACCATTGCATGGGGCTTTTATGCCATCGGCATTGTGCAGTTCGTTCACGATGCCATGTACCATATCATCGACGGAGTACAGATCCAGGTGGGTACCCGTATGATCCAGGTAGTACTGGCAATTGTAGCTGTGGACTATACGGTGCAGTTGCTCAAAGTATTCCATGTGGATGTGCACAGCAAGGGGCAGGAATTGAAGAAACGCTGCCAGGCGTTGATCGCCAGATTGTAGGGTACCAAATATCGGATTTACAGGTATATACAAGGTCACGCAACCATATCTTTTAAAAAGGATAAGGGAGTGTGGCTTTTTTATGCAAAAAAACAGAAAATGTATCTGTGGATGGCTTTTACTTTTTATATTCGGTATCCAGGTATTCTGGTGGGACGTGATCGCCGCATGCGCAGAACCAACGGCAATCGAAGCTCCCAGCGCCGTGCTTTTGGAGAGTTCTACCGGGAAGGTGATCTTTGAACAAAATGCGAGAGAATGCAGGAGCCCTGCCAGTATCACGAAGATCATGACATTGCTTTTAACTTTTGAAGCGCTGGATCAGGGGAAAATCAAATTGGAGGATCCGGTGACGGTCAGTGCCTATGCCAGTTCCATGGGAGGATCCCAGGTGTTTTTAGCGGAGAATGAGGTGCAGACCTTAGAGACCATGATCAAATGTATCGCCGTAGCTTCTGGCAATGATGCCAGCGTGGCGGTGGCGGAATACATAGCGGGAAGCGAAGAAGCTTTCGTGGAACAGATGAATGCGAAGGCGGTGGAGCTCGGCATGTCAGATACCCATTTTGAGGACTGTTGCGGTCTGACGGATTCCGACGGGCATTATACCACTGCGATGGATGTGGCAATCATGTCCAGGGAGCTTACGGTCAAATATCCCGAAGTATTTGAATATACCGGCATCTGGATGGAGGATATCACCCATGAGACCAGGCAGGGAAGCTCCACATTTACCTTAAACAGTACGAACAAGCTGTTAAAACAATACCAGTGGGCGACGGGACTGAAGACCGGTTCCACGTCCAAGGCAAAGTTCTGTCTGTCCGCAACGGCGACAAAGGACGGCATCGACCTCATCGCGGTAGTTATGGGAGCACCGGACTATAAGGCACGTTTTAAAGATGCCCAGACGCTGTTAAGCTATGGTTTTCATATCAGTGATTTATATCTAGATGAAAATACAGATGCCCTGCCGGATCTTCGGGTCAAAGGCGGCGTGGAGGATACGGTACCCATAAAGTATCAAAGTGAATTCCGTTATCTGGATACGGAGGGGAATTTCTTAGACGGCGTGGAGAAAAAAATAGAACTTCCGGAGAGCGCCGTGGCACCGTTTACTGAAGGAGATATGGCGGGCAGAGCGGTCTATTTCTTAAATGGCACAGAGATTGGCAGTGTGCCGATTTTGTATGAAAACGCTGTAGCGAAGGCAGTATACAAGGACTACCTCCGAAAAATAATGGAATTTTATCTTTTGTAAGACAGAAAAATATGTTATACTTTAGAACATATTGGCAATAATCTGGCAACATACCATGGGGGCAAAAAAAGTTGGATGTAGTGATTACCGTGATTGCAGTAATCCTGGTGATAATGCTGTGGATAATGCTGTACGACAGCAACCGTTTTGTGGTACGGCATTATTCCCTGCAGGATAATAGAATCAAAAAGCCTGTGAAAGCAGTGATTCTGGCGGATCTGCACAACAAGAGATACGGAAAAGACAATGAGCGCCTGCTGCAGGCAATCGATGAGATTGAACCGGATATGATCCTGATCGCCGGAGATATGCTGACTGCGAAACCGAAAGCGACGCTGGATGTGGCGGTAGGGTTCCTTACGGAGCTTGCGAAGAAGTATCCCATCTATTACGGTAACGGCAATCATGAGCACCGCCTGAAGCTGTATCCGGAAAAATATGGGGATATGGCGGAACGTTACGAGGAAGCTCTTACGAAGATCGGCATCCACAGGCTCGTCAATGAACATACAGACTTGCCGGAATACGGGATCCGTATCTACGGTTCGGAGATAGACAAGCTGTATTACAAGCGGTTTGGAATACAGCCTATGAATCCGGAGTATCTGCCGGGAATTTTGGGACAGCCTTCCGAAGAATATTTCAATGTATTGATTGCTCACGATCCGGATTATTTTCCGAAGTATGCGGACTGGGGCGCAGACCTGGTATTAGCGGGACATGTCCACGGTGGCATGGTGAGAGTCCCCATCTGGGGAAAGGGCGTGGTGTCTCCCAATGTGAGACTTTTCCCGAAATACGATGGCGGTGAGTTTACCATAGGGAAGAGCAGAATGCTCTTAAGCAGGGGACTGGGAATGCATACGATCCCGATCCGCCTGTTCAATCCGGGAGAAGTCCTGGAAGTGGATCTTATGCCGGATGAGGGGAAATAGGAGTTTTGTTACATGGCAATATCTGTAAAACTGGAAGCGTTTGAAGGTCCGTTGGATCTGCTGCTTCATCTGATCGAGAAAAATAAAATAGACATCTATGATATTCCTATTGTGGAGATCACGGCGCAGTATCTGGATTACATCAAGCAGATGCAGCGGGAAGATATGAATGTCATGAGCGAGTTCCTGGTGATGGCGGCAACACTGATCGATATTAAGTGTAAGATGCTGCTGCCCAAGGAAGTGAACGAGGATGGCGAGGAAGAGGATCCTAGAGCGGAACTGGTACAGAAGCTGCTGGAATACAAGATGTACAAATACATGTCTTTTGAACTCAGGGACCGTCAGGTGGATGCGGCGAGAAATATGTACAGAGAGCAGCACCTTCCGAAGGAAGTGGAAGCTTACAGACAGCCTATCGATTATGAAGAGCTTATCGGTGATATGAACCTGAACAAGCTTCATGAGATCTTTAAATCCATCGTTAAAAAGCAGGAAGATAAAATTGATCCCGTCCGCAGCCAGTACGGCAACATCGAGAAGGACGAGGTGGACATGGATATCAAGACGCTGTATGTGGAAGCTTATGCCAGAGAGCATAAAACCTTCAGCTTCCGGAAACTTTTAGAGAAGCAGCACAGCAAAATGGAAGTCATCGTTACGTTTTTGATTATTCTGGAGCTGATGAAAACAGGCAAGATCAACATCAGCCAGGAAAATATATTCGATGATATTCTGATCACATCTAATATATAAGATGAGTCAGAACGTAAAAGAAATACAGTGAGGTCGTAAGTATGGAACGAAGTAAAGCAGAGGCAGTGATAGAAGCCATTCTGTTCACTATGGGAGATTCTGTGGAGATCAGCAGACTGGCAGAGGTAATCGAAGAGGATGTGAAGACCACGAAGTCGATCCTGAAGGATATGGCGGCGCGGTATGAGGAAGAGAACAGAGGGATCGGTCTGACACAGTTTGACAATTCCGTACAGCTGTGCACCAAGGCAGACATGTATGAGTACCTGATCAAGATCGCCAAGACTCCGAGAAAAATGACATTGACGGATACCGTGCTGGAGACCCTGTCCATCATTGCTTACAAGCAGCCGGTAACGAGACTGGAGATCGAGAGAGTCAGAGGTGTCAGCTGCGATCACGCTATCAATAAGCTGTTGGAATACGATCTGATCACGGAACTGGGACGACTGGATGCTCCCGGAAGACCCTTGCTGTTTGGCACCACAGAACAATTCTTACGGTGCTTTGGCGTGAAGAGCCTGGACGAACTGCCGGAACTGAACCCGGTGCAGGTAGAGGAATTCAAACAGCAGGCGGAGCAGGAAGTACAGCTTACGTTAAACATTTAAAATACAGAAATAGAATAGGACAAAGAACCAGCCTCATAATAATAATTAACTCTTTTGGGGAGTGATGATTATGCGAGGCTTTTTTTGCACCCTTTTTGCGGGAATTCTGTGCCTGGAAAGTCTGTGGGGCTTACGATCCGGTGAAGATATTATAAAAGATTACGAACAGGCATCCGGGATTCTGTATGAGACAGAAGAATCTGATCTGCCGCAGGAGCTTATGCTGTATGCGCAGGGAGCGGTACTTCTGGATGCGGATTCCGGACGCGTGTTGTATGGGAAAAACGAAACTGTCCCCATGGCAATGGCAAGTACCACCAAGATCATGACCTGTATTCTCGTACTGGAAAATGCAAAAGCAGAAGAAACGGTCAGTGTATCTGCCTATGCAGCCACTATGCCCAAGGTAAAGCTCTATGTGAAATGTGGGGAACATTATACGGTGCGGGAATTGCTTTTTTCCCTAATGCTGGAAAGCCATAACGATGCTGCCGCGGTGCTGGGGGAATACATCGGCGGGAAACTTGCGGGGGATGCAGGCGAGGCTTCGGAACATACCACCGAGGAGAGCAGGGCGGCATTACATAGATTTGCACAGGCGATGAATGAAAAGGCACAGGAAATCGGCTGCGAGGATACCTGGTTCATCACTCCCAATGGGCTGGATGCCACAGAGACGCTGACGCTTCCTGACGGAAGCACCGTAGAAAAAGAACATCATACCACGGCGAAAGATCTGGCAGGGATCCTGAAGTACTGCATCAAAGATTCCCCGCAGAGGGATCTGTTTTTAGAAATCACCGGAACAAAGGATTACAGCTTCACGGAAAACGGGCGCTCCTTTCAATGCCATAATCACAATGCCCTTTTGCAGATGATGGAAGGAACCGTTACCGGCAAGACCGGATTTACGAACAAAGCGGGATATTGCTACGTGGGAGCCCTGAAGCGGGACGGAAAATGTCTGATCGTGGCACTGCTTGCCTGTGGCTGGCCGAATCATAAGACATATAAATGGAGCGACAGCAGGCTACTGCTTGATTACGGACTGGAACATTACACTTACCGGAAGTTTGAAGAGGAAACGTTTCAGGGCAGGGAGCAGGTGCTTATGCCGGTTCCCGTTACGGACGCACAGAACGATAGAATGGAGCACGAGATCCTCTTATCCGTGGAAATGGATCCAGAGGCGGAAGGCGCAGAGGGACTGCTAATGCGCCCGGAGGAGAAGGTGGAGATCTTGTACCGGAAAGAAAAGGAGCTGAAAGCGCCGGTGGCAAAAGGAGAGACGGTGGGAGAGATTTGTTATCTGGTAGACGGCAGGGTCTGGCGCAGGGAACGGGTGAAAACGGCGGAAGCGGCAGAGACGATCGATCTTTTCTGGTGCGGCAGACAGATATTCTTACGCTTCCTTATGACGCTTCCTGGGAAAAAATGACGGGGAAATTGTTCAAAATCAGGTGCAATATATAAAAAATGTAAAAATCTGCAATTCGTTCTTTGCGAGTTGCAGATTTTATGTTATACTACAAACTGTTAATCATGGGGGCATTTGTGCTTCTGTATTAATAAACGTTTTCTATTATATTTTATTATATTATCAACGGAGGGCTGAAAACATATGAGTACTACTTCAAAAGCGAGTCAAAGAATAGCGGCTTTACTCGATGACAACAGTTTCGTTGAAATCGGCGGACTTGTAACCGCAAGAGCTACGGATTTCAATCTGAAACCCAATGAAACTCCTTCTGACGGTTGTATTACCGGCTACGGAGTGATCAATGGCAATCTTGTATATGTGTATAGCCAGGATGCTTCCGTACTGAACGGAACCATTGGCGAAATGCATGCCAAGAAGATTACCAACCTCTATGATCTGGCTATGAAGACCGGAGCACCTGTGATCGGACTGATCGAATCCGCAGGCTTAAGACTGCAGGAGGCAACCGATGCACTGGCTGCATTCGGTGAGATCTATTTAAAGCAGACCATGGCTTCCGGCGTGATCCCTCAGATCACCGCTGTATTCGGAACCTGTGGCGGCGGCTTAGGACTGTTCCCTACCATGACAGATTTTACCTTCATGGAAGAGAAGAACGCTAAACTGTTCGTAAATGCTCCGAACGCACTGGATGGCAACGTAATCACCAAGTGTGATTCTTCTTCCGCTAAGTTCCAGGCAGAAGAGAGCGGTATCGTTGACGTGGTAGCTGATGAAGCAACCATTTTAGAGAAGGTAAGAGAGCTGGTAGGCTTCCTGCCTGCTAACAACGAAGATGATGCAAGCTTCTTAGAGGACTGCACCGATGATCTGAACCGTGTAAACCCCGAGATCGCAGGCTGTGTCGGCGACACTAGCGTTGCTTTGTCCATTCTGGCAGATGACAACAACTTCTTTGAAGTGAAATCCGGATATGCGAAGAACATGTTAACCGGTTTCTTACGTCTTGATGGCGTTACCGTAGGTGCGGTTGCTAACCGTTCCGAAATCTGCGACGAAGAAGGCAAGGTAGCAGAAAAGCTTGACGCTGTTCTGACCGCAGAGGGATGTGAGAAGGCTGCTGAATTTGTAAACTTCTGCGATGCTTTCGGTATTCCTGTACTGACTCTGACCAATGTAAAGGGTTACGAAGCAACTCTGGCTTCCGAGAAGACCATCGCAAAGGCTGCTGCAAAGCTGACCTATGCATTCGCTAACGCAACTGTTCCCAAGGTAAACGTTGTAATCGGCAAGGCTCTGGGAACCGCTTATGTGGTAATGAACTCTAAGGCAATCGGTGCTGACATCACCATGGCATGGCCGGATGCACAGATCGGTGCCATGGATGGCAAACTGGCTGCAAAGATTATGTATGACGGTCAGGGAGCTGATGTGATTAATGAAAAGGCTGCTGAGTATGATGCGCTTACTTTGAATGTAACCAGTGCAGCCAAGAGAGGATATGTGGACCAGATCGTAAATGCAGCTGATACCAGAAAATATGTGATCGGTGCATTCGAGATGTTATTCACCAAGAGTGAAGACCGTCCTGCCAAGAAACACGGAACTGTATAAGAAAGGGTGATTATAAAATGAAGAAATTTTTAAGCTTAGTATGTATGATTACCTGCATCTTTGGTTTGACGGCGTGCGGCAGCGAAGAGACTTATACGGAATACGAACAGCGTAAGATCGACACAGCAATTCAGATTGCTACTCAGTATGTAATTCCTTCTTTGGAGAATTTTGAAGATGAGTCCACGCTGGAGAGTTTTTCCGAGTATACTGCGGATGAAGTGGCATACCTGGTAAAGGAAAATGTAGGAATTACTGTCGACGGTTATGCCTACAAAAGTGCCATTGAATCTTTCAATTCCGCAAAGGATACTATCGGTGGTATTACCGCTGTCGGTGATGCAGAGGCTACTATTGATGATGACCAGATCATAGTGCATGTAGATGTGACTGGTGCTAACCAGAACGCTCAGGCAGAAGTGATTTTTACTAACGATATGTTTCTGCAAATGGAATCCGCGGCTTTGAATCCTGTAGAGACTATGAGTACTCTGATGCTGAAAGCAGCATTAAATACTTTGATCGGCATGGGAACAGTATTTGTAATGCTGATTGCTATCTCACTGATTATTTCCCTGTTCAACTTTATCCCTAAGATCCAGGCTGCATTCAGCAAAAAGGATAAGAAGGAAGAGTCAAAGAACGCAGGCATTGACAATGCAGTTACTCAGATCTCTGCTCAGGAAGAGACCGCGGCAGATGATACTGAGCTGATTGCCGTAATTGCAGCTGCAATTGCAGCAAGCGAGGGCGCAACAGGCACTGACGGATTTGTAGTTCGTTCTATCCGTAAAGTAAGATAATTGTAAAATCGTAGGAGGATATTAAAATGAAAAATTATACCATTACCGTAAATGGCAACGTATATGATGTAGTAGTAGAAGAGGGCGCATCCACCGGAGCACCCGTAGCAGCAAAGGCTCCCACAGCACCCAAGGCAGCACCCAAGGCTCCCGCAGCAGCACCTAAGGCAAGCGGCGCAGCAGGCAGCATTAAAGTAGAGGCAGGTGCAGCAGGTAAGATATTTAAGGTAGAGGCAAGTGTAGGACAGGCTGTTAAGAGAGGCGATGCAGTTATCATTCTGGAAGCTATGAAGATGGAGATTCCCGTAGTTGCTCCTGAAGACGGTACTGTAGCAAGTATTGACGTTGCAGTTGGTGATGCTGTTGAAGCTGGTGCAGTTCTGGCAACTTTGAACTAAGCATTTTACATCAGCTCTATAAACAACAGGAGGTCATCAAATGGAATATATAGCTAGTACGCTTAACAACCTGATTCATCAGACAGCGTTTTTTAACCTGACTTGGGGAAACTATGTTATGATTCTGGTTGCATGCTTTTTCCTTTATTTAGCTATTCGTCATGAGTTTGAGCCTTTGCTCTTACTCCCGATAGCATTCGGTATGCTGTTGGTAAATATTTACCCGGATATTATGCTGTATCCGGAAAATTCATCAAACGGTGCCGGCGGTTTACTGTATTATTTCTACAAGCTGGATGAACTGGCAATCCTGCCTTCCCTGATCTTCATGGGTGTAGGTGCCATGACAGACTTCGGTCCTCTGATTGCAAATCCTAAGAGCTTCCTTTTGGGAGCTGCTGCGCAGTTTGGTATTTTCGCGGCATACTTTGGAGCAATCTGGCTGGGATTCAATGATAAGGCAGCTGCAGCAATCTCCATCATCGGAGGCGCTGACGGCCCTACATCTATCTTCTTAGCTGGTAAGCTTGGACAGACTGCAATCCTGGGGCCTATCGCAGTGGCAGCATATTCCTACATGTCACTGGTTCCAATTATTCAGCCGCCTATTATGAAACTTCTCACAACTGAAAAAGAGAGAAAAATCAAGATGGGTCAGCTTCGCCCGGTATCTAAGCTGGAGAAGATCCTGTTCCCCATCGTTGTTACTATCGTTGTATGTCTGATCCTTCCCACAACAGCTCCTCTGGTAGGCTTGCTGATGCTGGGCAACCTGTTCCGTGAGTCCGGCGTTGTTCGTCAGCTGACTGAGACAGCTTCAAATGCTCTGATGTACATCGTAGTTATTCTGTTAGGCACTTCTGTAGGTGCTACCACCAGTGCAGAAGCATTCCTGAATGCAGATACCCTGAAGATCGTAGCTTTGGGTCTGATTGCATTCATGTTCGGTACCGCTGCAGGCGTCCTGTTCGGAAAACTTATGTGCGTATTTTCACATGGCAAGATCAATCCGCTGATCGGTTCCGCAGGCGTATCCGCAGTTCCTATGGCAGCACGTGTATCCCAGAAGGTTGGTGCAGAATCCGATCCTACCAACTTCCTGCTGATGCATGCTATGGGGCCTAACGTAGCAGGCGTTATCGGTACTGCGGTAGCAGCCGGTACATTCATGGCTATTTTCGGAGTATTTTAAGCTATGCAAATGTGAATTGTATAGAAG
>CAVFMG010000105.1:0-10059 GCA_963623435.1 Odoribacter splanchnicus
GAATGGACAAGCTGATCATAGGCGCGGGTCTGTATGGACTGTATGCCGCGCTGTATTGTGCAAAAAGAGGGCAGCAGGTGGAAGTGCTGGAGATCGAGAAGGCACCTTTTACCCGAGCTACATATATCAACCAGGCAAGAGTACACATGGGCTACCACTATCCCCGTTCTCTGTCTACCGCCATGAAATCGGCGGGGTATTTCAAACGTTTTGTGGAGGACTATTCTTTCTGCATTCATACATCGTTTGAGCAGATCTATGCCACCTCCGCACATTTTTCCTGGACGGACGCGGCGGAATTTCTGAAATTCTGTAAGGACGGCGGGATCCCCTGCAAGGCACTTCCGGTGGAGGAATATTTTCAGCCGGGACTGTGCGACGGCGCGTATCTCACGGAGGAATACACTTATGATGCCCATATTCTGCGGGATTACCTCATGGAAGAGATCGCAAAATATCCCGGCGTGAAGCTGCATTTTGGCAGGGAGATCACGAGAATCGTAAAGCTTACGGACTGTTATGAGGTGACCGCACTGTGTGAAGGGCAGCAGGAAGTCTACCGTGCACCCTTTGTATTGAATGCTACTTATGCTTCTGTGAATCAGGTGCTGGAGAAGGTGGAAGGCGTGACGACGGAGCCCTTCGGGCTGAAGTACGAGCTGTGCGAGATCATCCTCTGCAAGGCAAGCGAGAAGATCCATAATATCGGATTTACTGTGATGGACGGTCCCTTTTTCTCTATCATGCCCTTTGGCAAGACGGGGTACCATTCCCTGACTTCGGTGACGTTTACACCCCATAAGACCAGCTATGATACGACGCCTAAGTTCCCCTGCGTGGGACAGGATGGGAATATCTGCCGGAACGGCTGGCTTGGCAACTGCAACGACTGTCCGGGCAGACCGGAGAGTGCCTGGGAGTATATGTCCACACTGGCGAGAAAATATCTGCGGGAAGAGTATGGCTTCAGTTATGAGAAATCCCTGTTTTCCATGAAGCCGATCCTGAAGGCTTCGGAGATCGACGATTCCAGACCTACTGTGATCCGGGCAATCTCCACAGAGCCCACATTTATCAGCGTTCTGTCGGGGAAGATCAACACTGTATACGATCTGGATTCCTATTTAGAGTGAGACATAGAGAAAAACTATGGAGAAGAAAGTAATGCAAAATCAAGTGATTCTGAATAAAGAAAAAAATTTCGTATCCTGCGTGCTCTATCTGCATAACGATGGCGCAAACATCCGGGATTTCCTGAAAACGGTCTGCGGCACCATGGAAGAAAATTTTGAAAAATATGAGATCGTCTGTGTCAATGACTGCTGCATGGACAACACCATAGAAGAGATCCATAAATTCCTGGAGGAGAGCGGCACCCGGCATGTGGTAAGCATGATCAATCTAAGCTTTTACCAGGGCGTGGAGATGGCGATGAATGCCGGAAGAGATCTGGCGGTAGGAGATTTCCTGTTTGAGTTTGACAAATGTCTGCCGGATTTTGAACCGTCCCTGATCATGGAGGTATACCGCAGAGCCCTGGAAGGCTATGATGTGGTGGCAGCGGCACCGAAACACGATGTGGCGTTTACATCCCGTCTGTTCTACGCGGTATATAATCTGGGAAGCCGCAACACGCACAAGCTGCGCCAGGAGAGATTCCGTATCATCTCCCGCCGGGCGGTGAACCGAGTGAACCAGATGAATGCTTACATCCCTTACCGTAAGGCAATGTACATGAACTGCGGACTGAAAGCGGATACGCTGGTCTATGATAATAAAAAACTGGCAAATGGCGGCAGGAACAGAGAGGAACGCAGTACCCGCAGCAGCCTGGCGCTGGATACGCTGATCATTTTTACGAATGTACTGGAGAAATTTTCCATGCTGGTGAGCGCGATCCTGTTCTCTGTGATGGTGATCATGTTCGGCTGGATCGTGTATTCTATTTTCAGCACGGTACGCCCCGTGGAAGGCTGGATGAGTCTGATGACGCTGATCTCCTTTGGATTTTTCATGATGTCTGTGATGCTGACATTGATTTTCAAATATCTGTCGGTGATCCTGAACATGAGCTTTAAGAGACAGCGCTACGTAATAGAAGGAGTGGAAAAACTGACAAAATGATGTTTACGATTATTTTTCCGGTATTAAATGAGAGGCTGCGCTTAGAGAGCGGTGTGACCCGCACGGTGGAATATCTGCAAAAGATCGCTTTTGAAGATTATGAGATCATCATCGTGGACAACGGTTCCGAGGATGAGACACCGCAGATCGCAGAGGCACTGTGCAAAAAATACGACAAAGTGCGCTATGAGAGAATTAACGTCCGGGGTGTGGGCGCGGCATTCCGCAGAGGTGTGGAATTAAGCCACGGGGATGTGGTAGGTTATATGGATATCGACCTGTCTACCAACATCAAGCATTTAGGAGAAGCCATTCACCTCTTCGAGACGCAGGATACGATTGAGTATATCAACGGCAGTCGTTTCGCCAAAGAGTCCGATACGAAGGGCAGAAAATGGTACCGCAAGATCACTTCACAGGGGCTGCTCATTCTGTTGAAATTATTCCTGCGGATGAAATCCACGGATGCCATCTGCGGCTTCACTTTTGTACGCCGGGAGACGGCGATCTCTCTGATCGAAGGATGCAGTCAGGACAACGGGTGGTTTTATATGATAGAATTCCTGCTGCGCGCGGAGAAGAGAGGCGTGAAGATCCTGGATTATCCCGTGGAATGGCAGGAAGACTATAATACTACTGTTAAAGTTTTTAAGACGATCTGCAATTATCTGGTACAGATCGCAAGGTTATTCAATGAGTTTTATATGGCGAAGTAACCACATGAGCAAAAATTAAGCCTCGCAGAGGCGATTTTGCGAATGGGGTTCTGAATAGTTACAAGCATATATAAGATGCCAGTCCCACGATATGCGAATATTGGAGAGGACTGTGGGAGTGCGCAGCACGGAACAATTCGCAGGCATCAAGGTTGGGGGGCTTTTGCCTCCCGGAAACGGAAGAAAGAAGGACAATACCATGGCACATATTAAGAGAATCGATCTGACGAGAGATGTGGAGGCACATGCGGATGCCTACAGAGAGGCAATCGAAAAGGTATGTAAAGAAACCGCATTTTCCGGCGGAAAATATGCGGACACTTTTGACAAGGAGTTCGCAGCATACGTGGGAAGTAAATACGCCAGCGGCGTGAACAACGGCACTTCCGCATTGCATCTGGCGATGTTAGCACTGGGCGTGGGACCGGGAGATGAGGTCATCGTACCCGCCAACACCTACATCGCTACGGCGTGGGGCGTCAGCTACACCGGTGCTACACCGGTATTTGCGGACTGTACACCGGATACCTGGGAGATCGATCCTTCCGTACTGGAAGCAAAGATCACAGAGAAGACAAAGGGAATCATCGGCGTGCACCTCTACGGACAGCCTTTTGATTACGCCGGAGTCCGCGAGATCGCAGACCGTCACGGACTGTTTGTGGTGGAAGATTGCGCCCAGGCCCACGGTGCACAGTTCGAGGGCAGAAATGTGGGAACCTTGGGAGACTTGGCATGCTTCAGCTTCTATCCGGGGAAAAACCTTTATGCGTTCGGCGAAGGCGGCAGTGTGACCTGTGAGAAAGAAGAATACTATAAGCATATCGACCGCTTGAAAAATCAGGGTTGTGATGTGCGTTACTATCACGATGAGATCGGATATAATTACAGACTGGAAGGATTGCAGGGTGCGGTGCTGAGCGTCAGCTTACAGTACCTGCCGGAGTGGACGAAGAGACGGCAGGAGATCGGACACCGCTATATCAGAGAGATCACGAATCCACTGATCACCATGCAGCGGCATCCGGAGAATACCACACCGGTATTCCATCTGTTTGTCATTACGGTTCCGGATCATGACGATTTTATCCGGTATATGGCGGAAAATGATGTGGAATGCAACATGCACTATCCGGTGCCCTGCCATTTACAGAAGGCATATGCGGACTTAGGATATCATACCGGAGACTGCCCCAATGCAGAATACCTGGCAGGGCACTGCGTGACACTGCCGCTGTTCCCCGAGATGCGGGAAGAGGAGATCCAGAGAGTCATTGATCTATGCAATGCCTACCAATGATATCGAGGCAAAAGGCAAGACTTTGATGCCAATGGCAGGTATAGCAAATGACAGGCATATAGAATAAGGAGTAGACAGTATGCAAGCAGGGACAGAAAAGAGGATAGCTCCGGATGAGCTGCCGCAGCATTTCCGAGACGAAAAAGCCGGAATCTATCTGCGGCTCATGACCTATGAGGATACGGACCGGATCGTGGCATGGCGTAACAGCGATGCGGTACGTAAAAACTTCATCTACCAGGCACTTTTTACGAGGGAGTCTCATGAGAACTGGATCCGAACCCATGTGGAGACCGGGGATGTGGTGCAGATGATCATCTGCGATCTGGAAGGAGACAAGCCCCTGGGATCGGTCTATATCCGGGATATCGATAGGCACCATAACAAGGCGGAGTACGGCATTTTTATCGGAGAGGCGTCCGCCAGAGGACGAGGCATCGGCACAGCGACGGCGAAGCTGATGTTACGATACTGCTTTGAGACGGAAAAGCTGCATAGAGTCTATCTGCGGGCATTATCGGATAACCTGCAGGCGATCCGCAGCTATGAGAAAGCTGGATTTGTCAGAGAAGGGCTGTTAAAGGACGATGTGTGTATCGACGGCGTGTACCGTGACATCGTATGGATGGCAGCCGTCAATGCGGCAAAGTAAAAAGGAGCAAACAACAGTATGGACAAAATAGAAAAAGTAAGTTTTGTGATTCCCTGCTATCGTTCGGAGCACACGCTGCCCCATGTGGTTGCGGAGATCCGGGAGACCATGCAGAAACTGACACAGTATACCTATGACATTTATCTGGTGAACGATGCGTCACCGGACAATACCATGGGAACGATCCGGGAGCTGTGTGAAAAATACGATAATATCAAAGGCATCGGCTTTGCCAGGAATTTCGGACAGCATGCGGCGCTGATGGCGGGGCTCAGACATTCCGACGGCGACTACGTGGTGTGTCTGGATGACGATGGACAGACTCCGGCAGACGAGGTGGATAAGCTGTTGCAGAAGCTGGACGAAGGGTATGACGCAGTGTATGCCAGCTATGAGCATAAGCAGCACTCCGCCTTCCGGAATCTGGGTAGCAAAGTAAATGAGCTGATGACCCGTATGATGTTGAATAAGCCTGCGGATCTGTATATTTCCAGCTATTTTGCGGTAAAAAGATTCGTAGTGGAGGATATGATCCGCTATGAGAATTCCTACCCCTATGTCATCGGGCTGGTGCTTCGTGCGACCAAAAACATCACCAATGTGCCGGTATGCCACAGAGAGCGGGAAGAGGGCAGCTCCGGCTACACGCTGAAAAAGCTTCTCGGACTGTGGTTCAACGGATTTACGGCATTTTCCGTGAAACCGTTGCGGATCGCCACGTCTTTGGGCGTGGGCTGCGCAGGACTCGGTTTCCTCTACGGAATCTACACGATCATCAAGCGGCTGGTGAATCCGAATGTGCCTATGGGATTCAGTGCGCTGATGGCGGCGTTAGTATTTTTCGGCGGCATGATCATGATCATGTTAGGGCTGATCGGGGAATACGTGGGGCGTATCTATATCAGTATGAATAATTCACCCCAGTATGTGATCCGGGAAAAGATCCATCTGGGAGAGGACCACAGTAAAACAGAAGGGTAATAAGGAAGCGCATGAAGAAAGAACGTTTTGCAGATTGGTGGAAACAGGACAAACGGTATATTACATTACTGAAAGCGGTGCTTATGGCACTGCTTCCCGTGGTCTGCTGTCTGGTGCGGACGGCGGCGGAAGGCAGAAGCATCGGTCAGGTATACCTTCCCGCATCGGAATGGAATGACGAATTGTTTTATTTCAAGCAGGTAGAGGGAATCGTAAACTATGGCTTCCCGCAGGGATATTTTGGGTTCAATGAGAGCCATGCCCTGCAGCTCTCATTTGCAGCGTGGAGCCCGGTGCTGGTGTTCCCCTGGATTCTGTGGGGACTTCTCTTCGGATGGAATCTCATGTCCCCGGTGATCTGCAATATCGTCCTGCTGACTGTTACCATGTTCGTTTTTGTATGGCTGGTGAAGCCTACCTGGAAGCAGCTGGGCGTGCTGACGGTATTGTTCAGCCTGTATTCTCTGTTTGTCCGTTACATGTTGTCCGGCATGCCGGAGGTGATCTGCTTCAGCATGCTGATTCTGTTCTACGGACTGGCAATTTCCTATCTGAAGCAGGAGACGAAGGGCAAGCTCATTGCCATGTTCATCATCTCGGTACTGTTAACGCTGATGCGCCCGTACATGCTGTTATTCCTGTTGCTGGCATGCTTTTTCTGGATTCGTAAAAATAAATGCGCCGGGTGGATCGGATCAGTGCTCATCCTTATGGTGACGGGAGTTACCTATGCGCTGATCAAGCATTATCTGGGGGCGGAATATTTCACCCCGCTGTTTTACACGGACTGGATCACCACCTTTTTCACGGATGGAATCGGCGCGGGCTTCAAGAATTTCTTCGGAACCCTCCACTGGAAGGGACTGGAGTTCTACAGACACTGCATCGCCGGAGTGAAGAACGGACTGGCTTCCGGCGCCTTTTTTGACGGGTATCTGTTACTGCTGGCAATTCTGTTGGTGCAGAGTATTCTGGATATCCGAAAACTGCACCGGACCAAGCAGGCGGCACGGATCGTAATGAAGCCGGCAGATGAAAGGAAAGCTCTGAAAAATCAGCTGATTATAGAGCTACATTTTGCCTTAAGCCTGATCGCCATGCTGTTTGCTCATCTGCTGATGTATAAAATGGTGGAAGGCAGTAAGCATTTCCTGACATTTATTGCCGCAGGAATTTTCATCGTAAGCATGTTGCAGACCAGGTATTATAAAAAAGCGGTGCTTTTGGGAGCTGCGTTCCTGTATCTGTACAGCTATAAGGCAGTGGAGCCTTACGATTATCAGGTTCCTTATGTGACAGAGGATAGACAACAGCAGGTGGAATACTGGCAGCAGATCTTTGCAGAGAACCTGACGCTGAAGACGGAAAATGTGCCGAATTACGACAATGTGATCATCTGGACCTTCGGGGATGAGACGTCGGAGGGCAATCAGAATCTGAAATGGCAGCTGTTATACAGCGCACCGAAGGGCTTCGGCATCAGCTGCTGTGAGAGAGAATATATTCTGGAGCATCTGACGGAGCTTCAGAGCAAATACCTTGCCACCGTAAGCGGCGGTGCAATCGATGAACTGTGCAGCGCCGAGGGCTATGAAGAGATCGGCAGAGATGCGGACATGGTGCTGTATAGTAGATATTAAAGGAAATATAACTATTCGCAGATATCAAAACAGAAAAATGAAAGGTGCTAAAACGGCATGGAGACACGTGACAGACAGCAGGACAATTTCATACAGACGAAACGTATGCCACTGCTGTGGCACGGGCTGCCGATAGCGGCGCTGGTGATCTGGGGAGCCTTCTGCATCACCAATAATCTATGGTATGATGAGGCATATTCGGCTTCCATGGTATCCCTTCCCTGGAAACGGTTGATCTATATCACGGCGACGGATGACCATTCTCCATTTTATTATGTGCTGTTAAAGCTGTTCTATCATTTATGCGGCGGAGGTACGCATTTCTGGGCGTTGAAGCTGATGTCTGTCGTATTCATGATGGGTTATATGCTGCTGGGAAAATATTATGTGGCGAAGCTGTTTGACCGGAGAATCTCGGTACACTTTATGACATTTTCCCTGCTGATGCCGATCTTCAGCGTACAGGCGGGCAACGTGCGTATGTATACGGTGGCACTGTTTTTCCTGACGCTGACCGGACTTTCCGCGTACGATATTTTCCGGGAAGCTACCCGGAAAAAATGGATCGTGTTCTGCCTGGCGAGCATCTGTACGGTGTATTGTCATACCTTTGCGCTGATTCAGACCTTTCTTTTCTACGGTCTGTTCTTTCTTACGATCCTGATCTGTCATAAAAAAGAGCTGATCAAGGGATTTTTTATCTCCGGATTTACGGTGGCAATCGTGTTCTCCCCCTGGCTTGCGGTGACGATCCGACAGTTTGTCCTGCGGATGCGTTATGATGACGGTTCTACCGCTGAACTGGCAACTTTGAATTCCGTGATGGATTACTGCAAGGAGTGGTTCTCCGCAGTGGAAACTCCTATCGGTATCGTGGTGCTGTTTGGAATTGCGTTGTGTCTGGTATTAAGCTACGGTGCGGTGGACTGGGTGAGACAACATAAAAATGCCGCCCCTGCCATTGGCGCAGCGACCTTTGCACTGACCGCTATCGTGGGAGGCGTGATCTCCGCTACAATCAACAACTGCTTCATGGGACGTTATGCGTTCCCGGGCATGGGATTTGTCATGCTGTGGTATGCGGTGGGATTTGCACAGATTTTGGAAAATGCAGGGGAGAAGAACAGAAAATGGTGGATCGCAGGGATCTTAGGAACCGCCGGTCTGTGCTTTGTACTGCAGTATGCTTCCGAGATCCGTCTGGAATATGATCAGGGACTTAAGACTTATGAGAACTTTATAGAGACCGAAGTTACGGACAATGATGCGATTATCGGACCCTATACGCATACCATTTTCCTGAATGTCTACCACCCGGATCTGCAGTATTATCTGGTGGGATATAAGCTATACAGCCTTCCTTTTGTCAATACGGATGCCCTCACGGATTTTCATCAACTTGATGCCTATGAGAATCTGTGGTATATCTGTTTTCAGGGGGGTGAACCGGATGCGCTGAAGGAATACTATACTTACGAGGTAGCACTGGAATTTCACTATATGTATTATGATTTTGTAATTTATCGCCTGGAGCCAAAAACGGCAGAATAGCATCGACAAAAGTAGGAGTAGAAAGCAGACAGGGCAAAAATGAAGAAACTAAGAGAGCAAAACAATCAAGTAGTGACAGACTGGAGCAGAATTGTCCGTAAATTTTGCGAGAATCGGTTATTCATGGGAATTCTGCTGCTTGCAGCAGTTGGAGCTTATGGTTACAAATTGACCACAGTTACCATTGGTATTGACGATACACCGTCACAATATTATTTTGAGGATGGGCTGATCGCCATTGTAGGACGCTGGGTTCTTTTCCTGCTGAATAAAATAATATCTCTGGCTGAGTACGTACCCTTTGTGACAGATTTCATCGCGGTATGTCTGCTGGTGCTGGCGGCAATCGTCTGGACCGTGCTGTTTTATTCAGTGATGGGAGAGAAGATTCCGGTGGTGGGATATGCGTTTTTTGCCGCAATCTTTGTGTCCAGTCCGCTGATCAGTGAGGTATTTACGTATTTTCTGCATAACGGAATTGCTATCGGTTATCTGTGCTGCGGCATCAGCCTATGCTGTATGCGGGAATGGCAGTGTTGCATACGGAAAATGCAAAAAGGAAGTGGAATCCGTGAGAAGCTGGACTGCCTGTCAGTGATGAAGCTTGTGGCGGCTGCGTTATTTTTATGGATCGCCATGGGCTGTTATGAATCCTTTATGATTCTGTGGCTTGCCGGACTAATGCTGTTGTTACTGACCGAAAGAATCAGTCTGGGAACGGAGCGTAAAGGTCAGACCGGGATGGGTGGAGTCTTCCGCACCCTGGTGGGCGGAGCCGTGACGGCTTTGGCGGCAGTGATCCTTAGAAGCCTGATGATCGTCGTCCTGACGAAGGCATTCCATCTGGAATATTTACAGGGAGAAGCAGTGCAGCGTTCCGTGACGGAGATGCTAGGCTGGATGTTCCAGCCCGGAGCCTTCAGCGAGCTGGCTATGATCCTGAAGAGAACTTTTGTATTATACGGCGTGTTTGCTTATGCATATCTGCCGATCCGTATCTTCGTGCTGGCTGCGGTCATTATTACGGTGGTAGCTTTAGCACGCACAGTGCGGGGCAGAGATCTGTGGGCACTGGTACTTCTGCCGGCAGCGTAT
>CAVFMG010000106.1:0-9986 GCA_963623435.1 Odoribacter splanchnicus
GTATATAATGTGCCGATTACAATCTGTGTCTTCTGAGTCACTTCACTGGCAGGTGTCTTCTTGAGCTTTGCAAGAGACATTTCATTGGTATTCCAGTCAATAATTACAGCAAGGATATCTCCATCCTCTGTTGCAGCAACATAATTGACATAATCACCGTTAATATCACTGTCCAGCCATTGCAGCACTTCTGATGTTTTCTGGTCTGCTATGGAATATTCATACAGAGTTCCTGATGAATTTACCAAAAAATCACTGTTGATACCCGTCTGCAGATTGCCGTTGCTACTGCTTTCACTCGGGAATCCAGTATATGTCTGACCAAGCTTTTTGTTGTCAAAGTCCAGCTCTGTCAGTACATAGCCCGCAGAACTACTGTCAAAATAGCTGGCGTATACCTTTCCATCTTTTCCCTTACCAAAATTCTGAAGCCAGCTACTGCCAATACTGATATCTCCCTGATACTGTCCCTGCTCATCAAACAATCGGACAACCGTCTCAGATTTCAGATATATTCTGCCCTGACCGTCAATGCACACACCCGACGCATATGTGTTTTCTTCATCCTTGGACAAAATAGCGGTCAACTCCTGCTCCCACTGCGCAATTCCCTCTGCATTGTATTTGCGCAGCCAGGTCTGCTGTGTCTCCGCTTCCCCTTCTCCGTCAGAGTACTGATACTCCACCGTGTAGATATTGCCTTCCGCATCAGCCTGCATTGCATTCAGTCCGCCATTGTCACTGACAATCGATGCGATTCTTGCATTACTCTGGTCAGTCAAGGAATATTTACAGATGTCATAACTGCTCTGTGCGGTGCTGTCATCCCATACATACTTGGAATAATATAGGTCATTTCCTACTAAATTCATTTGAGAATAGCTGCTATTCCCGCTTTCATCAGCTTCATTAATCGTAAAATACTCCGGAACATACACATAATCAGCACGTACATCCCCTGAATCCTGTTGATTCGCCGTATCCTTATTGCCACAGGCTGCCAATGATATTGTCATTACCGTAGCCAGTGCCATCGTTATGCTTCTTTTTGCAAATTTTCTTATCATTTCTCCTCACTCCTCTTTTGGGTTGTCACTACTTCCGCCAAATCCTCTATTCATTATAACTGATACGTAACATAAAAGCATCTTAAGATTTTATGAACTTTTATGCAAAAAACAGACATTCTCCACACAGTAGTTGTACTGTGTGGAAAATGCCTGTTTGTTAATTTCAACATTGGTTCAGGTGTCAAAACACTCGAGCCTCCAGTTACACGGATTGTCTCGTGCTTCGCACTCCCACAATCCTGCTTCAAGATTTGTAACTATTCAGAGAACAGTTTTATATGGCGAATGGGGTTCTGAATAGTTGCAAAGTTCTTATTTGACTACACGCACGCGGAATACTCCATCAATCTTTTGCAGGGACTCTACCAGATCAGGTGTTGCCGCATCTTCGATATCCAGCATAGTGTATGCCACTTCTCCGCGGGATTTGTTGGTCATATCGGAAATGTTAATGCCCTTCTCACCGATGACTGCTGTAAACTGGGTCAGCATATTGGCTATATTTTTATGGAAAATAGCAATTCTCCCGGCCTTGCTGCATACGCCCATGTCGCAGGCAGGATAATTTACGCTGTTGCGGATATTACCGTTCTCCAGATAATCCATCATCTCTTCCACAGCCATCTTCGCACAGTTATCCTCGGATTCCTCGGTGCTAGCGCCCAGATGAGGGATCACGATACAGCCGGGCTGTCCTGCTGTCGTAGGATTCGGGAAATCAGATACATAACGGGCTACCTTTCCACTCTGTAATGCCTCCAGGACATCTGCCTCATTTGCTAACAGATCTCTTGCAAAGTTTAACAGAACCACGCCATCTTTCATTTTGCTGATGGCTTCCTTGTTGATCATACCCTTTGTGGAATCCAGAAGCGGTACATGTATCGTAATGTAATCACAGTCTGCATAAATTTCTTCCACATTCATCACATGCTTGACAGAACGGCTTAAGTTCCAAGCAGCATTGACGGATACGTAAGGATCATAGCCATAGACTTCCATACCAAGGCTTACTGCTGTATTGGCCACCTTAACGCCGATAGCACCCAGACCGATGACACCTAACTTTTTGCCCATTACTTCTGTACCGGCGAATTTCTTCTTTTCTTTTTCTGCGGCTTTGGCAATGTCAGCGTTGTCTTTGGATGCCTTGACCCATTCGATACCGCCTACCACATCACGGGCAGCTAACAGCATACCAGCAATCACCAGTTCCTTTACGCCATTGGCGTTGGCACCGGGAGTATTGAATACTACGATACCCTTTTCCGCACATTTATCCAGAGGAATGTTGTTGACACCGGCTCCGGCTCTCGCTACTGCCAGAAGATTTTCCGGCAGATCCATCTCATGCATGGAAGCACTGCGGACCAGAACACCCTCTGCGTCATTCATATTATCGGTTACTTTATAGTCTGCTGTCAGACGATCCAGTCCCACTTTGGAAATGGGATTCAGGCAATTGATCTGAAACATTTTTCTCCCCCTTAAGCGTTCTCCGCTTCAAACTTCTTCATGAACTCTACCAGCTTCTCCACACCTTCGATGGGCATTGCATTGTAGATGCTTGCTCTCATGCCGCCTACGGTTCTGTGACCCTTCAGGTTCTCGAAACCTGCTTCTTTGGCTTCCTTGACGAATTTCGCATCCAGCTCCTCATCACCGGTGATGAAAGGAACGTTCATCAGGGATCTGTCTTCCTTGCGGACGGTACCCTTGAACAGCTTGCTCTCGTCCAGATAATCATACAGGATCTTAGCCTTCTTCTCGTTACGCTCCTTCATGACTTCCAGACCGCCCATCTTCTTCAGCCATTTGAATACCTTGCCACAGATATAGATACCGTATGCGGGCGGGGTATTGTACAGAGAATTTGCATCCGCATGGGTCTTGTAACGAAGCATGGTGGGAGTACCGGGCAGTACATCCTCGGTGATCAGGTCTTCTCTGATGATGACGATAACCACACCTGCCGGTCCGATATTTTTCTGTACACCACCGTAGATGACACCGTATTTGGTCACATCTACCGGCTCGGACAAAAAGCAGCTGGACACATCCGCAACAAGCGGCTTACCCTTGGTATTGGGCAGGGTTTTGAATTTCGTACCGTAAATGGTATTATTCTCACATATGTACACGTAATCTGCATCCTCACTGATGGGCAGATCGGAGCAATCGGGAATGTAAGAGAAAGTCTTATCCTCGGAGGATGCGATCTTATTTGCCTTTCCATACAGGGATGCTTCCTGATATGCCTTCTTCGCCCACTGACCGGTAACGATATAATCTGCCACACGATTCTTCATCAGGTTCATGGGGATCATGGCGAACTGCTGACTCGCGCCACCCTGTAAGAACAATACTTTGTAATTGTCCGGGATATTCATCAACTCTCTGAGATCAGCTTCCGCTTCCTTAATGATCGTATCATAGGCTTTAGATCGATGGCTCATCTCCATTACGGACATGCCGGTTCCTCTATAATCCAGCATTTCATCAGCTGCTTCCTGTAATACCTCCTCAGGGAGTACTGCAGGGCCTGCGGAAAAGTTATACACTCTTGCCATTTTCAAAGACCTCCTCGATATTTTCTAAATTTTTTATAAAAAGCATAGGTATAGAATAATCTTTTCAAGTACTTTAGTCAACTACATTGTTAAATTATTTTCAAAATGTTCGCATCCGGCACACATTTTGTCAGAAAATGTCTATTTTCTCAATAAAACATTACGACAGGGGTTCCGATCTGTACCATGTCGTACAATTCTTCCATTTTGTCCTTCGGTGTATTGATACAGCCGTGGGAACCTGCTGTCTGGTAAATATCCCCGCCGAACTCCTTTCTCCAGCTGGCATCGTGGATGCCGATGCTGCCCTTTACGGGCATCCAGAATTTCACAGGAGAGGCATATCCCGGTCCTCGCAAAATCCGATTTTTCTGCTTATTATAGACGAAGTTCACACCCTCCGGAGTGCCCATGCGCCTGCGCATGTTCCCGGTAACCACATCGGTCTCCAGCCGCAGTTCTCCTTTTTCATAGTAATACATCTTCTGCTGTGTCATATCCACTTCTATATAGGTATCACCTATGTCGTTTTTCCCATAACAGAAAGCTTCTCTCTCATAGGTAGGGATATGTGACTGCTGGGTACCGGTATGTACGCCGGATTCTAATAGATGCTCCATCAGGTAGGTGACCTCTTTTTTCTGATCCAGCTTGCTTCCGTAAGTACCTCCCTCGATGGTGATCACATCTCCTCTGGTACTGTGGAACTGTCTGGTGCGGCCATAGCCGTCATATTCTTCTGCCAGCTGCTCCACATACGCCGCCACAGCCTCTTCCTCCAGCACAAAGTTCCCGGTCTGGTCCGTCACCGGCAGGCCGTTCTCCGTTACCAGAAAAGAAGCACAGTCCGCTGCTGTCACCGGATGTCTCTCTTCACCAAAACAATAGACAATATCACAGTTCTGAAATCTCTCGATCTCTTTCCAGAGGTTCCGCAGAGCTTTTTGTGCCTCATCCGGAGCAATGTCATAGTAACAGCCACTGTCCTGTAAATTTAACGTCTCCTGTCCGTTTTCCACGTTCGTCTTCAACGCCAAAAAAGCCTTCTCCAGATCGATGCGGTTCGCAAGTCCATCCGTAAAGACATACTCACCAGCTTCATCCCGGTAAAGACTGTAATCTGTTTTTTTCTGTTGTTCTTCCCGTACAAATGCCAGCGCATCGTAAGCTTTCCGCAGCGCCGTCTCATCCACGGCCACCGCCGGCGCAAGCGTCCGTCTGGAATGAAACAGTACATTATCGATCCACAGATAAGGATTCTGTTCCTGTCGGTAGCGCTCCAGCATATTGCTGTAATCTGCCTGATAGTCGACATCCGCCAATGAGATCGTATACTCCGTTCCCTCTCTGTCCACGATGACAACATTCGGAGCTTCTGTATGTGACAAAAGCTCCGAATTCACTTCTTCCACCGTCTTGCCGGTACAGTATACCCCGTTGATCCAGGTATTTAAGGAAAACCCTTCCCTGTAATAAAATGCCAGGACAAAGTATACCGTCAGCAAAAACAGTAATACTATCAGCACTGCAAAAACTAATCTCTTCGTCGTCTTATTCATCAGGACTGCCTTTTCAAATCATCTCCGTCAAATACTTCGCTGATGGGAGCTCCTGCCGGAACCATGGGGAATACCTTATCATCCTCCGGGATCATGCACTCGATCATTACCGGTGCCTTCAGGGCAATGGCTTTCTCGATGGCGGGTGCCACTTCTTCCTTTTTGGTCACGCGGATGGCGGTACAGCCCAGTCCTTCTGCTACCTTGCAGAAATCCACTTTATCTTTCAGCACGGTCTGAGAATAACGTTTTCCGTAAAACAGTGTCTGCCACTGTCTTACCATACCAAGCACCTGATTGTTGATAACTACCTGGATAATAGGAATGTTATAACGGCTGGCAGTCGCCAGTTCGTTCATGTTCATACGGAAGCATCCATCACCGGCAATGTTGATGCAGACCTTATCCGGCTGCCCGATCTGCGCACCGATGCAGGCTCCCAGACCGTAACCCATGGTGCCTAAGCCACCGGAGGACAAAAATGTGCGGGGCTTTGTATAATGATAATACTGTGCCGCCCACATCTGGTGCTGTCCCACATCGGTGGAAATAATCGCCTCTCCGTTGGTTACACGGTCGATCTCCTGCATGATATAAGGGCAGGACAGAGTCTCATCGTCGTATTTCAGAGGATATTTTTCCTTTAATTCTTTGATATGCGCTATCCATTCCGGATGTTCCTGTTTGGACAGACAGGCATTTAATTCGGTCAGCGTCTTCTTCAGATCTCCTACCAGAGAAGCATCCACACGGATATTTTTATTGATCTCCGCAGCATCCACATCCAGCTGGATAATTCTTGCGTTCTCCGCGAACTTCTTCGGATTGCCGGTCACTCGGTCGGAGAATCTGGCTCCCAGTGCCACCAGCAGATCACATTCGCTGACACCTAAGTTGGAAGCCTTGGTGCCATGCATACCGATCATACCGGTATAGCGCTCGCTTCTGCCGTCAAAAGCTCCCTTACCCATCAGGGTATCGCATACCGGGGCATCGATGAGTTCTGCGAACTGTGCCACTTCTTCGCTTGCGCCGGAGATAATGGCTCCGCCGCCCAGATAGATGTACGGCTTTTTCGCCTTATGGATCATCTCCGCTACCAACATCAGTTCTTCTCTGGTGTAGTGGGTCACTCTTTCTTCAGGTTCAATGGTCACAGGGGTGTATTCACAGGTTGCTGCGGTTACGTCCTTCGTGATATCAATCAGTACCGGACCCGGTCTGCCGCTTCTGGCAATGTGGAACGCCTTGCGGATGGTATCTGCCAGAATCTCCACATTTTTCACGATATAGCCATGCTTCGTGATTGGCATGGTCACACCGGCAATATCCACCTCCTGGAAGCTGTCCTTACCAAGTAACGGTAACGTAACGTTGGCGGTGATCGCCACCATGGGAACAGAATCCATGTAAGCTGTCGCGATACCGGTGACCAGGTTGGTGGCTCCGGGACCGCTGGTAGCCATGCAGACACCTACTTTTCCCGTAGCTCTTGCATAGCCGTCCGCCGCATGTGCCGCTCCCTGTTCATGGGAAGTCAGAATATGCCTGATCTCCCCGCTGTGCTTATAAAGTGCATCGTAAATATTAAGGATTGCCCCGCCGGGGTAGCCGAATACGGTATCTACCCCCTGCTCCTTCAGGCATTCTACCAGAATTTCTGATCCTGTTAACTGCATTGCAAAATCCCTCCGGTCTTTTATTATCACTTAGTTCTTCTGTGAAGGTGCCTCCAGTACCGCACCGCGGTTGCCGCTGGTCACCAGTTCATGATATCTTGCCAGGTATCCTGTGGTGATCTTAGGCTCTCTGGGCTGCCATTTTGCTCTTCTGGCTGCCAGTTCTTCGTCGGATACTAGGACATCCAGTTTGTTCTCCGGAATATTGATGCGGATGATATCGCCCTCTTCCACCAGTGCGATAGGTCCGCCTACTGCTGCTTCCGGGGATACATGTCCGATGGATGCTCCTCTGGAAGCGCCGGAGAAACGTCCGTCCGTGATCAGTGCCACACTGGAACCCAGTCCCATACCTGCGATGGCGGAGGTAGGATTCAGCATCTCACGCATACCGGGTCCACCCTTGGGGCCCTCGTAACGGATCACTACCACATCACCTGCTACGATTCTGCCGGACTTAATCGCATCGATGGCATCCTCTTCACAGTCAAATACTCTGGCGGGACCTTCGTGTACCAGCATCTCCGGTGCCACTGCGGATCTCTTGACTACGCCGCTGTCCGGTGCCAGGTTACCCTTTAATACTGCAATACCGCCGGTCTCGGAGTAAGGATTCTCCACAGGACGGATGACTTCCGGATTCTTATTGACACAATTCTTGATATTCTCTCCTACTGTCGTGCCGTTGGCAGTCAGGCAGTCAAGGTTCAAAAGTCCCTTCTTGGACAGTTCGTTCATTACCGCATAGACACCGCCTGCCTCGTTCAGATCTTCCATATAAGTAGGACCTGCCGGTGCCAGATGGCACAGGTTCGGAGTCTTGGCAGAGATTTCGTTGGCGATCTCCAGATTCAGTTCCACGCCTGCTTCTCTCGCGATGGCGGGCAGATGCAGCATGGTATTCGTAGAACAGCCCAGTGCCATATCTACGGTCAGTGCGTTTCTGAATGCTTCCGGGGTCATGATATCTCTGGGGCGGATATTCTTCTCCACCAGTTCCATGATCTTCATGCCGGCATGTTTTGCCAGACGGATACGCTCGGAATATACGGCAGGGATCGTACCGTTGCCGCGAAGTCCCATACCGATCGCCTCAGTCAGACAGTTCATGGAGTTCGCGGTATACATACCGGAACAGGAACCGCAGGTAGGACATACCTTTTCCTCGAACTCTGCCAGTTCGTCCATGGTCATGGTACCTGCTGCCACGCTTCCCACTGCCTCAAACATGGAAGACAAGCTTCTCTTCTGTCCGTGTACATGACCGGCTAACATAGGTCCGCCAGATACGAAAATTGTCGGGATATTCACTCTGGCTGCTGCCATCAGCAGACCGGGTACATTCTTATCACAGTTAGGAATACATACCAGACCGTCAAATCCGTGAGCCATTGCCATACACTCGGTGCTGTCGGCGATCAGGTCTCTGGTCACCAGGGAATACTTCATTCCCACATGTCCCATGGCAATACCGTCGCATACAGCGATAGCGGGGAATACTACCGGCATACCGCCAGCCATGGCTACACCCATTTTTACAGCTTCGGTGATCTTGTCCAGATTCATATGTCCGGGTACGATCTCATTGAAGGAGCTGACGATACCGATCATAGGGCGTCTTCTCTCTTCCTCGGTAAATCCCAATGCATTGAACAGACTTCTGTGAGGTGCCTGGGCAGTTCCAGTTTTTACGGAATCACTTCTCATAATAGTATCTCTCTTTCTCTTCTTGTTTTTCTCATTTTCTCTATTTGCACACTTTATCAGGACTCGGCTGAATTGTCCGGTACCGAGCTGCTGCCTTTCATGCTGTCAGATCCTTTCTGCCAGAAGATTGCCCATTTCGGTACACCCTACCTGAACACAACCATCGGACATAATATCACCGGTACGGTAACCGTCCTGCAATACCTTCTTCACCGCTGCTTCTATAGTGTCTGCCTCTTCATCCAGATCAAAGCTGTAACGAAGCATCATAGCAGCACTTAATACGGTAGCAATCGGGTTTGCAATATCTTTGCCTGCGATATCCGGTGCGGAGCCGTGGCTGGGCTCATACAGACCGAACTTCGTATCGTTTAAGCTTGCACTTGCCAGCATTCCGATGGAACCGGTCACCATGCTTGCCTCGTCAGAGAGGATATCTCCGAACATGTTCTCCGTCAGAATGACATCAAACTGTGCGGGATCCTTCACTAACTGCATGGCACAGTTGTCTACCAGCATATGCTCCAGTGTCACATCGGGATAATCCTTTGCCACTTCCTCTACGACTTTTCTCCAGAGTCTGGAGGAATCCAGCACGTTTGCTTTATCCACGCTGGTGACTTTCTTTCTGCGCTTTCTTGCAATATCAAATCCCTTGATGGCGATACGACGGATCTCGTTCTCATCGTAGGTCAGGGTATCAATAGCTTTTCTCACACCGTTCTCTTCGATGGTCTTGCGCTCACCGAAATACAGTCCGCCGGTCAGTTCTCTCATGATCAGCATGTCGAATCCCGCCTTGCTGATCTCCTCCTTCAGAGGACATGCCCCTGCCAGTTCATCATAGAGCACGGCGGGTCTTAAATTGGCAAACAGGTTCAGTGCCTTACGCATTGCCAGAAGCCCGGCTTCCGGACGCTTCTCGGGGGGCAGCTTGTACCAGGGAGATGTGGTGGTATTGCCGCCGATGGATCCCATCAGCACCGCATCTGCCGCTTGGGCATCCGCAATTGCCTCCTCCGTCAGGGGTACTCCATGGACATCAATGGAGGCTCCTCCCATCAGAATATCTTTATAGATCATTTTATGACCATATTTATGTGCAACTTTGTCTAAGACTTTTTTTGTCTCCCTGACGATTTCAGGACCGATGCCATCGCCGGGAATACAGGTAATATGTAACTCCATAGTGTTATCTTCCTCATTTCTTGTGATATTTCCAATACTGTATTTTCTAAGTAAAATACTTGTAACTATTCAGAACCCCATTCGCAAAATCGCCTCTATGAGGCTTACTTTTTGCTCATGTGGTTACTTCGCCAAATAAATATTATCAAAGTCTCTTATGAATGCAAGCATTCATCGAGACTTAGCTGATATTTAATGGCTCTGAATAGTTAC
>CAVFMG010000107.1:0-9919 GCA_963623435.1 Odoribacter splanchnicus
TCATGCAAGCATGATTCGCAAATTTATGTAAATTTCCTCGGCTCTGAATAGTTACTTAAAATCGTAAATTAAAGGCATTATGAGGCGTCTTGAGAGGTAAGTGTAAGTAATTCATGGAAGCAACACAGAAGAAAAATAAATACGAAATAGATATGTGCAACGGCACCATCATGGACAAGCTGATCTCCTTCGCCCTGCCGCTGATGGTATCCAGCATTTTGCAGCTGTTATTCAATGCAGTGGACATCATTGTGGTGGGACGGTTCACCGGCAGCCAGGCGCTGGCGGCGGTGGGATCTACCACGGCACTGATCAATATGTTTGTGAATCTGTTCATCGGGGTTTCCCTGGGAGCAAATGTACTGTCTGCCCGATTCTATGCCGCCGGCAAGGAGCGGGAGATGAGTGAGACGGTACATACGGCGATCACTTTTGCACTGATCAGCGGTATCGTCATGGTATTCGTGGGACTCCTCTGCACCAGAGGGGCACTGGAACTGATGGATACGCCGGAGGATGTCATTGATCAGGCGGCACTATATATGAAGATCTATTTTTGTGGCATGCCCTTTTTCATGCTGTACAATTACGGAGCCGCCATTTTGCGGGCAGTGGGAGATACGAAGAGACCGCTTTTGTTCCTGATTATTTCGGGAGCCATCAATGCGGGGTTAAATCTGTTCTTGGTCATTGTATTTGCCATGGGAGTGGCAGGTGTGGCGATCGCTACAGTGATTTCTCAGACCATTTCCTGCGTGCTGGTGCTGTGGTGTCTGTTCCACACGGACAGCTGCTATAGACTGCAGCTATCGAAGCTTGGAATCAAATGGGAGTATCTGATTCAGATCTTCCGGGTGGGAGTTCCGGCAGGGATTCAGAGTGTAGTCATTAATTTCTCGAACGTATTGCTGCAATCCTCGGTGAATTCCTTCGGATCCACCGCTATGGCAGGATATACGGCGGCAAATAACATCTTTGGCTTCCTGTACGTATCGGTGAACTCCATCACGCAGGCGTGCATGAGCTTCACCAGCCAGAACTACGGTGCCGGGAAGAAAAAGCGTATGGACAGAGTGCTGACCGACTGTATGCTCCTGTCGGTGATTGTGGCACTGACACTAGGAGGAGGTGCCAACCTCTTCGGGCCGCAGCTGCTGCACATTTATACAACGGATGCGGATGTGGTCGTCTGTGGAACGGAGATTCTGTTATACACGACACTGACTTATTTTTTATGCGGTATCATGGATCTGATCCCGGGGGCGCTGCGGGGCATGGGACATTCGGCAGTGCCCATGATCCTGTCCATCATCGGAACGGTAGGTACGAGAATCTTCTGGATCTACGGAGTGTTCCCGATGCACCGGTCACTGATGGTACTGTTTTTATCCTATCCGGCATCCTGGACGATTACTATTTTATTACAGGCAGTGTGCTTCTATTTTGTAAGAAAAAAAGTACATAGCACCATGCCACAGGAAGAAATATAAGAACATATGGCAGCGGGCAGAGGGTGTGGAAGACCCGTGACCGCAAATCACGGACAGATAAAAATTGAGGGATAATATGTTAGCTAAATTAAAGAAAAAATATATCGGAGACTGGGACTTCTACCGCAGATATCTGCTGTTGGCGATTCCTATGATCTTGCAGAATGCCATTACGAATCTGGTAAGTTTTCTGGATAATATCATGGTGGGACAACTGGGAACGGAACAGATGTCCGGCGTTGCCATCGTGAATCAGTTGATTTTTGTATACAATCTGGCGATCTTCGGAGCGGTATCCGCAGCCAGTATCTTCGGTGCCCAGTATTTCGGCAAGGGCAACCATAAGGGACATATGTATTCCTTCCGGTTTAAATTGTACGCGACACTGTTAGTAACCGGTGGGGCGATCGTACTGTTTTTGACGAAGGGAGCAGCACTGATTTCCCTGTATCTGACGGATACGGTGGGAAACGGAGCCACGGATGTAGCACTTGGGTATGGCCTGGAATATCTGGCAATCATGATGGTGGGGCTGATCCCTTTTGCGGTGAACCAGTCCTATGCTACGAATATCAAAGAGACCGGCCAGACATTTATTCCGATGTTAGCCAGCTTCGTGGCGGTGGGAACTAATGCGCTGCTGGACTATCTGCTGATCTTTGGCATCGGACCTTTTCCGGAGCTGGGCGTGCAGGGAGCGGCGCTGGCTACAGTCATTGCCCGCTATATCGAGGCACTGATCGTGGTGATCTGGGCACATATGCACCGGGAGAAGAACCGCTATCTGGAGGGCGCTTATACCGGATTCGGCATTCCGTTTGCAGAGTTGAAAGCGATTCTGATCAAGGGATTCCCGTTAATGATGAACGAAGTGCTGTGGGCAGCGGGCATGACGACGGTGACCCAGTGTTATTCCGTCAGAGGTCTGGATGTGGTAGCAGGACTGAATATTGCCTCCACTATTACGAACCTGTTCAACATCGTCTATCTCCAGCTGGGTTCCTGCATCAGTATTGTGGTGGGACAGTATCTGGGCGCCGGCAAATTAGAGGATGCCAAAGATGCGGATAACAAGATGATCGTATTCAGCGTATTCTGCTGTGTGATCATGGCAGCGCTGATGCTCGTGGTAGGAGGATTCTTCCCCGGCATTTACAATACTTCGGAAGGAATCAAAGAACTGGCAACACAGTTTATCGCAGTCTCGGCGATTATCATGCCGTTCTGCGCGTTCAGCCATGCGTCTTATTTTACCCTGCGTTCCGGCGGTAAGACCGTCGTGACCTTCCTGTTTGACTCGGTGTTTACCTGGGTGATCGTGGTGCCTGCGGCGTACCTGCTGGCACATTTCACCGGACTGGGGATCGTGAGCATCTATTTCCTGGTGCAGGCGACGGAACTGATCAAGGTGGTCATCGGTTACTGCATGGTGAAGAGTAATGTCTGGGTGGTACAGATGGTATAATGGGATAGTATTGGAAAAGAAAGGTGGGGCACTGACATGAAATGAACATGGCACAGAAAATTTTACTGATCGTAGGCGGAGCGTTTGCAGGCATCGGCGCAGTGTTGACCATTATTTTCGGCAGCGTCAGCCTGGTGTTTCCGCCCATGAGAGCTTTTCTGACACTGCCATTGTTTTTCCTGCTACTGGGGATTGGTTTCATCGCAGCAGTATTGTACGGGCAGCACAAAAAGTCGCTCATTGTAAAAAACGGAACCAGATACGCCGCGAAGATCTATGGCTATACGGAGAATACGGCTTATACGGTAAACGGCAGATTCCCGGTGAATGTGATCGTGCATTATTTTGACAAAAATCGGATCGAGCGGGAGGCGGTGATTCCCACGGCATTTGAAAAAAGGTGCCGGCGACTATCCCATCGGCATGACCATGGACATCTATGAATATCAGGGAAAGTATGGCTGGGATCCTGCTTCCGTCCGGGATGAGGTTCTGCCGGGCGAACAGGAGCTGATGGATGATAAGCCTGTGGATCCTTCCAAACTTCGTATGACCGCGGTGCAGTGCCCGAACTGTGGTGCTTCCTATCAGGCGGCAGCAGGATATACCGGCAGATGCCCCTATTGCGGCAGCTATCATAATGTAGATAAGATAGAGTAGTGGATCAGTGTATCGTCTCCTGCAGATACCGCAGCATGGTCTGGGACACCACGGAGTTGGCAGTCTTGGAGAAGGCGAGCCCCAGGGTGCGATGGCAGCAGGGAGATAAAGGTCTTGAGACCACATCCCGGGCGAAGGCTTTTAATACCAGCTCCTGGGAGATGGTGACGCCGAGACCCTTTCGGACGAAGGACATGATCAGGGTGTCGTCCCGGAAACTGTAGGAGATCTTCGGACGGACAGGGCATTTGGTCAGCAGATGCTGGATGTCATTGTCACAGCCGGGGGTCTCGATGATCAGAGGATATTCGAACAGCTCCGGCAGAGTGACGCTGTTTTTTGCAGTAAGAGGATGCCCCTCGTGGAATACGGCGCACAAGGGATCATTTAACAGGGGATAAAAGGTCAGATCGTCCGCCACAATGGAGGATAAAAAGCCACAGTCCACCTGCCCGTGAATGATCCAGTCCCGAATCTCATCGTAATTACCGTCAAATATTTCTACATCCACTTTCGGATAATTTTCCCGGAAAAAATGAACCACATCCGGCATCCACAGAGCGGTGATGCTGGAAAAGCTGCCGACCCGGAGTTTCCCTTCGATCTTATTGTTGATATTGAAGGCAGCTTGGCGCAGCTTGTCTTTCTGGTTGACCATTTCCTGAATATAAGGGATCAGGCGGGCGCCATTGTCCGTGAGGCTGACACCCCGCTTTACTCTGGCGAAAAGCTGTATACCCAGTTCCTCCTCCAGCCCCGCCATCATCTGACTGATGCCGGACTGGGTATAATTCAGAGCTTCTGCCGCTTTGGAGAAGCTTCCCGTCTCACATACTTTTAAAAATATCTCGTAACGATCCTTCTGTTCTTTCATGATTTCACCCCGAAAATTTATGAATTGACCTGTTTATCACAAGCTCACGAATTCGTGCTTCGCACTTGATATCCTGCTTCGCAGGACATTCGTTCGCTAATGAGTCGTTCGTCAATCATGCAAGCATGTTGACTCACTTGCACTCATTATATCACAAATATTTATACATACCAGTAGAAATATTCGTTTTACTGATGGAACTGTATGTGTTATCCTCATGGCATCAGTGTTTTAAGGAGCGTGAATCATATGGAAAAGAAAACAAGTAATTTCTCCGGGCAGATCGGCTTCGTGCTGGCAGCTGCAGGCAGTGCGGTAGGTGTGGGCAATCTGTGGAGATTCCCTTATCTGGCGGCAAAGGATGGCGGTGGATTGTTCTTATTGATCTATCTGGTGCTGGTGGTGATCATTGCGGGATATTCCCTGACATTAAAAAATACCGATGCCTCAGGGGATTTGCGCACCGGTATTGACGGATTTCTGTATTATATTACGCCGCATTTTGAGGGGCTGACAGTACAGAGATTTTTACAGATCCTGCTGGATGCCATGAGTCAGCTGTTCTTCTCATTGAGCGTGTCCATGGGAATCATGATCACTTACGGTTCCTATGTAAAGCCTGAGGTGAACCTGAATAAAGCCGTGAACCAGATTGAGATCTTTGATACCGGCGTGGCGCTTTTAGCCGGAGCCATGATCATTCCGGCGGTCTTCGTATTTTCCGGCACGGAGGGCATGAGCGCAGGTCCCAGCCTGATGTTCATTTCCCTGCCGAAAGTATTTGCTGCCATGGGAAAAGCCGGAACCTTTGTGGGTATTCTGTTCTTCGTGACAACGATTTTTGCCACACTGACCTCCTGCATCTCGGTGCTGGAGTCCATCACTGCCAACTGTATGGAGATCTTTCATGCGGGTCGTAAGAAGACGGTGTTAGTCCTGACAGTGATCTATCTGGCGGCTTCCGCGGTCATCGCTCTGGGCTACAGTATCTTCTATTTTGAAGTAAAGCTGCCCAACGGTTCCACCGGTCAGCTTCTGGATATCATGGATTACATCAGCAACAGCGTCATGATGCCCTTGATCGCTCTGCTGTCCACGATCCTCATCGGCTGGGTCATGACACCGGATTATGTCATCGGTGAGATGGAGCGTAACGGCGAGACCTTCCGCCGCAAAAAGCTGTACAGGGTGATGATCCGTTATGTGGCACCGGTGATGATGCTGGTACTGTTTTTGCAGTCTACCGGGATTTTGTCGTAAGGGACGGGAATTAGTCCGGCTGCTTTTCTTCTAATAGAGGCAGCTTATCCTGTGTTACGGACTGCGTTTCTTCCGGCAGGATCAGAACATCCTGCGTTACAGGTTCTTCGAAACTTGTGTATTGGAGCTGGATCGTTTCAAGAATGCGGTTGAAATCCGTTTCCAGAGCGGACCAGTCCGTCAACGGAAGGGTAGATTTTAACTGCAGGGTATTTCCCTGCAAGGGGACGTCGGGATCGGACAGGGTGATCTCTTCGATAGTGACACCGGTACCGCAGATCCCCGGCACGGGCGCATAGACAAGCGTAAAAGTATCGTCGGGATAAGCAATGTTCCAGAATACGATTGTCTGGGCCGTGATGACGTTTTCAAAGGTTATGTAGCGGATCTCATAGTCCCAGGTCTCCGGAAGAGACAGGGAGAACTGCACCGAGCCCAGATCGCAGACGGCTTCCTTGCCCATGGCTATCGCCAAATCATCCGCGGGACCGGCTTCCGGACATTCTGTCGGAGCGAGAGATTCTGCGACGACCGGATCGATCGGTCCGCCGATAGTATCCTCGGGACCGCCGGTAGAACCACAGCCGGTCAATGACAGCGCAAAGAAAGCGGAAAGCGATAACAACAAAATAGTTTTCTTCATAAAAATTCCCTCCCAAAGTCGTGAGTAAGTATTGTGATCTATACTATATGACGACTTTTGGGAGGGAAAGTTTCAGAGAGAGTTAGTGAAATATCCACGAACGCCTATGGCGAACGGAACATCCTTCCTCGATGTAAGGTCTCCCGGTGGGAATTTTCTGACGAAAAGTGAGTAGCGGTTCTAATCCGTACGGGCACGGCTCCAGTTGCCATCCATGGCAACTGGAGCCTGTCGCGAACGTCCTGTTCGCTCCACCCTGATTTTCAACACTTTTCGAGAAAATGTCACCACCTCCCGACAAACATCCTCGGAAGGACATTCCGTCCACCGTGGGCGTTCTGCGTTTTAACGTTCCCTTTGTTATTTTTCAGCCAACTTTCCGCGACGTGGGTATCAGCAACAAAGCCTGTCATACCCATTCGTTTTTCATAACGTGGGTATCAGCAACAGAACAAGCCTGTCATACCCATTCGTTTTTCATAACGTGGGTATCTGTCATAGAACAAGTTTCTCATACCCATGAATTACTCACATTATGAATAATTTGTGTGAAAAACCAGTAGCCCCAATACGGGCTATGGCGATTTTTAACTAACTTTCCATTTATTCTCCTACGCGATTCAGGGTCACATCATCCAGGGTTCCCCAGCTGTTCATATTACATTTAAATCTCGCGCCGATGGTCAGAGTACCATCGGTTACTTTGATCTGGGAGATGGTAGGATTCTGCCAGTCGGCATAGGTAGTCATCATAAAAGGAGCGGTGAGCTCTGTGCCGTCCACGACAGCATACAGTTCCATGGAGTCATCCGCTGACAGATCGCCGCCCTGGGCGAAAGCGGATAACTCATAAGTACCGGGCTCCAGATCGGTGAAACTCTGCTCAATGGAGAAATCCATGTCAGAAGTTCCGGACCAGAAGTGGAAGGCAATATCACCGCTGTGAGCATCTGCCGCCTTATCCTGGTAATCCGTGGGATTGTCTTCTCCGGAATATTCTACGGTCCACATGGAAGTATCGGCATTCTCAAAGCTGGGATTCTGGACATAATTGATGCGGTCCACAGTGACGACTGCGGTAACGTGCGTGCCATCCTCCAGGGTTCCGTTTACAGTGAAAGTACCGCCGACCTCGGTATCGATTGCAGCCACGTCATCGGCATTCCAGGTAACGGGAACCTGGGCTACAGAGCGGTCATTATAAATAACGCTTACCGTATCCGGCAATTCTGCTTCTGCACCAAGATTGCAGGACACGGCTACTTCAGGAATGCTCTCTACTGCCAGGGGTGCGGTCGCACCGTATTTCAGGTATTTGAATACATTCAGAGAAGCCAGAGGATGTCCGGTGAAATCAAACATTGCCTGATTGTCCCAGGAACTTCCGCCGTAGTACTGTCCGGCATCCTTCGGATCGTAATCGGAAGCATAACTGCTTGCCCATCCACTGCCGTATTTTTCCCAGATGGCGGAATTATCAGCATCTGCGGGACCTACCGGGATCCAGGTGCCTTCCCAGTAGAAGATACCCTCTGCTCCGGCTTCGCTGGCTGCGGCGCAGACATCCCGGACTTCATTTGCCTGTCCCTGCACGCTGGCAGAGTAGCCTTCCGCCAGATCATCGGTGCCTTTGATACTGTTGGCGGAACCATCGCCGTCTTCCGAAGTATAGCAATAAGCATTTTCTGCTACATATACCTTTTTATCATAAGTGTCGCGGACATGGACGATAGCATTTTTCAGGTCCTCCATGGTGCCGTGCCAGTAGGGATAGAAGGACAGCCCGACGATATCATAGTCGATCTCTTTTATCTGCAGACCGGTCAGCAGCGTATCCAGCTTTTTCATATCTTCAATATCGGTGTAGTGTACAGCTACCAGAATATCTTTTCCGGAATTCGCAGCAACTTCCCGGACAGCTTTACTGCCGGAGGCTAACAGCTTGCGAACATTTGCCACATCTGTTTCTCCGCACATGCCATTGTTGATCTCATTGCCGACCTGTACCATGCCTACATCCACCCCGGCATCCAGAATCTGTGTGAGACTGTCCAGCGTGAAATTGTAAAGCGCGTCGGATTTTTCTTCAATATCCATGCCTTCCCAGGCTTTGGGAACAAACTGCTTCTTAGGATCTGCCCAAAAATCGGAATAATGGAAATCGATGCAGACCTTCATGCCATACTGCGTAGCACGCTGTCCCAGGGTAATTGCGGTTGCCACATCGTTGTTACCGCCGCCGTAACCGTTACCGTTCTCATCATAGGGATCATTCCAGACACGGAGACGGATATAATTCACACCCGCTTGTGCCAGTGTCATGAACACATCTTGCTCTTCCCCGTCAAAATTATAATATTTCACACCGCTGTTCTCCAGGGCAAGTACCGCGGAGACGTCCATACCACGGTAAAAATCATCGGAGATCCCATCCACGGGTTCCACATATATCGTAGATTCCTCCGGACCTTCCGGCATGGAAAAAGTGGTGACCGTTGTGGTATCTGCAGAAGCTGTGGATTCCGCTGCTGTATCCGCAATCTCATAACTCTGATTGCCGCAGCCGGACAGACTGCCCATCACCAGCCCCGCGCTGAGACACAGTGCCAGCAGACGAGTGCGTGAATGCTTTGTAAAATGATGCATAAATAATCCTCCCGTAAAACAATAATTGCACAACCGGTTGCACGTATATATTATAGCATATTATTGCGTATTTACGGCAAAAAATATTGTAAAATTGCGCAACAAAATAGGAATGGCGTTGCGCATAAATTTGTGATTGACAGTCCGTTTCATATTTGCTATCATCAAACTACACATTGGGAAGCAAGTCTGATATTTCAAGACCATTCGGTCGCTTGTCCCATTTTGATAAAAGTAAATATGGGAGGCGGCGAACCTCTCGTATGCACATATGAGAGGAGAATGCAAATGATAGCAAGACCCAAGTGGGATTACTGCATGAAAGAACTGTTCCGTAATTTTATTATTTTAAAATACTTTATCAGCGATATTTTAGACATTCCGATAGAGAAGATCAGAAGCCTGAAATTACGGAATACGAATTTGTGGCGCAGATATAAATACCAGAAGCAGGGGATCGTAGATGTATTGTTGGAATTGAATGACGATACGAAGATCAGCATAGAACTTCAGATCTATACAGTAAAGCATTGGGATAAACGTCAGCTTTTCTATATGGGAAAACTTCTGACGGAAGAACTTTCGGTCGGAGAAGACTATGAACGGATGAAGAAATGCATCACCATCAGTATTCTGAATTTTAATATGACAACAGATAGTACTTATCACAGAAAATATCTGTTAAGAGAAGAAAACGGTGAAGTGTTCAGTGATTTGGTGGAGATGCACATCCTGGAACTGAACAAAGCATTGACCGGGCAGCGGATGGATGAGTGGATACAATTGTTCAATGTAGAAACGGAGGATGATCTGAAGATGTTGGAAACCATGACAAAGAACCCCGGAATTCTGGAAGCGGTGAAAGAGGTAAGGCATATGAG
>CAVFMG010000108.1:0-9627 GCA_963623435.1 Odoribacter splanchnicus
GAGCACGGAGCAATCCGTAGGCATCAAAGTCGGGGGCTTTTGACCCCGACATCATATGATTCCGAAATACAACAAAGGCGGCAACCTTTCGGTCACCGCCATGTGATGCAGAAAGAGGGACTTGAACCCTCATGGTATCACTACCACACGGACCTGAACCGTGCGCGTCTGCCAATTCCGCCATTTCTGCGAACAAAAAATATAATACAGTATTTAATTAAAATTGTCAACACCATTTTTGTTTTTATAAAAACGATGTTGCAATGCAGAAAGAGGGACTTGAACCCTCATGGTATCACTACCACACGGACCTGAACCGTGCGCGTCTGCCAATTCCGCCATTTCTGCGAACAAATGTATATTACAACAACCTGCTCCAAATGTCAACATTATTTTTTAAATTATTTGAAATGTATATAAAATAATCACGATTTCCTGCTTCATAAAAATAACATGCGGCGTGCAGTCAGCCGCATGTTACTGTTATAAGCTATCTTATGTATCTGTTTTACATATAGGAACTAAATAGGTTACCTGAATTATAGAGACTGGTATATCCTGCGCTTCCGGTATACAGACTGCTTCTCGTGGAGGCATGATCTGCTGCGAAATTGATCATGGAGCTCTGTGCGGATACACGATATCCGTAAGAACCGTTCCCCTGGAACAGACTCTTTACCGTAGACATATCTGCCTTCATAAAAGTATCCTTATCCAAAGATAATGTACCGTCATTTTTCATAGTGATACCGATCTTCGCCAGCTGCTTGCTGTTGGCAAGGGTCGAATTGCTCATGGATGTCACGCGGTTGCTTACCGTGGTGTCGCTCACATCATCTGCTGCCGTCAGCACACTGTTATAATTCTTCACAAAGCTGTTCACTGCATTGTAGATGGCACCGGTGTCATAGCCCTTGGTGGTACTCTCCGCACCGTTCTCATCTGTGGCAGTGATATCCTTCTGTGCGAACAGGTCATTTTTACCCGTAGCTAACAGTGCGTCTGCGGATTCCTTGAGAGCATCTGTCGTAGTCTCTACCTTCGCCAGTGCCTTCTTCGCTGTATCTGTTGTGGTGTCATTTTTCGTAATAGTGGACGCTGCGGTCTTGGATGCGTTGTCACTCTTACCGTAGTAAGCCTTCATAAGCTTACCGTAGCTGCCGTTCTTAATACTTGCATAATCTGCCAGCCAGTTACCGCTTGCTGCATTGGATGCCGTAGAGCTTAAACCGGAAAACAGAAAAGAATAATTTGTCTTTGCCTGAATATTAATACTCATCACAGTCACCTCCGTGTCAACTGTTTTGAATCTGCTTTTCAGCCATTAGTCCTTTTATACCAGTTACAGTATACTACTTATTCAGGATTTTCTCAAGCATATTCACCCGATTGAAGGGGAAGGAGAAATAATAACCGTCCGCAAAGTCCTCCGTCATGGCGATCACTTCTTTTGCCAGCTGTATCCCTGCCTGTTCTCCCTCTTCTCTGGTCATATCCGCACGATATCTCGCCAGCACTTCGTCCGTCACATCAATACCTGCCATCTCATTTTTCATGAAAGTAGCATTCTTAAGGCTTACAAAGGGCATCATCCCACAGAGAATCCTCGCTCCGGTCTCTTCTTTGATCCGGCGTACTCTGTCGGTGCTCTCCTTCGTAGATACCGGCTGGGTTAGGAAAAAGGTGGCTCCTGCCGCCATTTTCTTCTTCACTCTGCCAATCTCCACATCCAGGTTGCGTCTGCCCTGATTAATAGCTCCTCCGTAGCTTACCGGAGCCTGTACGAACTGTTCCTCGTTCATATCCGCAATGATCTGCATGAGACCTACGGAGTCAAAATTGAACACACTTTTTACCGTGGTCCGCACCATGGAAGGAATGGGATCCCCGGTGATTACCAGGAAATTGTGGATTCCGTTGATATAGGCTCCTAACAGCTGGGAACGCATGGCGATGGCATTTTTATCCCGACAGCAGATATGGGGCATGACGCACATCCCGGTCTCTCTTGCCACCTTTTCCGCCATCAAAATGGAATCCGCTCTGGTACGACCCGAAGGAGAATCCGGGAAGGTCAGCACATCCACGCCGCTTCTCTGTAACAGATGTGCGGCATCCATCAGTTTTTCATCATCTACACTTACGGGAGGTGCCAGTTCCACAGCGATCAGCTTGTCTTTCTTACCTTCTGCTTCTTTTTTATGGTAAAAAGAGTGATCCTTAGTGCCAGCCTGTTTTTTCTCCGGTTCTGCATTTGCTTTTACCTGCGGATACTGGGTAAGATCCAATTTTCCGGCAAGGTCTGCGATATACTCCGGTGTCGTACCGCAGCATCCGCCTGCCATATCCACACCTATGTGCACCATCTGCTGCATTCTGTCCACAAAATAGTCTCTGTTATCCCCGGTGAAGATCATACGCCCGGTGACCATCTGGGGATAGCCCGCATTGGGAAGCGCTGTGAGGAACTTGTCCGCAGGCTTCTCCAGCGATTGCAGGATCCGGTGCATATGGGAGGGGCCTACGCCGCAATTGAATCCCACAGCATCGATCTCCTGTACTGCCCCAGCTCTCTGCAAAAGCTTCCTGGCGCTTAACCCCGCATTGCTGTAGCCGAACTGGTTCACAGAGAACTGTACGGTAATGAATGCCCGGTCGCCGATCCTACGGATCGCCGGCAGTATCTCTTCCATCTCGGAAAATGTCTCAAAGACAAAAAAGTCCACGCCCTCTTCCAGGAAAATCCGACAGATTTCTTCGTATTCGCAGCATAACGTATCCTTCTGCGCCAGAGCATCTCCGGGAATCTGTCCGATATCTCCGGCGATGTAGATTTCTTTTGTCTCTCCGGTGCGTTCTCTCCACGCAGCCACTGCCTCTCTTGCCAGGCGGACACCGCTTCGCAGAGTCTCCTCGATCTGTTCTTTGGTCAGATCCATACAAAAGCTGTTAGCAGCAAAGGTGTTGGTACGCAGAATCTGCGCTCCCGCTTCCAGGTACTCGGTATGAATCTCCTTCACCCGCTCCGGCGCTTCCAGATTCGCCAACTCCGGGAGCTGCTTTGTATCATATTTTCCTCCATAATAAGTGCCGAAGGCTCCGTCAAACAGAATCTTTTTCTGTGCGATTCTTGTGTGGATCTGCTGTTTGGTGTATTTTATATTGTCCATTATTGTTTCCTTTTTATATTAATTTCATCCATATTCTTTTTAAAACGAGCAGGTCTGCTCTCGCAAGCCTGCTCGTTTTTTAGCATACCATATTATTTTTCAGAAAAACAGTAGCAAATTTAATCACATTGTCGGTTCCTTTTTTGCTGACAGAACAGATACGAACTCAAAATGCTTATCGATCAGATTGCCGACGATGGCGATTCCTTTTCCCATGGTGAAGGCTGCCAGTACGGTACCGATGCCCAGTCCCAGGATTCTGCCCAGGCAGAAATACGTCATGCAGGCAGTCACTAACAGACAGGTCACATCGAAGCCGATCTTGATTCGGGAGTACGAAACCTTCGTGATCTCCGCCAGTTCTCTGGGAAACAGATCCGTCGGAACGATGGGCAGCTTGCAGCGGTTCGACAGTGCAATACCGAAGCACAGCAGCACATAGCTTAATACGAAGTAGAAAATCCGTAGGGGAATGTTTAACGGCAGTCCCGTGATCCACAGTTCATGCACATCCATCATTTTGCCGAAGCAGAAGCCCACTACGAAGCTGAATAAATATGAAGGGACGAATTTTTTACGCATGATCATCAGCACTGCGATCAACGCTCCCTGAAAAATATAAGTCCAGGTTCCCAGCGTCAGAACCGGGAACACCTGCTGAAACGCATAAGGCACGCTGGAGATTGCGGAGATGCCGGAACCGGACTGCAGCATTAAGAGCACACCCATACTGTTGATCAGTACCACGAGGATCAGGGCGAATTCTCCCCGCATTGTTATTTTCTTACTTTCACTTTCCATCTTTTGTCACGTCACTTTCCTTGCTGTTATAATTATAAAATTCAAAACAGAAATCATTATAGTTCCGTAACTTTATTTTTTCAATCCATAATTTGTATAAAAATATGTGTAAAAGCCTCCCGAAATTTCTCCCGGGAGGCTTCTCTTCTCAATTCCTATTTTGGATTACATTAATTTTCTGAACAGTGCGGTCAGATCCTCGATACTTGCATCCTTAGGATTGCCGGGTGCGCAGGCATCTGCATGTGCGGACTCAGCCAGGAAAGGAAGATCCTCTTCCTTAAGAGCTTCCAGTTTGGAAGGAATACCAACATCCTCGGATAGCTTACGGACAGCATCTACAGCAGCCTTACGATAGGTAGCCTGATCCATCTGATCTACACCTTCTACGCCCATAGCACGGGCGATCTCACGATACTTTTCACCGGTGCAGTCAGCATTGTATTCCATAACGATAGGAAGCATCATTGCACAGGCAACGCCATGAGGAGTGTCATAGACAGCGCCTAGAGTATGTGCCATGGAATGAGCAATGCCAAGACCTACGTTGGAGAAGCCCATACCTGCAATGTACTGACCGAGAGCCATGCCCTCACGCCCTTCCTTGGTATTAGCTACAGCGCCGCGCAGGGACTTGGAAATGATCTCGATGGCTTTCAGATGGAACATATCGGTCATCTCCCATGCTGCCTTGGTGGTGTAACCTTCGATAGCGTGGGTCAGAGCGTCCATACCGGTGGAAGCGGTCAGTCCTTTGGGCATGGAGGACATCATTTCGGGATCTACTACTGCGATGATAGGCATATCATGAGGGTCTACACATACGAACTTACGCTTGCGCTCCACATCGGTGATAACGTAGTTGATGGTAACCTCTGCTGCGGTACCTGCTGTGGTGGGCACTGCAATGATGGGCACGCAGGGCTTCTTGGTAGGTGCTACGCCTTCCAGGCTGCGTACATCTTCAAACTCAGGGTTAGCAATGATGATGCCGATGGCTTTGGAGGTATCCATGGAGGAACCGCCGCCGATGGCGATGATATAGTCTGCGCCGGATGCCTTGAAAGCAGCCACGCCGTTTTTCACGTTGTCAATGGTAGGGTTAGCCTTGATATCGGAATAAATTTCATAAGCAAGACCTTCCTTGTCAAGCAAATCGGTTACCTTTCCGGTCACACCGAACTTGATCAGATCCGGATCGGAACATACGAATGCTTTCTGGAAAGCATGAGCCTTTGCCCCATTTACGATTTCTGCGATTGCTCCGGCACCATGATAGGATGTCTGGTTGAGCATAATTCTGTTTGCCATGATACATAATCTCCTTTCGATTTGAGAACGAATCTTAATGATAATTTTATTCTAACTGTAAGTCGGACATAAAAAAAGTGACAGTTTGGCTCGACTGTCACTTTTTACAAAAAGTTCATAATGTATACATTTCTTTTGGTAATTTTTCACAAATGGATTTGGTGATTTTTCCTTAACGCAATACCCCCAGCTGCTGGAATAATTCCGACACCGGCGCCGGAAGCGCACTGACTAACAGTGCTGCCATCTGTTCCGGCGTTCTCTCCTTCGGAGCGAAGATCCATTCCACGGTCATATCAATGGAGCCTCTGCAATAGAGCCGCAGCGGGAATAAAATATTCTCCTCGGGCTGTCTGCCGGTCTTGCGCTTTATCAGCTGCGTATAGAAATCCAAAATCAGTTCATAGTCATGCTCCCGCAGGGAATTATGGTCATCCGAACGGAATGCTCCGGCGAAAAAGACTCTCTCCTTTTGAATAAATTCAAACTTTCTGGTCAAGCCCTCGTATACGGTCAGTCCGTCTCCCATCTGTGCGAAGGATTCCAACAACAGCTTGTCAAAATACCAGTTGATCAGATCGTATTTGTCCTGAAAATTCCGATAAAAGGTCTGCCTCGTCACGCCGCAGGTCTGCACAATCTGCGTCACGGTCATAGCATCGGTTCCGGAAGCCGCCATACATTTTTTCGCCGCCTCTGCCAGGCGGTATTTTGTTTTATCCGCTGAAGTTTCTTTTGTACTCATACCTTCTCCTTCGGCTGTCTTACTTTTTCCCGGTTATTCTCCCGGATCCTCTCTGTAAAAGTCAGCCTGTCCTCCCTGGGTCTCATCTGTTCCGTAAATTTTGCGGAATATGCCACGAAAATACAGTACGCATAAGGCATTCCCAGATTCGTCTCCAGTAGGGAATTTACCACCAGGGTCTGTAATTTTGCTCCCATGGTCTCGAATCCCGCGCTGCGGATACCACCCAGTAAAAGTCCCGCTTCCCAGCCGAACTGCACCAGGGTGCCGACTGCCACGGTCATATATTTTTTCCGCCACAGAAGAAGCCCTAAGAATACGATCAGAAAGGCAATATCCAGCCAAATGTATAACGGCGCAAACTGCCTTCTTGCTATAATATCCGTCATCTCATGTCACACCCCTACTACACTACCGGCTTCGGCGGCACATAGCCTTCCGGTAATTCCGCTTCCAGAAAAGCCGCTGCATCTCTGACACAGTCCTCGCATTCTCTCTTCACGGTCCCATCGGTGAGACCTTTAAGTTCCTTGCAGATCACCGTGCCGTTCTGCCCCTTGAAGCGGTTGATGATCTTTCGGGAGCCCTGCATTGTCCGCTGGGGATTCTTGTTGATCAGTCCCAGGATATTGACCGCTCCGATGATGGCTCCGCAGGTAGCTTCCGTGCTGCCGCCGATACCTACCGCAAAACCCTGGGTGAGATTCTTCGCCGTCTCCTCATCGATTCCCGCCAGATCACAGTACGTGCACGCCACTGCCTGCGCACAGTTGTAACCACACATTTTTCTCTCTGCTGCCTGTTCCACTCTTGATTCCATAATGTTGTTCCTTTTCGTTTGTATTTTACGGGGATGTTTATGATATATGTCTTTTTATTTATTATAACAGAAACCGTTTAATCTGTAAGTTCTATTTCATTAATCCCCTATTTTAATTTTTGCTGTAGCAATAATATTTCCTAGTGCATTTCGTAAACAGTGTTTCCGAAATTCTATCTTTAATATAGCAGGTATATTTTCAAACAAACGTTCTTTTTAGTATATCATTCTACTTACACATTTGCATTAAAAATCTTCACAGAAGATAATATTCTAAGATACCTCTACTTACGAAAAGATGCTACATTCATCAGGTATAAAGTGTAACCTGATTGTAACCCCAAAACGTACATATTTAAAAAAGAAGCCTTGAAAATCAAGGCTTCTTAAAAATAAAAAATGCGGAAGATGGGACTTGAACCCACACGGTATTGCTACCACAAGATCCTTAGTCTTGCTCGTCTGCCAATTCCGACACTTCCGCATAGCAACACAAAATATTGCTATCTCGCATCACGCAAGAATGATAATAACATCTTCCCACGGCAATGTCAACATGATTTTAAAATTTGTAGGAATTTTTTATACACTTGAAACAGTTTATGATTTAATTTTCTTTCGCGATCTCTCCCTCAATCCCATACATCGTCTTAAATGTCTCGAGATCCTCCGCCCGGCGGATCAACATGACTTCTTCAAATTTTCCCGTATGGATATCCTTAAAACCTGCCACCTGTTCGCCGTTGCAGATGCTGGCTTTGATGACGGGCTTCTGACTGCTCCGATCGTAAGTTTTCTTTTCGATTCTCTTAGAAAATAACCTCATCACACTTCCCCTCTCGTACTCCCCTGTATGTCTCTTCGGCTTCTTTATATTTATGTTTAAAATTATAGAGGCTTTATTCTATGTTTACAAGCTGCTTTCCTATGAAATATAATTTTGGGCGGTTTCAAAAAATTAAAAAGTTTACGGTTTTGAAACTATGAACTTGCATATACTATTCACTAACAGTATAATAGGTATTGTAAATCGGTTTCGAAAAATAAAAATTTTTCAACTTTTGAAAGTGGGTGACTGTTTGAAAACAATTACGAGAGAAAAGTATCTTAATAGGATGATCGAATTGAAGTCAAGTCCTAATTTGTGTGTAAATTGCTCTTAGGTACCTTTGGTGCCAGGGGATGTCTTACATCCCTTGACTACACTCCAGCTCTCTTGAGGGAACTGTCAAGGGTGCGAAGCACCTCGAAGAGGTTCCCTTGACTGATCCTGAAAGAGTGCTATTCAAGTTATGCAGCCCGGAGCTGGATCTGTTCCTCTGCGAGTTTGACCAGCTTTGAAGCGGTATCTGAAGCCATCAGGGCTTGATAGCTATCAGGGCTGAAAACTGCCTTCTGTGCAGAGACAACTTCGTTACGTTCCAAAAGGACGGATCCCATAAGCCGCAGCAGGGAGTCTTCATTAGGAAACACTCCGATTACCGCTGATCGGCGCTTCAGTTCTTTGTTGAGACGCTCAATGTGGTTGGATGTTCGGAAGAACCGGCGCATGCCTTTCGGCAGTAGCATAACCGTCATAGAGCTCTCAAAGCCCTCATCCAGACACTTCATCGCTGCTTCCGCCACATCCTTGTAATCAGCAATAATGGAATCCCTCTTTTTGCGGGCAGAGTTGATATCCTTGCAGTTCCACATTTCCTGGAGTTCCGCCCGGATGCCCGCTTGGTACTTCTTTGGAGCTTTCTCCGAGATATTCTTGGAGAAATGGAACTGGCACCTCTGCCAAGGGACGTTAGGGAAAACCTTACTAATGGCGTCCTGAATGCCTTCATGAGCATCGGAAGTGATCATTAGAAGGCCTTTAAGCCCGCGGTCTTTCAGGCTCTGGAGAAAGGCATTCCAAGTAGGCTTGGATTCGTTGTCATAGACTCCAAACCCAAGGATTTCCCGGCGGCCTTCTTTGTTCGTTCCATAGGCAATCATAAAGGCTCTGGAGATGATCCTGTGGTTGACGCGCACCTTGAAATACGTGGCATCCACCGTCAGAAACGGGTAGTTGCCAGTTAGAGGGCGTTCACGGAACTCCCTGACCTTCTCATCGAGATCCTTGCAGACATCAGAGACCGCAGATTTCGAATAGGAAGTTCCACAGAGTGTCTCCATGATCCGTCCAACTTTCCGAGTTGCTACGCCGTTGACAACCATCTCCGCCATACTGGCAATCAAAGCCGCCTCGCTACGAGAGTAGTTCTCGAATACAAGCGTCTTGAATGGGACGTTCCGGTGTCTCGGAACCGTGAGAGTGATCTTTCCAATTCGGGTTTTAAGATCGCGTTCTCTTGTGCCATTACGGCTGTCGGTACGCCCTTCCGAGCGCTCATAGGGCTCTGCCTTAAGCTGAGCAGTTGATTCCGCCATCAGTATGCTGTTGAGGCTGTTCCTAAGAAGCTCCCGAAATGCCTGATCGTGATCTGTTGAAAGAAGTTGTAGAATTTCCTCCTGATTTAATGTAATATTGAGTTGAGCCATCGTATTCATCCTCCTCGGTATTATGTTGATTGTGGTGATTTTCATTATACCTAAGAGATGAGCCTTTGGCTCATTTAATTTTCTCAATTTACACCATTATACAGACTTAACCAGCAGTTGGCGGTTTATGTTTATTTTTGTGATATGGGTATCTCAACAATACAACATAAATTCAAAAACTGCTATTTTTTTCTAAAAGTAGCAAATTTATTGTACCTGGACTGACCGTCGCGCTAGCGACTTGGTACAAT
>CAVFMG010000109.1:0-9608 GCA_963623435.1 Odoribacter splanchnicus
GAAGTGGTGCTCGGTGAGCTCACACATTTCCACAATACGTCCGTCAGGGGACAGACCGGAGAGACGCAGACCGTTCTCGGTGAGGACAGCGCGGAAGTCGTTGTTGACCTCATAACGGTGGCGATGCCTCTCGGTGATATTTTCCTGACCGTAGAGCTGGTAAGCACGGGAGTCTTTGTCCAGTACACAAGGATATGAGCCTAGTCTTAAAGTACCGCCGATGTCTTCCACACCGTTCTGATCCGGCATCAGAGCAATCACAGGATGTGTGGTGTTAGGATCCAGTTCCACACTGTGAGCATCCGCAAAGCCGATGACATTTCTTGCATATTCCACGATGGTCAGCTGCATTCCCAGACACAGTCCCAGGAAAGGAATCCCATGAGTTCTCGCATACTGAATCGCCAGAATCTTACCCTCGATACCGCGGGAACCGAAGCCGCCGGGTACCAGAACACCGTTGCAGTCACCCAATAATTCAGTCACATTCTCCGGAGTGACAGTCTCGGAATCAATCCACTTGATGTGTACGGTGGCATGATTGGTGATACCGCCATGCTTCAGAGCCTCTACGACACTAATATAGGCATCGTGCAGTGAGACATATTTTCCGACCAGAGCTATCTGTACTTCGTCGGTAGGATGACGCAGATCCTCCACCATCTTCTTCCAGTCTGTCAGATCCGGTTCCGGACAATCCAAATGTAAACATTCGCATGCGACCTGTGCCAGATGCTCTTTTTCCATTGCCAGAGGAGCCTCATACAGATATTCTACATCCAGATTCTGCAGTACATTGCGCTGGGGTACATTACAAAACAGAGCAATTTTGTTCTTAATGGACTCATCCAGTGGATGCTCGCTACGGCAGACGATGATGTCCGGCTGGATGCCCATGCCCTGCAGATCCTTAACACTTGCCTGGGTAGGCTTGGTCTTCAGTTCCTGAGAAGCACTCAGATAAGGAATCAGTGTTACATGGATCAGAATGGCATTGTCGTGACCTACCTCATGCTGGAACTGACGAATGGACTCTAAGAAAGGCTGGCTCTCGATATCACCTACGGTACCACCGACTTCGATAATGGCGATACGGGTCTCATCATCTGTAAAATTGCGATAGAAACGACTCTTGATCTCGTTGGTGATATGGGGGATAACCTGAACGGTACCACCGCCGTAGTCACCGCGGCGCTCCTTCTGCAATACGGACCAGTACACCTTACCGGTGGTAACGTTAGAATTCTTATCCAGATTCTCATCAATGAAACGCTCGTAATGTCCCAGATCCAGGTCGGTCTCCGTGCCGTCCTCTGTGACGAATACTTCACCATGCTGGATCGGGTTCATGGTGCCGGGATCAATATTGATATACGGGTCGAATTTCTGCATGGTTACTTTGTAACCTCTTGCTTTCAACAGTCTTCCCAGGGAAGCTGCGGTAATTCCTTTTCCAAGACCGGATACGACTCCTCCGGTCACAAACACGTACTTTACTGCCATAATTTTCTCCTCCTTTTGACATATAAGAAACATTTTATTTTATAAAGGAAAAAAGCGAAAGACACCCCTTGGGGAGCGTCTTTGCTCAATAACTGCCATAATCATAGTATAATGACAAAATATCTAGTTGTGATACAGCTTTTGATTCTGATAATGCGGTTCGCATGTCAGATTCACACCTAATTTGCGGAAGGTATTCATGTCGATCTGGGACAGAATCACGCTGGAGTGCACTTCGGAACCTTTCAGGTTCTTCAACTGCTCCACAGCAGCCTTCGCGATACTATCCGTAGCCGCACAGATGGAAAGGGCAATCAGTGTCTCATCCGTATGCAGTCTGGGATTGCGGTTCCCCAGATAATGTGTCTTCAGATCCTGAATGGGTCCGATGGCGGTGGGTGAGATCAGTTGTACTTCGTCCGGAATGCCGGCCAGAGCTTTCAGGGCATTCAATAATAATGCGGAAGAAGCACCTAACAGAGTACTGGTACGTCCGGTGAGGACTCGGCTGTCCGGAAGCTGGATCGCAGCTGCCGGCTCTCCGGTGGTCTCTGCTTTGATATTGGCTGCGCTGACTACTGCACGATCGTCGATGGTGACACCGGCCTGCTTCATGAGAAGCTCAAGCTTTAAGATCTGATCGTCACCGGCGGTACCCTGGCGCTTCTGGCACAGAGTATTGTAGTAGCGGCGGATGATTTCCTGTTTGGCGGCATCGCGGACTGCTTCGTCGTCTACGATACCGAAGCCTGCCATATTGACACCCATGTCAGTAGGAGACTTGTAAGGGCAGCTGCCCATGATCTTCTCGAACATAGCACTGACTACGGGGAAAATCTCCACGTCACGGTTGTAGTTAATCGTGGTCTCGCCGTAAGCCTCCAGATGGAACGGATCGATCATATTGACATCGTTCAAATCTGCGGTAGCGGCTTCATAAGCCAGGTTTACCGGATGTTTTAATGGAATGTTCCAGATCGGGAAGGTCTCATACTTGGCATAACCTGCCTTGATTCCTCTCTTGTATTCATGATACAGCTGAGAGAGACAGGTGGCCATCTTGCCGCTTCCGGGTCCGGGAGCAGTTACCACGACCAGAGAACGGGTGGTTTCAATATAATCGTTCTTACCGTAGCCTTCGTCGCTTACGATGAACGGAATATTGGAAGGATATCCGGGAATGGAATAATGGCGGTATACCTTCATTCCCAGAGACTCCAGTTTTTTCTGATAAGCAATGGCACTGGGCTGCCCGGCGAAGCGGGTCAGGCACACACTGCCGACATACAGACCGTAGCCACGGAAAGCATCGATCAGACGTAAGACATCCAGATCATAGGTAATGCCAAGATCGGAACGAACTTTATTCTTCTCGATGTCTGCTGCATTGATGACGATGACGATCTCCGCTTCGTCCCTCAGCTGCGCCAGCATGTTGATCTTGCTGTCCGGATGGAAACCGGGCAGTACACGGGATGCATGATAATCGTCGAACAGCTTGCCGCCGAATTCCAGATACAGCTTACCGCCGAATTTGGCGATCCGCTCCTTGATCTTCTCAGACTGCATGCTGAGGTATTTATCATTGTCAAACCCTATCTTGTACATAGCTGACATCCTTCCCTGCGGATCTTTGCAAACAAAATCCCATACTATTTTATTATAGATTAGTGTTTCCCAAAAATCTACTGGAAAGTAAAACTTTTTTGGAAATCATTATTATATCTAACAATTTTGGGCAAATACTCACATAATAAGCAATATTAAACAAAGACTTACATGAACATGAATATCCGAGCCCGCTTTTCATAGTTTTTTCATATTTGAGCTATTGATTTATCCGTAGGTTATCTCTATAATAGAATAGATTGAAATTATTCAGAACCGCGCAAAACTGCGTTTTGCGAATGCAATCTAAATAGCTACAATGGATTTATTGTCTTGGGAATCAATGTTGGAGTCATAAAATAGAAGAAACGGGGACAATAGAATAACGCAGAAAATGGAGATAATATGAAAAACATATTCAGGCTATACAATGACGGGTACGGTCCTGGTAACGGAGCCCCCGGCAGTGGCAATAACGGTAGCAACGGCGGAAATGGCAATAATGGCAGCGGAGGCGGTAACCGTCCCCCGAAGAGACCTAATATTTTGATGTTGATCCTATCGGGGCTTATGACTGTGATCATGATATTGATGCTGTATAATATGTTCTTTGGAACCAGTACGGGCACGGAGGTATCCTATACAGATTTCCTGAAGGATCTGGAAGCTGACAAGGTAGCTGCGGTTGAGGTCAACAAAGAGAGCGGCGTAATCACAGTACAGTTAAAACAGGAAGCTGCGGCGACACCGACTCCCGATAGTTATGTCAATTTCTATGGAATCACGCAGAAGGTGACGCAGTCACAGACAGTGTACTATACTATGCTGATGGAGGATCTGGATACTCTGACAGCCAGATTACAGGAGCATGATGTGGAAGGTACACGTATCAGCAGTAATACATCAAGCTTTTTAATGGAGATACTGGTGACGGTGGTGCTGCCCGTGGTGCTGATCTGGGTGGTCGCAGGCTTCCTGTTCCGCAGAATGGGCGGCAGTGGCGGACCCATGGGCGTCGGCAAGAGCAACGCCAAAGTATATGTACAGAAAGAAACCGGTGTTACCTTCAAGGATGTAGCCGGTGAAGACGAAGCGAAGGAATCTCTGGTGGAGGTCGTGGATTTCTTGCACAATCCTCAGAAATATTCCAAGATCGGTGCGAAGCTTCCCAAGGGTGCACTGTTAGTGGGACCTCCCGGAACCGGTAAGACCCTGCTTGCAAAAGCGGTGGCAGGGGAGGCACATGTGCCGTTCTTCTCCCTGACAGGTTCTGACTTTATTGAATTGTATGTAGGTGTGGGTGCCAGCCGTGTCCGCGACCTGTTTAAGGAAGCGACCAAGAACGCTCCCTGTATCGTATTTATCGATGAGATCGATGCTATCGGACGAAGCCGTGATTCCAAGTACGGCGGAGGCAACGAAGAGAGAGAACAGACTCTGAATCAGTTGCTGTCCGAGATGGATGGTTTCGACAGTTCCAAGGGTATTCTGATCCTGGGTGCGACGAATCGCCCGGAGATTCTGGACAAGGCACTGTTACGTCCCGGACGTTTTGACCGTCGTATTATTGTGGATAAGCCAGACCTCAAGGGCCGTGAGGAGATCCTGAAGGTTCATGCCAAGGATGTGAAGCTGGATGAGAGCGTAGATCTGAAAGCTATCGCACTGGCGACCAGTGGAGCGGTAGGCTCCGACCTGGCGAATATGATCAACGAGGCAGCCATCAATGCTGTCAAGGAAGGCAGAGAATTCGTCAGCCAGAAGGATCTGTTCGCAGCTGTGGAACAGGTACTGGTAGGTAAGGAGAAGAAAGACCGCATCATGAGCAAGGAGGAGCGCAGGATCGTATCCTACCATGAAGTCGGTCATGCATTGATCAGTGCCCTGCAGAAAAATTCCGAGCCGGTGCAGAAGATCACAATTGTACCCCGTACCATGGGTGCGTTGGGATATGTCATGCAGGTACCGGAGGAGGAAAAATACCTCAATACCGAGGCGGAGCTTCGGGATATGCTGGTAGGTCTGGTGGGCGGACGTGCCGCGGAGGAAGTGGTATTTGATACTGTTACCACAGGCGCAGCCAACGATATTGAAAAGGCTACTTCTATTGCCCGTAACATGATCACCCGTTACGGTATGAGCAAACGTTTCGGACTCGTCGGTCTGGCTACGGTAGAGAGCCAGTATCTGGAGGGCAGAACCGCTCTGAACTGCAGCGATGAGACGGCAGCCGCCATTGATGAAGAAGTCGTTGCTATGATCAAGGAAAGCTATGATCAGGCATTACAGATGCTTCGTGAGAACCGTGACCTGATGGATAAGCTGGCAGCGTTCCTGATCGAACGTGAGACCATTACAGGTAAGGAATTCATGGAGATCTTCCGCAGAGAGAAGGGACTGCCTGATCCCAAGGAAGAGAAAAAAGATGTAACAGGAGCCGGGGCAAAGACATCTGCAGAAACAAAGGCTACAGACAGTGCAGTAAAGGGCAGCAGCGTGGATGTGACCATCGGCGAGCAGGTCTTGACCTCCACAGATCCGACGTTCCAGCCCCTGACTTTCGAGGACAGCTTACAGGAAGCAAAGGAGCAGACCGCAGCTACGCAGGACGCTACAAATGAGACTGTCACGTCTGCAAAAGAAGAAACTTCTGAGGAGAAGCCTGCGCAGGAATCCGCAGAGCAGATAAACGATGCTTCCGAGGAACCGAAGGATCCCAAGGATCCTCCCCAGGGACCGGTAGGACTGTTCTCTCATGGAACGCTTTCATAAGAAAAGTAAACGAAAATAAAAGACAGTAGGATAAAAACTCTCCGAAGGGATTCTGATGAATCTGCACGGAGAGTTTTTTGGGGAAGAGGTGTCTGGTTATGAAAAACACAAAAGAAATGGATATGCTGAATGGCGGGCTGGCGGGAAAACTGATTCTGTTCTCCCTGCCGCTTGCATGCAGCAGTATTTTGCAGCAATTATTCAATTCCGCGGATGTTGCGGTGGTTGGAAGATTTGCCGGCGACAATGCACTGGCTGCCGTGGGAAGCTGTGTGGCGCTGGTGGGTATTTTCGTCAATCTGATCGTAGGTCTCTCCGTGGGACCCAATGCGGTACTTGCCAACCTCATCGGACAGAAAAAGAGAGAACAGATCAACGATATGCTTCATACGATTCTGACTTTTGGAGCGATTTTGGGATTGGCATTGATGCTGATCGGCTGGCTGGTGGCAAGAGCAATTCTGGAACTTTCCGGAACCCCGGTCAGCGTATTGGAAGAAGCACTCTTATACATACGAATTTACTTCGTGAGCATCCCGTTTATGATGATCTACAATTTCGGTTCCGCAGCACTTCGGAGCTTCGGGGATACCAGAAGACCGATGTATTACTTGATCCTCTCCGGCATGGTTAATGTGATACTGAATCTAGTCCTGGTCATCTGCTTCGGACTTGGCGTAGCGGGTGTGGCAATAGCTACGGTGATCTCAAATGTTCTCAGTGCGGCACTGGTGGTGATCCATCTGTACCGGAGAGATGATGAATTTGCCTTCCGGCTACAGCGCATGAAGATCGTGAAGCCGTATCTGGTAAAGGTTCTTCAAATCGGAATTCCCTCAGGAATACAGGGAGCTATTTTCTCAGTGTCTAACGTATTCATTCAGAGCGGTATCAATTCTTTCGGGGAATATGCCATCGCCGGATCTTCCCTGGCGTTGAATTTTGAATACTTTACCTATGACATCGCCAATGCTTTTGCACAGGCGGCAGTTACTTTTACCAGTCAGAATTACGGCGCCGGCAATGTGAAACGCTGCAAGAAGATCTTCTGGCTGTGCATGGCATTTGGTTTCGGATTTACGGAAGTTTTGTCTGTGATTTTTATTATCTGGGGAGATTTCTTCGTCGGCATTTATACTACCAGTGCGATGGTAGCCGCCTACGGACTGAGCCGTATGTATCATGTATGCTCTCTGGAAGGACTGACGGCGACTTACGAGGTAGAGAGCGCGGCACTCCGTGGTATGGGCAAGTCGTTGGAACCTGCAATCTTCACGATTCTGGGAACCGTGGTATTCCGTGTAATCTGGCTGTTGACCGTATTCCGCATGCTGCCTACTTATGAATGGCTGATGAATGTGTACGTGGCATCCTGGATTTTCACCGGAGGAGCACTGTTCATTGTCTATATAAGACATATGCACAAAGTGGAAAAACAGGGAATTCGCAGTTGATTATTTTGCAACAATGCTCTATCATAATAAAGTGTCGGGAGCTTCCGACAGACTGCACAGGCAGTCAGATCGCAATGAGGAGGTATTATCGAAATGCTAAAACAGTTATCCATTTATGCTGAGAATAAAAAAGGAGCCCTGCAGGCTATGACCACTGCCCTGTTTGAGGCAGGCATCAATATCTGGGGTTCCGTTACCAACGACGGCGCGGAGTATGGCATCAACCGCATGGTTGTCTCCGATCCCGACAAGGCAAAGGAAGTCCTCACAGAGAAAGGCTACCTCTGCCGCTTCGTAGATGTCCTGGCTGTAGAGATCGAGGATAAGCCCGGTGCATTGAACACCCTGCTGAGTGCTTTACTGGACAGCAATGTCAACGTAGATTACACCTACCTGTCCTTCAACCGTGATTCCTCTACCCCCGTTATGATCCTTCATACCGCGGATCCCGAGGAAGTGGAGATCTGCCTGAAGGCAAAAGGGTTCAAGATGGTATAAGCATTGAGACCATGCAAAAACAAAAAGTGAAACACTGCGCGGGAGCTTGCTCACGGCGAAGCGTTTCACTTTTTGTTTTTATACGGCGAAAGCCGTCCATGAGCTGATGCGCAGCATCTGCGAATGGGGCATGGAAATAAGCTATCTTTTTATATCAGCTTTTTTAAAAAAATCATCTATTGTATTAACTTTTATGGCAAGTTTGAACCATTCCGTCTGCTTTTCCGGACGGGTTTCGCGTCGAATGTTATTTTTTTGTTCTTCGGAGAGAGCTCCCTTTTCTTCTAAAAGAGATATCACACCGTCAGCCAGTCCCATGGCTTTTCCATAATCAAATTCCGCTTTGCGGATTAATTTTTCTTCTTTTTCCTTGTCATATTCAAAAATACTCACCTTCAACACCTCCGCGCGGTTATGCGATAGGAAATCTGTCAAAATTCCTTCCTGAATACATTCAGTTATAGCTAAGTTGACTGCTTCGCCAAGAGACATTACAGTAGCGTATTTACGTACTCTGGTTACATATTGAGAATATTCCCATAAAACATGGCAACTTTTCAAAAGATCAAAATTGTGATCGGAATTAATGTTCAACATAGTAACTTTTAATTCCAAATCTGGATTTTCAGAGCGGCTTTCATAGGCGTCTGAGAGACGTAACTCTAAACGATCCGGAATGTTTTCATCAGTACCATTATAAAACACAAGGAACTTTGGAGTCGGTATGGTCTGTAAGGTAGATGAATACAGGGTCCTTTGATTTATAAGAGACTGATATCGCTTGCAATATAAAACAGATCCCGCAAGGGAATATTGGGATTATAGGTAGACTGATGTTCATACAAATAGAGCCCGGTTTCCAATACAAAAGCAAGATCGTTTTTCATGCCCATATAGATAGCGTTTTCCAACGTTACAATGTTAAGAGCTTCAGGATCTTGATAATGTGCTCCTGCTATTGCATTATACAGTGAAAGCAGATTGTTTTTGTCGGAAAAAAGCCATCGAAAAATGGTATCCTTATAGTTCCGTTTTGTCGGGAGAGAGCGATTGTCATGTTTCCTTTTCATAGGGACCTCCTGTTCTTATGGCTAGTACATGAAAACAAGAGGAATGATCCTACTCCATATCCGCTATCTTTCAATGTACTATGCATGTGAATGTGGTGTAAAAGCATAGAATCCATTGAAACGATAATAGATAGGAAGACCAGCTTTCGCTGTCTGAATTGTAGAATATATGCTTTGGATTGATTATAACAAACGATTTTAGAATTTACAAGGTATAATAAAACATTAAATTCTGTCAGAAAGAATATTGACAAAGTAATAGCGGCATGGTAACATCAAATCATAGCCAATGCAAACGTTTGCATTATTTTTTTACAGGACTGTGCAAACGTTTGCACAGCAAGTAGCAATCATAGAAAATGGGTGAGGATAAAATGCCAGCAACGATTAAGGACATAGCGAAAAAAGTAGGAGTAAATCCATCAACAGTATCCAGAGTGATTAACGGAACAGCCAGTATCTCAGAGGAAACGAGGCAGAAAATTAAAGATGCCATGAAAGAACTGGATTATCATCCCAACAGCCTGGCAAGAAGCCTTGTAAATGGGAGTACCTTTACAATCGGACTGGTAATTGATGCCGGCAACAGTGATGCATTCTCGAATGCCTTTTTTATCCGAAGCGTTTCGGCAATAGAAGCGGTAACTCAACAGAGGGGCTTTAATCTGCTAATTACCAGTGACTTTGATAAAGAGAATAACAG
>CAVFMG010000110.1:0-9566 GCA_963623435.1 Odoribacter splanchnicus
TCACCCACTTATGAGCGAGCTCATGTGGGTTTAGACCTTTTGACCCTGGCATCATAAAATCAAAGGGATAAGGAGAGAACACAATGAGCGAAGCAGTAAAAGAAGCAATCAAAGCAGGAAAAACAGCCCTCGGTATCGAGTTTGGTTCCACCAGAATCAAGGCGGTACTGGTAGATGAAAGCCACGCTCCCATCGCCATGGGAACCTATGACTGGGAGAACCGCCTGGAGAACAACATCTGGACCTACAGTCTGGAGGATATCTGGAAAGGTCTGCAGGGCTGCTACAAGAGCCTGACCGAGGATGTGGAGGCAAAATACGGCGAGAAGCTGACCGCGCTGGGTGCCCTTGGATTCAGCGGAATGATGCACGGCTACATGCCTTTTAATGCAGAGGGAGAACTGCTGGTACCTTTCCGTACCTGGAGAAATACGCAGACATCCGAAGCCTGCAAGAAGCTGATCCCGGTATTTAACTTTAACATTCCCCAGAGATGGAGCATTGCTCATCTGTATCAGGCAATCTTAAGCGGAGAAGAGCATGTAAAGGATATCGCTTTCTTCACCACGCTGGCAGGCTACATTCACTGGAAACTGTCCGGAGAAAAGGTGCTGGGCATCGGTGAGGCAGCAGGTATGTTCCCCATTGATTCTACCATTATGGACTTTGATCAGAAGATGTTAGACCAGTTCGACGGCTTACACAATTTTGACTGGAAGATCCGCGACATTCTGCCCAAGGTACTCGTAGCCGGAGAGCCCGCCGGTGTTCTGACCGCAGAGGGTGCAAAATTACTGGATCCCACCGGAACCTTACAGCCCGGTGCTCCCATGTGTCCTCCCGAGGGTGATGCGGGAACCGGAATGGTAGCGACTAACAGTGTGGCAGTCCGCACCGGTAATGTTTCCGCAGGAACCTCTATTTTCGCCATGGTCGTACTGGAAAAGGCAATGGAGAAAGTACACGAAGAGATCGATATGGTCACCACTCCGGACGGCATGCCCGTGGCAATGGTACACTGCAACAACTGTACCTCCGATCTGAATGCCTGGGTAAATCTCTTAGGGGAATGCGCAGAGAGCTTTGACGTGAAAGTAGATAAGAACGAACTGTACGGCGTGCTGTACCGCAAGGCACTGGAAGGTGCTGCGGACTGCGGTGGTGTGACAGCATACAACTATTTCTCCGGAGAGCCCATCACCGGACTGGATGCAGGACGTCCCATGGTGGTAAGAACTCCCGATGCGGACTTTACACTGGCAAACTTCATGCGTTCCCACCTGTACAGCGCAGTGGCTACCCTGAAGATCGGTATGGATATTCTGTTAAAAGAAGAGCATGTAGCTGTGGATTCTCTCATGGGACACGGTGGCTTCTTCAAGACTCCCGTAGTGGGACAGCGTGTCATGGCAGCCGGCATGAACGCACCGATTACTGTTATGGATACGGCAAGTGAAGGCGGCGCCTGGGGTATTGCCATCCTGGCAGCTTTCATGAAGGAGAAAAAAGACGGCGAGACCCTTTCCTCTTATCTAAATGACAAGATTTTCGCAGGACAGACCGGAACGACCCTGAATCCCGATCCCGAGGATGTGAAGGGATTTGACGTTTTCCTGGAAGAGTACAAGAGACTGCTTCCCGCGGAGAAGGCAGCCGTTGCCGCAAAATAATTTATCAGATGTAGATTTATGCCTGCACAGTGCGCGGAAGGATACCGCACGTAGGTGCACGGTGCATGAGAGTGCAGCATCTACGTGCATGACACCTAAGAGCACGGCACAAAAATGCCGGAAAGCTTGCAGGTCATAGAAAGGAATGAGGTTTAATATATGTTAGAAGAATTAAAACAGAAAGTATATGAAGCAAATATGGATCTGCCCCGGTACGGTTTGGTGACTTTTACTTGGGGAAATGTCAGCGCCATTGACAGAGAGAGCGGACTGTTCGTGATCAAACCCAGCGGTGTGGATTACGACAAGCTGACCCCGGAGATGATGGTAGTCGTGGATCTGAACGGCAATAAGGTAGAGGGCAATTTGAATCCCTCTTCCGATACCGCTACCCATCTGGAGCTGTACAAGGCATTCCCGGAGATCGGCGGTATCGTGCATACCCATTCTTCCTATGCTACCAGCTGGGCGCAGGCGGGAAGAGATATTCCCTGCTACGGAACCACCCATGCGGACTACATCTACGGTCCGGTTCCCTGCGTGCGCTGCCTGACCAAGGAAGAGATCGAGGAGGCTTACGAGGAAAATACCGGACATCTGATCGTCAACGAGTTCAAGCGTCTGGGCAAGGACCCTGTGGCTGTGCCCGCTGTTCTGTGTAAGAATCACGGACCTTTTGCTTGGGGCAAGGATGCCAAAGAGGCTGTCCACAATGCCGTCGTACTGGAAGAGGTGGCAAAAATGGCATACCGCGCCGAGACCATCAACCCCAGGATCCAGCCGGCACCCCAGGAACTGCAGGATAAGCATTACCTTCGCAAACATGGTAAGAATGCTTACTATGGTCAAACAGTTCAGAAATAGAATTTGGCTTATAGTGCGAGGGTGCTTGCACACAGAGCACTATATGACAAATTCTATTAGCGGAGCGCACCTCCATGAAATGAATTTGTGAGTGGAACGAACAAATTTATGAATGGAGGTCTGAACTGCATGTTGGAATTTGCCACCGCAATATTTTACGGTAGAAGAGCAATTCTTTTACTAGACTAGCATCCGGAAGTATGCTAGTATACATACGTAAATCGCAACAGACAAGCCAATATGGCGGAATGGAGGAGACAATGAAGAATTTAGAACTGCAAAAGCGTGCCAATGATGTCCGCAAGGGCATTGTGACCGCAGTTCACGGTGCGAAAGCAGGACATCCCGGTGGATCCCTGTCAGCCGCAGATATTTTTACATTTTTATATTTCGAGGAACTGAACATTGACCCGAAGAATCCCAATATGGAGGAGCGTGACAGATTTGTGCTGTCCAAGGGTCATACAGCTCCCGGACTCTATTCCGCACTGGCTAACAGAGGATATTTCCCGGTAGAGGATCTGCCCACCCTGCGTCACTTAGGCTCCTACTTACAGGGACATCCCTGCATCCATATCCCCGGCGTGGATATGTCTTCCGGATCTCTCGGACAGGGTATCTCCGCAGCTGTAGGTATGGCACTGGGTGCCAAGATGGATAATCGTGATTTCCGTGTATACACCCTGCTTGGCGACGGTGAGATCGAGGAAGGTCAGGTATGGGAGGCAGCTATGTTCGCAGGCTTCCGTAAGCTGGACAACCTCTGCGTTATGGTAGATAACAACAATTTACAGATCGACGGACCCATCGATCAGGTATGTTCTCCTTATCCGATTGATAAGAAGTTCGAGGCATTCAATTTCCATGTGATCAATGCCGATGCTCATGATTTTGATGCAATCCGCGCAGCATTCAAGGAAGCAAGAGAGACCAAGGGCATGCCTACCTGTATCGTATTCCACAGCCTGAAGGGCAAGGGCGTCTCCTTCATGGAGAACAGCGTAGACTGGCACGGCAAGGCTCCCAACGATGAGGAGTATGCAGTGGCAATGGCAGACCTTGATAAGATCGAAAAAGAATTAGAGAAAGCAGGTGAGCAGTAATGGCAGAGAATACCGTGAAAAAGATCGCAACCAGAGAAAGCTATGGCAACTCCCTGAAGGAGCTGGCAGAAGAATTCCCCAATCTGGTAGTATTGGATGCCGACTTGGCAGCAGCTACCAAGACTGCTATTTTCCGTAAGGCATATCCCGACCGCCACATCGACTGCGGTATCGCAGAAGCCAACATGATGGGCGTGGCAGCAGGACTGTCTCTGGTAGGCAAGATTCCTTTCGTAAGCTCTTTTGCCATGTTCGCAGCAGGACGTGCTTTTGAGCAGGTACGTAACTCCATCGGTTACCCTCATCTGAATGTCAAGATCGGTGCAACCCATGCAGGTATCACCGTAGGTGAGGACGGCGCTACCCATCAGTGTAACGAGGATATCGCTCTGATGCGCACCATCCCCGGCATGGTAGTAATGTGCCCCTCCGATGATGTAGAAGCAAGAGCCGCTGTTCGTGCCGCTCTGGAATATGAAGGACCTGTATACATCCGTTTCGGACGTGCCGCAGTACCCGTGATCAACGATCATCCCGGTTATCATTTCGAGATCGGTAAGGGAACCGTAGTACGTGAAGGTAAGGATGTCACCATCGTAGCCACCGGTATCTGTGTAGATTCCGCACTGGGTGCAGCGAAGATGCTGGAAGAGGAAGGCATCAGTGCAGAGGTTGTAAATATCTGTACCATCAAGCCTCTGGATGAGGAGATCATCCTTAACAGCGCAAAGAAGACCGGCAAGGTAGTCACCGTGGAAGAGCATTCCGTCATCGGTGGACTGGGAAGCGCTGTATGCGACTGCCTGTGCGCACACTATCCCGTACCTGTGAAAAAGGTCGGTATGCAGGATGCCTTCGGTGAGTCCGGTTCCGCTGCTGCTCTGGTAGAGAAGTACGGTCTGGATGCCAAGGGCGTTTACAAGTCTGTCAAAGAATTTCTGTAAGAGAATATAAGATATCAAGGGGAAGCTGCCGGTTATGTGAAAACAGAGACTGGCGGCTTCTTTTACGGCAGGGAAGAATGATCCGGCTGTTTGCAGACGACAGAAAAGGAAGGTACATTATCATGAAATACGCGATCATTGGAGCCGGAGGAACCGGTGGGATTTTAGGATTTTATATGACGAAGGCGGGAAAAGATATTACTCTGATCGCCCGGGGAAGGCATCTGGCAGCCATGCAGGAAAAAGGTCTGTCTGTGGAAAAAATGTGGGATGGCATTACCGAAACCATTTCCGTAAAGGCTACGGATATGGAACATTATGACGAGCAGCCGGATGTGGTACTGGTCTGCGTGAAAGGATATTCCCTGGAGGATACCATTCCTTTTATTCAAAAGGTGGCAAAGCCTTCGACCATTGTGATCCCCGTGTTAAATATCTACGGAACCGGGGTGAAAATGCAGGAAAAGCTGCCGGAGCTTTTAGTGACGGATGGCTGTATCTATGTTTCCGCCAATATTAAGGAGCCGGGAGTGCTGATCCAGCACGGGAAGATCCTACGGGTAGTCTACGGGGTACGCACCAGAGAAGAATATGATCCCCGTCTGGAAGATATTAAGAAGGATTTTGATGCCAGCGGAATCGACGGGGTATTGTCTGAGAATATCCGCAGGGATGCGCTGGAGAAATTCTCCTACGTATCTCCCATCGGAGCGGCAGGACTTTATTTCCATGCTACCGCAGCGGATTTCCAGAGAGAAGGAGAGCAGCGGGAAGCCTTCAAGACCATGATTCGGGAGATCGCCGCACTGGCAGAAGCCATGGGAGTTCCTTTCCAGAGAGATATGGTGGAGGTGAATCTGAAGATCCTGTCCACCCTGGCGCCGGAAGCCACCACTTCCATGCAGAGAGATGTCATGGATGGGAAAGATTCCGAGATCGACGGACTCGTGTACGAAGTTGTCCGCATGGGAGAGAGATACCATGTGCCGGTGCCCATGTATGCGAAAGTAGCGGAGAAATTACGCGAGACATTGTAAATAGAAAGTTAGTTAAGAAGCCACGAACGCCTACGGCGAACGGAACATCACGCCTTGATGTCGCGTCTCCGGGTGTGAATTTTCTAATGAAAAGTGATAAAGCGGTTCTCATCATGACGGGGTCGCCTACACGCGCCCTCCATGGCGCGGATCGGCTGACGCGGACATTGTGTCCGCTTTCCCCCTGTCGTTCAGCACTTTTCAAGAAAATATCAACACCCTCCAACAGACATCGCGGCATGACATTCCGTCCGCCGCGGGCGTTCTGTGTCTTAACGTTCCCTTTGTTATTTTTCATTCAACTTTCCATAACGAGGGTATCAGCGACAGAGCAAGCCTGTTATACCCGTCTATTTTCCATAACGTGGGTATCTGCCACTGAACAAGCCTGTCATACCCATTCGTTTTTCATAACGTGGGTACCAGCCACGGAACAAGCCTGTCATACCCCTCCATTTTTCATAACGTGGGTATCTGCCACGGAACAAGTCTGTCATACCCATCCGTTTTTCATAACATGGGTATCTGTCACAGAACAAGCTTCTCATACCCATGAATTACTCACATTATAAATAATTTGTGTGAAAAACCAGTAGCCCCAATGTGGGCTACTGTGATTTATTAATGTTTGCTTAACTAACTCTCCATTCCATTATTTTGAGACAGAATTCCCTTCGCCTGTACAAAATGCATGACAGATAGCTCCTTTACAAAGACTATGTGGCTGATTTCATGGTAGCATATCATGACGACGAATACAACGAAGCATAGAAAAAGAAAAGTAGGTAAATCATGATAAAGGGGAAAACTATACGGGAGAGGAATTGTATGGTATGATTCGATATACACAGAATTAAAATAATACAGCGGAAGGTATGGGAGAAAAGATGGAGCAAAAAAAGACAGTCAGTGTGGCAGCATTGCCACAGATACGGGTATTGGGACGCACCACAGGAACGGACGTGGTGAATTTATTCTGGACAGGCAGCGGAATAGAATTTATCTATACCGGCAGTGAACTTCAGGTGGAGGTAAATGCCGACTACGACGATTATGAACCGTGGCTTGCGGTGGAGCTGAACGGCGTGCAGATCAGTAGATTTCCATTAAATAAAGGGAAAAATGAAGTATGCTTATTCCGTGGCATGACGGTAGGAAAACCGAAGCATGTACGGATTCTGAAGGAAGTACAGGCAATGCATCAGGATCCGGGACATCTGTTACAGATTGTGGGACTGCAATATGCGGACGGAGAGTTCCTGCCGCTGCCGGAGCCGAAATACCGGCTGGAATTCGTGGGAGACAGTATTACCAGTGGGGAAGGGACGATCGGAGCCGTCGGTGAGGAAGACTGGATCAGCGCCTTTTTCTCTGCAGAAAATACGTATCCCCGCATGGTGGCAGACGCACTGTCCGCAGAATATCGTGTGGTATCCCAGAGCGGCTGGGGAATCGTCACCAGCTGGGATGGCATAGCAGAGAATAGGATTCCGCCTTATTATACGCAGGTCTGCGGACTGCTCACCGGAGAGCGGAATGCTTCCCTGGGAGCCCTGGAAGACTATGATTTCACGGCATGGCAGACGGATGCGGTGTTCATTAACCTGGGAACCAATGATGCCACGGCGATTCAGTCCGCAGCGGAACTGGGACAGGAATGGGCAGGAACCCGGGACATAGAAGAAGTCAAAGAGATCCTGACCAATGCCATCCGGGATTTCCTGAAAGTGGTGCGCGCCTGCAACCCCACAGCACAGATCATCTGGGGCTACGGCATGCTGGGAGACGGCTTTCTGCCCGTCATCCGGGAAGCAGTGGAAAATTATGCTAAACAGACTAACGATTCCCGTATCCACTTTTTACAACTCCCCGACACCACACCGGACACCGTGGGCAGCCGCCTCCATCCCGGCGTGAAAGCCCATCGTAACGTTGCACAGATAATCGAGGAGTATTTGAAGAAGATTCTTTAATTATGTTTTCAGGTTCAGATGGGCATTTTGGGCAATGATACCGCTTTTTAGACGCATTTTCATCGAAGGTTTTCATTTTCAAACGTACACAATTTGTGTACATTTGATTACTTTTTTCTTCAGCATAAAATAAAAGCAGAAAAACATGAAAATAAATTTTCTTTATAATTTCTTAAGAAAAATGTGACGTAAAATGTGACAACTCCGCGTTATATTGAAACCCATAGAAAGCAATTCATTTGGAGGGGCTGGTAATATGACGCAGGAGAATCGTTCGGGCAGACAGGCAGAGACTAATATAACGCAGATGAGGAGAAATCCGTATCTGGCAGATTATCGTAGTGGAAAAAATACGGGCGGTCATGCCGGGAGACGCACAGAACAACGACAGCACAGTTCAGTGCCCCGGCAGGAAAACAGAATCCGTCAGCAGAAGCAGAGAACTGCGGATGCGGTATATGTAGGGAATGTATACAGAGACAATACTTATAACGCCCGCGCCAGACAGCGCCTGGCGAGAGCTGAGAGGCAGCGCCGCCGCAGACGGGCAAGGATCCGCAGATATCTCCGGATGGCTCTGCTCTGCGCAGGAATTCTGGTAGGAATCGTTGCGCTGACGAAGCTTCTGAAAGTACCGGCAAGCACAGCGGAAGCCAGCGCACCGGTGGAAGCAGCAGACATCGTACAGCAGGTAGAAAAAGAAATTGAGAATACCACAGGAACCAGAATCCAGGGGCTCCCGGCGGAGACTTATGCGGCGCATCCTGCCTGGACGGAGGACTTCCTCACGGTGAACGAATACTCCAGACCGGGAGATCCCTTGTCGGAAGTAAAAAATATTTTCGTGCATTATACCGCTAATCCCGGCACCAGTGCGGCACAGAACCGCAGCTATTTTGAACAGCTGAAAGACAACCATGAACGAAGTGCCAGCGCACATTTTATCATCGGTTATAACGGAGAGATCATCCAGTGCGTCCCCTTGGATGAAATCGCCTATGCAGTGCAGACCCGCAATGAGGATTCCATCTCCATCGAATGCTGCTACAAGGCGGACAACGGGCAGTTCACCCAGGAGACCTACGATTCCCTGATCAAGCTGCTGAAATGGCTGATCGATGCCTATGACCTGCAGTCCGACGACATCCTCCGCCACTACGACTGCGGCGGCAAGAAATGCCCCATCTACTACACAGAGCATGAGGATGCCTGGGAGCGGTTAAAAAATGACGTGAAAGATATCTGATTTTTGCCCTCAGAGCCATATCGTCAGGACAAAAAACTGGATATCGATTAAAAGAAAGGGCAAAAAAACAGATAGGCTTCAGCAATAAAAAATGCTATAATACGGTCATCACTTGAAACGTATCGTTATAATTGAGGTAAGGAGTGACGGCGGATGAAGAGCTTTTTTCAGATGGATAACCCTTTATTTCAAATATTGCAGAAAATACTGAACGTAGTCGGATTGAGCCTGATCTGGATTCTGTGCTGCCTGCCGGTAGTGACGATCGGAGCGGCGACTGCGGCACTGTATTATACGACAGTGAAGGTAGTCCGGAACGAGAGAGGATACCTGTTCGCAGAATACTTTTCTGCATTCAAAAAGAACTTTCGTCAGAGTACGGCAGCGACGCTTGTATATCTGGCGGTCACTGCTCTATTCTATTTCGATGTGCGGATATTACAGCTCCTTCGTGGAGAGGTCGCAGAAGCGGGAGCACTGGAGATAGGCATTTACGGTGTAGTCATCGTACTGTCTCTCTATTATGTGCTGCTCCTACTGCAGATGTCACGGTTTGACAACAGCCTGAAGGCTCTTGCGAAGAATACGTTGATTCTGATGATCCGACACTTACCGTCATCGCTTCTTACATTACTCATCATTGTATTTGGTTTCTTCGCGTCATGGCTGATTCCACTTTTTGCGATTATCATGCCGACCGTGGCAGCGTGGCTCATCAGCATTCCTATG
>CAVFMG010000111.1:0-9421 GCA_963623435.1 Odoribacter splanchnicus
ACCCACTTATGAGCGAGCTCATGTGGGTTTAGACCTTTTGACCCTGGCATCATTAAAATAAGAAAGAGGCAGAGAAAATGATCACGATTAGAAAATACGAAGCAAAAGATGTGGCAAGAATGACAGAGATCTGGAACCAGGTCGTAGAGGACGGCGTGGCATTTCCCCAGGAGGAAGGACTCACAGAGACGGAAGCTGCAGAATTTTTTGCCGCACAGACCGTAAGTGCCGTGGCGGAGGATGAGCAGGGCAATGTGAAAGGGTTATACATTTTACATCCCAACAATATCGGCAGAGTGGGACATATCGCCAACGCCAGCTATGCCGTGGACAGACAGTGCAGAGGAGAGCATATCGGAGAACTGTTAGTGAAGGACTGCCTGGCGCAGGCGAAGGCAAACGGTTACCGGGTATTGCAGTTTAATGCGGTGGTGGCATCCAACATCCACGCCTTTCATCTATATCAGAGACTTGGCTTCGTGGATCTGGGGATTATCCCCGGCGGATTCCTGAATAAGGACGGCGTCTACGAGGACATCCATGTGATGTATCATAATCTGGTGGAAAATTAGAATCAAGTCCGGAAAATGGGACAATAAATATGAATAATAACAGATAGGACTGACAGGAAAGGGAACAACATGAAATTCATCTCGTGGAATGTAAACGGATTGAGAGCCTGCATGCAGAAAGGCTTCTTAGATTTTTTTAAAGAGATAGACGCAGATATTTTCTGCTTACAGGAGACCAAATTGCAGGAGGGACAGATCAATTTAGATCTGCCCGGATATCACCAGTACTGGAATTATGCGGAGAAAAAGGGCTATTCCGGCACTACACTTTTTACCAAAGAGGAGCCCATACAGGTGACCTACGGCATCGGCGTTGAGGAACATGACCATGAGGGCAGGGTGATCACTGCGGAGTATCCGGAGTTTTACTTTGTGACGGTCTATGTGCCGAATGCCCAGCAGGAATTAAAGCGTCTGGATTACCGGATGCAGTGGGAAGCGGATTTCCTGGCATATCTTAAGAAGCTGGAAGAGAAGAAGCCGGTGATCTATGCCGGAGACCTCAATGTGGCACATCAGGAGATCGACCTGAAGAATCCGAAGACGAACCGCGGCAATGCGGGATTCACCGATGAGGAGCGCGCCTGCTTCTCTAAGGTACTGGAAAATGGATTTATCGATACCTTCCGCTATTTCTATCCGGATCAGACCGGGATCTATTCCTGGTGGTCTTACCGATTCCAGGCGAGGGCGAAAAATGCCGGATGGAGAATCGATTATTTCGTGGTATCGCAGTGCCTGAAGGACAGACTGGCAGGTGCGAAGATCCACACGGAGATCACAGGATCGGACCACTGTCCTGTGGAACTGGATATACAATAGGCAGAAGACTGCAAAAGGAGACCTATGAGCTTACGTTTCTATTTCGGACCTTCTGGGTCCGGCAAGAGTCACAGAATCTATGAAGAGATCATGCAGCGGGCGGCGGAGGAGCCGGGGAGGAATTTCCTGATCATCGTGCCGGATCAGTTCACCATGCAGACCCAGAAGGATCTGGTCATGCGCAGTGACAGAGACGGCATTCTGAATATCGATGTCTTAAGCTTCGGACGACTCAGCCATCGTATCCTGGAGGAAGTAGGAACGAAGGAAATGCCGGTATTGGACGACACCGGCAAAAGCCTGGTGCTGCAGAAAATCGCGGCGGATCTGAAGGATCAGCTGCCTGCCATGGGAAGCCTCCTGCACAAACAGGGCTATATCCATGAGGTAAAAAGTGCCATCTCCGAGTTCATGCAGTACGGCATCAGCACACAGGACATGGATAAGCTGATCGCCAGTGCCGAAAAACGTGGTGCACTGGCAATGAAATTAAAAGACTTAAAGACCCTGTATGGGGGCTTTCAGGAGTATATCAGGGATCATTTTATCACTACGGAGGAGACGCTGGATGTGCTGCGCAGATCCCTGGTAAAGTCTAAGATCCTTCCGGGCAGCGTGGTGGTATTCGATGGCTTTACGGGATTTACCCCCATACAGAACCGCCTGATCCAGGAACTGATGCGGGTGTGCGAAGAGACCATCGTCACGGTGACCATCGGCGAGGGAGAAGATCCCTATAAAATGGATGGCGAGCAGAAGCTGTTTCATTTGAGTAAAAAAACAGTGGCGGATCTGGTGAAGCTGGCGGCGGAAGCGGAAGTAGAGCGGGGAGAGGATGTCTTCGTCAAAGGCGGTCCCAACCGGTTCGTTCAGGCTTCGGCGTTAGGCTACCTGGAACAGAATCTGTTCCGCTACCAATATGAGCCATATACGGAAGAACAGCAGGAGATCCACATGTTCGAGGCACTTTCCCCCAGGGAGGAGGTCCACCAGACGGCGCTGTACATCCGTCAGCTGATCAGAGAGCAGGGACTGACTTACCGGGATATCGCTGTGGTCATAGGCGACCTGGAGGGGTATGCTTCCTATGTGGAGACGGAGTTCGGACAGCTGGAGATTCCCTGCTTCTTAGACCGCACCAGAGGGATCGTGTTAAATCCCATGATCGAATACATCAAAAGTGTGCTGCAGCTGTATATTAAGGACTTTTCTTATGATACGGTGTTCCATTTCCTGCGAAGCGGCATGTCGGATATTCCCAGAGAAGAGATCGATGAGCTGGAAAATTATGTGATCCGCACCGGAGCGAGAGGATACCGCACCTACAGCCGCCTCTTTACCCGCAGGACGGAAGAGATGCAGCAGAGCGACGGACAGAACAATACAGAGCAGATAGAAGAGACGTTAGAGCGCCTGAATCGTATCAGACAGCAGTTCATGGACAGTGTGGAGACCCTGCACATGGGCAGTCGTGCCAAAGCAGGAGAGTATGTCAGCCATCTGTATGATTTTCTGGAACAGAATCAGGTACAGCGCAAGCTCCTGAATTATCAGCAGCAGTTCGAGCAGGAGGGGGATCTGTCAAAAGCCAGAGAATATGCGCAGATCTACCGGCTGGTCATGGATCTGTTGGATCAGATCTATGAGCTGTTGGGAGAGGAAGAGATCTCCAGGCAGGAATTTGCGGATATTTTAGATGCCGGTTTCGGGGAGATCACCGTCGGTACGATTCCTCAGAACGTGGATCGTATCGTGGTGGGCGATATGGAGCGAACCCGTTTAAAACAGGTAAAGGTTCTCTTTTTCCTGGGGGTCAATGACGGAAATATTCCGAAAAATGCTTCCAAGGGAGGAATCATCTCGGATATGGACAGAGAGTTTTTAATCGAATCCGGAACGGAGATGGCGCCCAGTCCGAGGCAGCAGATGTACATTCAGAGATTATATCTGTACCTGAATATGACCAAGCCCTCTAAGCAGCTGTATCTGTCCTATGCGAAGATAAACAGTGAGGGAAAAGGAATTCGTCCGTCCTATCTGATCGATACAGTGCGGAAGCTTTTTCCCACACTTTCCGTGGAGTATCCCCAGAACCGCAGCCGCTTAGAGCAGATCGAGGGCAGGCAGGAAGGCGCCAGATACTTGGCGGAGGAACTGCGGGAATATGTGGAAGGTACGCTTCCTGAGGAAGAGAAGCAGGACTTCTACCTCATGTACCGCGCCTACGGGGAGGACGCAGAAGGCAGAGACCGCCTGACCCGGGCGGCATTTAAAAGATATAAGGAGAACGGGCTGTCCCGGATCGTGGCAAGAGCCCTGTACGGCAGGCAGCTGGAGAACAGTGTCAGCCGCTTAGAGACCTACGCCGCCTGCGCCTGCAGACATTTTCTGCAATACGGTCTGTCCCTGCGGGAGCGGGAAGAATTCGGCTTTGAAGTGTCGGATATGGGTAATATTTACCATGCGGTATTAGAAAATTTTGCAGGAAAACTTGCAGAATCCAACCTGACATGGTGGAATTTCACAGAAGATTTTGCATTAAAAACAGTCAAAGAATCGGTGGAAGCCTATTCAGCAACGTACGGTGAGACCGTATTATACAGCTCTGCGCGGAATGAATATGCCATCATACGCATGAGCAGGATCCTGACCCGCACGGTGCTGACCCTGCAGCAGCATTTGAAGCAGGGAAGCTTTCAGCCGGATGACTATGAGCTGTCCTTCCGGTTCGCGGAGAATCTGGACAGTATCCATGTAGATCTGTCCGAGGAAGAGAAAATGCACTTACAGGGGCGGATCGACCGCATCGATGTGTCGGAGGATGCGGAGCATGTCTATGTAAAGGTCATCGATTACAAGTCCGGCAATAAGAAATTCGACCTGGCGGCATTGTATTACGGACTGCAGTTACAGCTGGTGGTCTATATGAATGCGGCAATGGAACTGGAGAGCAGAAAGCATCCGGACAAGGAGATCGTCCCTGCGGCGCTGCTATACTACCACATTGACGATCCCACCATAGAGACGCCGGTGGAACTGACGGATGAGCAGATCAACGAGCAGATTTTGACGAAGCTTCGGATGAACGGTGTGGTAAACAGTGATCCCGAGGTGGTGGAGCGGCTGGACCGTTATCTGCAGGATAAATCGGTGGTCATTCCCGTGGAAAAGAAAAAGGACGGCAGCTTCAGTGCCAGGTCCGGAATCTTAAGCCGGGAGGAGATGCAGCTGGTGTCTTCTTATGTGGATGCGAAGATCCGGGATATCGGCAGGGAGATCCTGGACGGAAAAATAGCGGCGAACCCTTACGAGAAAGGAAACGAGGAAGCCTGCACGTACTGTGCCTATAAAAAGGTCTGCGGCTTCGACGGCAGCATCCCGGGCTATGAAAAGAGACAGTTAGAGGATCTGGATAAGCAGACGCTGATGCAGCGGATGCAGGAGACGGTGGAAGATTAAGGACGACAGAACAGGAAGAACAGGAACAGAGGTAGCATATGGGAATGAAATTTACCCCCGAACAGCAAAAGGTAATTGAACTGCACAACAGTAATATTCTGGTGTCGGCGGCAGCAGGAAGCGGTAAGACGGCGGTGCTGGTGGAGCGTATCATCCGCATGGTCTGCGAGGGTGAGCATCCGGCGGATATCGACAGACTGCTGATCGTGACCTTTACAAATGCGGCAGCAGCGGAGATGCGGGAGCGTATCGCCGCCGGCATTACCGCAAGACTGGAGGCAGATCCCGGCAACGAGCATATCCAGAAGCAGTCTGCGCTGCTGCATAATGCGCAGATCACTACCATTGACAGCTTCAGTCTGTTCCTGATCCGGAACCACTTTAATGAGATCGGACTGGATCCGGACTTCCGTGTGGCAGACGAGGGCGAGATCAAGCTGTTACAGCAGGATGTGCTGGCGCAGCTGTTAGAGGACGCCTATGCCGGGGAATTCGTCCCAGGAGCCCGGGAAGACTGTGACAGCGAGACCAGATCCCGGGAAGCAGTGGAAACATTCCATGCCTGTGTGGAGTATTTCTGCCCGGGAGGCAGGGAGAGCGTGCTGGAGCAGCATATTCTGAACCTGTCCCGTTATGCCGGAAGCTTCCCCTGGCCTGCCAAATGGCTGGAGGAGCGTAAGAACGACTACGCGGCAGGCGACCTGGATGCCCTGCTTCACAGCGATTACGGACAATATCTGACGGAGCGGGTGAACCGCGTGATTCAGGGGTGTCTGGAGAGACTGCGGGAAGTAAAGCGCCTGTGTGAACTGCCGGACGGTCCCTATATGTATGGGGAACTGACGGAGGCGGAGATTGAACAGCTGGAGCGGCTGGCAGATTGCATAGATCTCGAAGAACAGGCGGCGAGAATTCCTGCCGTGACCTTCGCAAGACTCCCTTCCAAAAAGGATGACAGTGTGGATCCTGCCAAGAGAGAACTGGCAAAGGCGATCCGAAACAGCGTGAAGGATACCTTAAGCGACCTTTCAGAGAGCTATTTTAAGACACCGTTAGCACTGGTGGTGGAGCAGGGAAAAGCCTGCAGAGAGCCGTTGCGGATGCTGCTTGATCTGGTGCTGGAGTTCGACCGAAGACTCCTTGCAGCCAAACAGGAGAGGCATCTGATCGACTTTTCCGATATGGAGCATTATGCCCTGCAGATTCTGTTAAAACAGGAAGACGGCATTACGCCCAGCGATGTGGCGCTGGAGTACCGTCAGTATTTTCAGGAGATCCTAATTGATGAGTACCAGGACAGCAACCTGGTGCAGGAGTATTTGCTAAGCGCCATCTCCGGGGAAGCGGAGGAACATTACAACCGCTTCATGGTAGGCGATGTGAAGCAGAGCATTTACAAATTCCGTCTGGCGAGACCGGAGCTGTTCCTGGAAAAATACGACACCTATCAGGAGACCGGGGATCTGTGCCGGATCGACCTGGCGAAAAATTTCCGGAGCCGGTTGCAGGTGGTGGATGCGGTAAACGATGTATTTTCCCGTATTATGAGCCGCCAGATTGGCGGTATCGCCTACGATGACAAGGCGGCACTGTATCCCGGGGCGACCTATCCCGCGGCAGAGAATCCCGCGTACGACAGTGAAGCTTTGCTGATCCGGAAGCCGGAAAGCGAAGATAACAGTAATCATGGTAATGGAAATAATGTAAGGCAGCTGGAAGCCATGGCAATTGCGGTTAAGATCCGACAGTTAAAGAAAACGCTGAAAGTCATGGAAAAATCCACAGGGGAACTGCACCCGGTGCGGTATTCGGATATGGTCATTCTGCTTCGGACCACCAGTGGCTGGGACGAAGAATTTAAAAAGATACTGGAACAGCAGGGAATCCCTGTCTACATCACTTCCAAGACCGGATATTTCGGGGCACTGGAGGTGCAGGAGCTGCTGCAGTTTTTGCGAGTATTGGATAACCCGAGACAGGATATTCCGCTGTTTGGCGTGATGCAGTCCGTCTTCGGAGGTTTTACCCAGGAGGAAATCGCGCAGATCCGCAGCGGTGGCGAAGGGCATTCCAGAAAGCGGATGACCTTGTACGAGGCATTACAGCAGGAAGTGTCTGTCGACGCGGCAGAGTCAGAACTTTCGCAGAAAGCGAAGGTCTTCTTAGAGCGCATTGATCATTACCGTGACCTGACGCCTTTTACCTCTATCCGAGATCTACTGCAGCGGATCCTGGATGATTATGATTATCTGAATTATGTGACGGCACTTCCCGCCGGCAGCAAACGCCGTGCCAACGTGGAGATGTTGCTGACGAAAGCGTCTGCCTTCGAGAAGACCAGTTATTTCGGACTGTTTCATTTTATCCGTTATATGGAGCAGCTGGAAAAATACGACGTGGATTACGGCGAGGCGGATACTTTGGATGAAAATGCCGATGTGGTGCGGATCATGAGCATCCATAAAAGTAAGGGTCTGGAATTCCCGGTGGTATTTGTCTCCGGACTGTCTAAGCGCTTTAATATGCAGGATGCGAACCAGTCCCTGATCGTGGATATGGACCTGGGCGTGGCGGTAGATTATGTGAATCCCGGACGCCGGATCAAAAATAAGACACTGAGGCGGGCAGTACTGTCAGCGAAAATGAAGGAAGACAGCCTGGCGGAGGAACTGCGGGTGCTCTACGTGGCGCTGACCCGAGCAAGAGAGAAGCTGATCTTAACTTCTGTCATGGACAAAGCCGACGAAAAATGGGAGCTGGCACAGATGACCGGGCAGGAGAAGCTGACCTATCTGGATTTCTGCGAGGCGGCAAACTATATGGATTTCCTGCTGCCGATCCTTCCTTCTACCGGGATCGCGGTTACCGTTATGGGAGAGGAAGACCTGGCGGCGGAGGAGTTCGGAGAGCAGCTGCGCATGGGTGACCGCAGGGAGGAACTGCAGCGGGTAGCGGACGGAGAGACATTTTTACCCGGAGATCCGGAAGAAAATGCAAGAAAACTTTCGAAGTTACAGGAGCGTTTTGCTTATCAATATCCCTATTCCGGACTGCAGAAGCTGTACACCAAGACGACGGTGTCGGAGCTTAAGATCGCAGCCATGGCGGAGAAGGACGAAGCGGCGTTCCATACCTTTGAGGAAAAGGAAGTGGTGCCCTACATCCCGGCATTCCGCAGAGAGCAGGAGAAGGTCAGCGGAGCTGTCAGGGGAAGTGCCTTCCACCGTGTCATGGAGCTGTTGGATTTTACGTATGTATTTATCGAATCGGGATTGTTCACGGAATGTCCCGGGGATTATGCGGCGTATTGTGAGGGACTGGATCCTGAGAGACTGCGGAAACGGCTGGAAGAATTCCTGCAGCGGGAGACTGCGTCGTTACGCCTGACGGAAGAATATGCCCAGGCGGTGAATCTTAAGAAGATCCAGCATTTCCTGGAACAGGAACTGGCGTACCGCATGTGGCGGGCGCAGGAGCAGGGACTTTTGTACAGAGAGCAGCCCTTCGTGCTGGGCATTGATGCGAAACGTCTAGATTCCGAGCTTCCCGAGGGAGAGAAGGTGCTCATTCAGGGTATCATCGACGTCTTTTTCATAGAAGACGGTGAGATCGTCCTGTTAGACTACAAGACCGATGTGATCGACTCCCTGCAAGCCCTCTGGAACCGCTACAGCGTCCAGATCCAGTACTACGAGGAGGCACTGCGGAAACTCATGCAGCTGCCCGTGAAGGAGCGGATCCTGTATTCCTTCTATCTGGAGAAGTATGAGTAAAACTTACACAGTCAACGGAATGACAATTCAAGAAACATATAAGTCAATAAAATGTTGATTCCAGACGGAGAACTTGTTATACTAACTGTGTAAACGGAGGTTAGAACTATGTATGCCATGGATTTTGCACAGGTAGGAAATAATATACAGCACTTTTTAGAGGAACGGGGGATGACGCAACAAAATCTTGCAGAGGCGTTGGGAATCTCCAAGCAGGTCGTGAACAAAATCGTAAAGGGGAATAAAGCTATTAATGTAAAGGAAATTGCAGAGATAGCTCAGGTATTGGGAGTGTCTGTGGACGATTTGTTGACAGTAGGAGACAGAAATGCTGCACCGGACAGCTTAAGTTTTATGGGAACGGTACAGGATGAGGACACTTTACAAAAAATCAACCGGATCAGAGAAGCTATTGATGAAATCCATATGTTGGAAGGGGTACTAAATGACAAATGAACTGAATGAACTGGAAGTAAGAGAGATCAGAAATCTCGCAAAAGAAAAACTGGGACTATGCAGTAAAACGAACGATATTATCGGAACACAGATTTTTTCCATACTAAGTATGTATGCGCGGGTTATTTACTATCCCCTTGGACAGGATGCTCCATGGGGATTTACCCGGATCAGCGGCTCCAGAGATGATACTGCTCTGGAAAAGCCTTTTGTAGCTATTAATTCTTCTATTTCTATGGATTGTCAGGTCTTTGCGGCAGCACATGAGTTATACCATATCTGGTTTGAACAAAACCCCGATATTTTACCGGCAGATTTATTAAATGAACAGAATAAAAA
>CAVFMG010000112.1:0-2219 GCA_963623435.1 Odoribacter splanchnicus
GTTTTTTAATCTAGTGCCTTGCTCCCACAGGACTTTCTCCGCTGTACCTTCTTTGATGCGTGGAAGGTTTCCTGCCAATCTGCCTATTTCCTTTTCCGCATTGCCAAAGCTTTTTCGTACTTTTGTCTCCAAGGAAGTGTTACTGATATTTTCAAGATATATCGAGCAACAACTGAAAAGATCCCTGTATTGCTCCGACATTCCCCGGATTTCATCCCTTACTCCGCTTACATATTCTTCTCTAAAGTTTCCTCCAAGCATGATTTCCGTCAATGATGCCAAAGAGAAGGTATAAAGAGACAACCTGTAATATTTGAATTTCTTTTCCAAATCAGCCATAGTGGATTTTACATTTATCTGTGAAAAAAAGAACTGTCTCGACCTGACCGTCTCCTCGCTCACTTTCTTCTGATAACTGTTCATGTTTTTTCTTGCAGTTCTCTGAATATCAAGGACCATTTTGTGATTACTCGCAATATAATGCTCGTTATCCCAATTATACTTATAGTTTTTAACGATATTCATCAGCGTTTCCACATCCGCTTCTATTTCCGATTCCTTGTCAATCTCCAGAAAGGAAATAATCTGTCGTTCCATTTCCGTAATATTGCCCAACTGCTGTTCTACAGAAAAAAGAGCCACTGCCATCATCATTATCGCCGGATTCACGAAAGTAGTTTTTGCCACTGCAGACAACGGACCTGCCTCCTGAAACTGTGCGAATTTTGAGCCTCCGTCTACCGTTTTAAGAGCGCCCCAAAAGTTACCGTTCCTTGCGACTTTTAATGCATCCCCCGTTGCTGCATTCGCCAATGTATACAGTCCCTGGCTTCCCACCGTTACCGTGGTACTGACTGTATTGAAAAAAGGTACCAGTGAGGCTACACCGGAGCCAAGCGTAGCCAGCTGCGCAATGGGCACGCTCAATGTCGTGTCTGCATTTATCTGTTCTCTTGCATCTGCCAACAGTCCTTCGGCAAGTTCTTCCAAGTCCGTTTTGTTTTCTCCGGATCGAATATCCCCATTTTGTTTTAATGTAATACTGTCTCCCATACAATTCCCCCATTACTGTATTTTAAGTGCTATTCATTCGCCCTATCATTAGTTTATCATTCCAAGGTTCTCTTGAATAGAATAATTTAGCAAAAAGACATCCTGCATTTGCAAGATGTCCTTTTATATATCATGTGCTATAAATATTTTCTCACGATCGGAATCAGTTTCAACAAATTCGTAATGAGAATACCACAGATCACGCACACCAGTATCCACAGCCAGCAGGCAATGTATTCCGGAATTTTGTAGACCCAATCTTTCAGCAGGAAAAACAGACGGTCGCGGATCAGCTGTTCCAGCAAATAGGTGCCGAATACACCGCTTCCCAGGAAGGTAAGTATCTTACCAGGCAGATCATCCTGCCGGATTCCGGCAAACAGTAGCCCTGTCAAAAGATATATACCCGGAATCACAATTCCATGGAACCAGGACGCATACGCAAGTGACCCAGCAGAAGCCAAAGATTGCCAATCCAAAAAATAAGCCACCGTAAGTGCCAGGAGCAACCCTGCTGCCACACTAAGGCTGATCCACTTTCTGTTACGGGATTCCCTGATTTCAGGGATCACTCGGCTGTCCAGAAAATATCCCAGCATCGGATAAAATACAATTTGCTCTAAGACAGGGACATTCAGTCCCACCGGGTCAAATCCGATGATCTGCTGAAACGCCGGTAATCCCAACTCAAACAATATTCCCATTCCCCACAGATACCAGTAAAATCTATCTTCTGAGATACCTGCTGCCAGGCGCTGTAAAAATGGCAGAATCAGCAAAAAAGATAAATAGGCATAGAGAAACCAGTGCTGGGTAAGGCTTCCTCCGCTGTACAGCGCATTAAAATATCCCTTTACCGACAGATTCTCTTCTTCCAGCAGATAATATGCCAGCACGACTACTATCGTCACCAGGAAGAATCGGGAAAATCTCTTTCGAAGAACCGTTCCGATGCTCTCCGTCTTGTGTAACAATAATGCCCCGGAAATCATAAAAAACAGTTTGACACAACCTGCTGCCAACGGATAAACGAAAATCGCCAGTTGGCTGCTGCGGTTACCTTTTCCCAACTGGAAGTACAACAATCCATTCACCGAAGTATGGCAATACAGTACCATCATGATTGCCATCAGGCGTATCACTTCTATATATATTTTATCTTTTTT
>CAVFMG010000112.1:2229-9376 GCA_963623435.1 Odoribacter splanchnicus
CTCTGTCAATTGTTTCATCTATAAATTCAAATCCTCTACATTCACGCTCATTGATGCCAATTTAGCGGTCGTTGTTTTAATCTGATAATCCAATTCTGTATTTACAGTATCTCCATTTGCCTTCTTAATGCGCTGTAGATTTGTATACTGTTCTATCAAAATACTCTTTAATTCATTATCTGTCATTGGTTCCATCCTCTCCACCGCCTTTTCTATGATATATAATAGTATAGCGATTATGTTCTTTCATTACAAGCCATTTTACAGTAGTTGCAGCAGTCTCCGGTTCTTATGGTAGCAGAAGGTCCGGTCCGACAGTGTCTCTCCCCCTCCGTAGACGGCATTGATGCGCTGCACGGAGGTGCGGATCTCCCGGACATTGATGCAGTGTACCGGATGAATGATTGCCTCATGGACGCTGGGAAAGGCGACATAGTAATCTCCGCCCATTTTCTCCGCCAGGATGTCCTTTACTCCCGGATAGAAAAAAGCCACCGCTCCGTTCACTCTCTCCGTGGTAGTCACGAGATACCCCCGGTGCCCCTCTCTGCGGTTCCCCGGGTGAATCATCGTCGGCAGTCCTTCCTCCTCCGGCAGTAGGATTCCTTCCTCATAAGGGAAATCCTTACGGCAATCCTCCCCTAAAAACAGTCTGGGCGGCATCTTGCGGCAGCTGTTCATCAAAGCTTCCGTTAGCAGCTGCTGTTTCGTAAGTCTCCATGGGCGTACCGTATCGCCGGACAGCCGGATGGTCAGACTGCTCCCGCATTTCTCACAGGTCATCAGGTGCAGTACCAACGCCATATCTCCGATTTTACGATAGATAGCATTCCCGAGTTCCTGCTGATATCTGGCATAATTCATCGGACGTATGATCATATGGCTTCTGCATGCCGCATAGCTTAATGTGTCTCCCGTAAAGGGTGCCTCTTCTTCACAATCCGTAAGACCTGTCGAGATCTCAGGCAGAATGCTCTGCCATCCTTCCTGTCCGTATCGTTCATACAGCGGCCGCACCAGCCAGTGCTGCACATATTCTCTTCCCTGTCGGATCCATAATGCACACAGCATATCATCCTTAATCAGCATATTGTCTCTTCCGTACATACAGCGGTTCATGATATTCATAATGTGAACTGTCGTGGGCTCGGAACATACCATATGTTGTTCCAGCAGGCATATGGTCTTGTCCTGTGCCGTTTCCATATTCTGTACGTTCCGGCATAATTCCTTTTTAAATTCTTCGTATGTCATTTATCCCCCATGATTTTCCTAAATTTGCGCACAAAAATAAAAGGTACCTGTTCAAAAAATTGGAAATCTCGACCGAATAGTCTATCAGAAATTCTTGTTTCAGAAAGTTATAACCGTTCCAAACCCTGTCGTATTTGGAATAATTCCACCCTAACATAGTTTTTTTGCTTTGTCTATATGCGATTTCACCAAGGATATATTTTGGATATTTTGACGAAAATGAGATGTGACGGCATAAAGAAATCCCTCGTTTTCCGCGAAAACAAGGGATTTTTGAATGTCAAACATGAATACTGATCCACTCTAAACGATCCGTCGCACTGCTAAGATCTGGCGATAATTTGCGTTGCTGACTTTGATTCCGGTACGCTGGGTACTGGCATGTACAATCAAGCCTCCACCGATATACATAGCCACATGTCCTTCATAGCAGATCAGATCTCCTGGCTGTGCATTGCTGTAGTCCACACCGGTACCGCAGCTTCGCTGCTCATAGGATGTACGGGGAATACTGTAGCCGAAGTCACTGTATATCCGGAAAGTAAATCCGGAACAGTCTGCACCGTTGGTCAGGCTGGTGCCTCCTGCCACATAAGGATTGCCGATATACTGGCAGGCGTATTTTGCCAGACGCTTACCCATATCACTGCCGGACGCATTGTCAATGACCGAGGTATAATTCGTGGTCGTATAGTTGCCGGTAGCTGCCGCAGTGTTGCCCTGCTGTGCCTGCGCCTGCAGCTGTTTTAACTGTTTCTGTTCCTGCTGCAGCAGTGCCTTCGCTACGGAAGCCTCCTGCTTTGCCTTTTTGATCTCGGCATCGTAGTTAGCAGATTCCTGCTTTTTCTTCGCAAGCATTACATCCAGTTCGGATTTCTGACTCTCCAAGTCGGCTTTATCAGCTTCCAGCTGGTCTTTATCCGCCTGTAGCTGAGTTTTCTCTTCCTCCAACTGATTCCACAGCGCCAGCACCTGTTCCTTGGTCTCTTCGTATTCCTGCAGCTTCTGGCGGTCGTATTCGTAGACACTCTCCACGAAGTCCATCCGGTTCAACATGCCGCTCAAGCCACCGCCCTGCAACAGAAGATTTACGTAATTTTCCGAGGAATCATTCTCATACATCATCCGCATACGTGTGATCATATCGTCGTGCTGTTTTTCTTCCTGCTCCTTGGCAATATTGTATTCTTCCTGGGTCTGATCGATCTGTACCTGCTTGTCGGCAAGTTCCGTCTCCTTCGATGCGATCTCATCTTCCTTCATCCCGATACTTGTCATGGTATTGATGATCTCTGCATTCAGGTCATCAATTTTCTCCTGCACCAGATCCTGCTCATCCTGCAAGGAATTGATCTGGCTATTGATATTATTCAGCTGATTCTGATGGTTGCTGATGCTGTTCTGCAGATCACTCATGGAAGGTGCCGCCTGCACCGTCTCCGCAGAGGATTCCCATACAGACCCGGTAGCTGTCAGCGTTACCGCTGCCAGAAGAAGAGCACTCACAAGTCTTCTCTTCACGTTATTCACTTTTCTGCCAGTGGTTTTTTTCTTCATAGGTAAAATTACTCCATCATTCCTATATCCGGAGTACCCCATTCGCAAAATCGCATCTGCGATGCTCACCTTTTGCTCATGTGGTTACTTCGTAACATACATTTTGTCAGATATGCTTATGTATGCAAGCATCCAACGCATATCTTTCAAAATGATACGTTACTCCGGATATATTACAGGTCACAGTTATTAACAGTACGAGGGAACGGGATAACGTCTCTAATGTTGCCCATTCCGGTAATATACATTACGCAACGCTCGAAGCCCAGTCCGAAGCCTGCATGACGTGCGGAACCATAACGGCGCAGATCCAGATAGAACTGGTAATCTTCCTTGTTCAGTTCCAATTCGTCCATACGCTTCTCCAGGATCTCCAGGTTGTCCTCACGCTGGCTGCCGCCGATGATCTCGCCGATACCGGGTACGAGACAATCCATGGCAGCTACGGTCTTGCCGTCCTCGTTCAGCTTCATATAGAAAGCCTTGATCTCCTTCGGATAATCGGTTACGAATACAGGTCTCTTGAATTCCTTCTCAGTCAGATATCTCTCATGCTCTGTCTGCAGATCGCATCCCCAGAATACTTTATAATCGAACTCGTCGTTATGCTTCTCCAGGATCTTAATAGCCTCAGTGTAAGTCACATGACCGAAATCGGAATTTACCACATGCTGTAATCTCTCGATCAGTCCCTTATCTACGAACTGGTTGAAGAACGCCATCTCTTCCGGAGCATTCTCCAGCACATAACGAATAACATATTTTAACATGCTCTCTGCCAGGATCATATCATCCTTCAGGTCTGCAAAACAGATCTCCGGCTCGATCATCCAGAACTCTGCCGCATGACGGGTGGTATTGGAATTCTCTGCACGGAAGGTCGGTCCGAAAGTATATACGTTCTTAAATGCGAAAGCATAAGTCTCTACATCCAGCTGTCCGCTTACGGTGAGGTTAACGGGCTTGCCGAAGAAGTCCTGGGTATAATCTACCTTGCCGTCGTCAGTCTTGGGTACATTGTTCAGATCCAGAGTGGTCACCTGGAACATCTCGCCGGCGCCTTCACAGTCGCTACTGGTGATCAGAGGAGTATGCACATAGACAAATCCTCTCTCCATGAAGAAGGTGTGGATCGCATAAGCGATCAGGGATCTGACACGGAACACTGCCTGGAACGTGTTGGTACGTGCTCTTAAATGAGAGATAGTACGCAGATACTCGAAGGAGTGTCTCTTTTTCTGTAAAGGATAATCTGCAGTAGAAGGTCCTTCCACGATCACTTCCGCTGCCTGCATCTCAAATGCCTGCTTTGCCTCAGGCGTAGCCACGATGGTGCCGCGGATCACTACTGCCGCACCAACGTTGATCCTGCAGATCTCCTGAAAATTAGAAAGTCCGTCGCCATATACTACCTGTAAAGGCTCAAAAAAGGTTCCGTCGTTGATCACCAGGAAACCGAAGTTTTTGGAGTCACGATTGTTCCTCACCCAGCCGCCTACGGTGATCTCCTTACCGATATAGACGTCCTTTTCCCGATGAAGTTCTCTGATGTCTGTTAATTCCATAATCTTTCCTATCCGCACGCTGCGACGTGCTCTATCTGAACCGGCCCGCATCCTATTCGCCGGTCACATGCTGTTTTAATTGTTGGTGATCTGTGCATTCTCTACCAGATAATCCATCACCTTATCATAGAGAAAATACTCTCTGTAGTCTTCCTTGGAAGTCTCGCCGATATACTCCTCAATGGTGTCATAACCGGCTGCTGTTGCACGCTCCTGCAGCATCTGATCCAGTTCCTCATCGCTGATATTCAGGTCTTCTCTGTTGGCTACTGCCTGCAATGCGATATCCTGCTTGGCTGCCTCCTCGGAATAGGTAGACAGGAAAGTCTCCAGATCCTGTCCGTAATAATACTGGGTAAAGGTGTCTCCGTCCACACCGTAAGCGGATGCCATGGAAGTAATACTGCTCTCGGCTGCATCGGAATACTTCTGTACCAGCGCATCCGGTACGGAGGTAAAGGTATTATTTGCCATAAATGCATCCATAACTGCCTGCTCTACATTGCTGTCGTAGTTCTGCTGTGCATTGTCATACAGATAGTCATATGCGTACTGACGAAGTTCTTCCTCATTGGTCACACCGTCGATGCCGAAATTACTGATGATTTCATCGCTTAATTCCCCATCCTGTGCGGGCTGAATATAATTTACCGTTACCGTAAATACTACAGCCTGTCCTGCCAGATCGGAATTTCCATAGCTCTCCGGGAAGGTAAGATCCAGATCCACGGTCTCGCCGGGCATCACGCCGATCAGTCCGTCTTCAAAGCCATCGATAAAACTGCCGGAACCGATAGTCAGATCATATCCCTGTGCGGTACCGCCATCAAATGCAACACCGTCCTTTTTGCCCTCATAGTCGATGTTTACAGTATCTCCGGTCTCTACGGCACGATCCATGATGCCGCCGTTATCTGCGGTAATGTTGCCATAGTATACGTTATTCACCAGAGTATCCCACTCGTCCTCATCTACTTCCACGGTGTCTACGGATACTGTCAGTCCCTTGTATTCTCCCAGGGTCACATACTTGTCCACATCCATATCTTTCAATACAGTACTTTCTGTTCCGGTTGCAGTCCCGGTGCTGTCTCCTGTATCCTTTGCTCCGCAGCCTGCCAGCATGCACACGCTTAACACTGCTGCCAGAAGTCCTAATGTCTTTTTCTTCATTTAATTATTTCCTATACCTTTCTCTTACTGCCGTTTATGCATAAAAGCATTGTAGCACCGCCCATTATAACACATCCCCGGGGCTATAACAAGGGTGACAATAAGCGGCAGGCCTGCTCTTTGATACGAATCTTCAGATTCCTTCCGGCATAATAATCCGGTGTGATCTGCCGGCAGACCTCCAGGTCTTTTCGGAAAATTTCCACCATTTCCTTTGCTTTTTTCTCATCATAGATCACCGCATTTACTTCAAAATTCAATGCAAAACTGCGAATATCCATATTTGCGGTTCCGTAGCAGAGAACCCTGTCGTCTACAATCATGCCCTTGCTGTGGAGGAACCCGTTATTGTATGTGTAGCAATTCGCCCCCGCCATGACCATGTCGCCGATATAAGAATAAGTCGCCCAGTAGACAAACGGGTGATCCGGCATACAGGGAATCATGATGTTCACCTCAATGCCGGACTTCGCTGCGATCATCAATGCATTCAATATTGCCTCATCGGGAATAAAATACGGGGTCTGAATATAAATGCTCTTCTCTGCCTTATGGATCAGCCGCAGATAATTGTCATGGATCTGCTGGGTCGTCTTGTCCGGTCCGCTGCTGATGATCTGTGTATCACAGAAATCCCTCGTACCGGATTCCATCCCGCAAAACAGTTCTTTTAGGGAAAACAGGTTCTCCCCCGCCGCATAATTCCAGTCCAGGATAAACCGTACCTGAAGACTCATCACCGCACTTCCGCGGATCCGCAGATGGGTATCTCTCCAATGCCCAAACCGCTCGTCCAGATCAATGTATTCCTTTCCAACATTAAATCCGCCCACATATGCCACTTTATTATCGATGACCACGATCTTACGGTGATTGCGATAATTGATACGCAGCTGAAGTCTCCGCAGGATCGCCGGGAAAAATTCAGCCGTCTGTACGCCCTTTTCATTCAGCTTTTTCCAATAGCTGTGCCGCACGGAACGGCATCCCATGGCATCGAACAGGACTCTTACTTCCACACCCTGCGCCGCTTTCTCGATCAGGATATCCTTGATCTGGTTAAAAAGCACATCGTTTTTAATAATGTAGTACTGGATATGAATAAAATGCTTGGCATTTCGCAGATCTTCCATCAGCGCCCGGAACTTCTCATTGCCGTCGATGAAGATATCCACGTCATTATCCTTCGTCAGCACCGATTCTCCGGTCTCCAGGTTATACATGACGAGGTCCTCATATCCCCGGATATTTTCATCCAGTTCCCCGGCATCCCGGGAGCGCAGTCGATACTCCTGCTGCCGGATATCCTTGCTGATGTGATCCTCCACCTCTTTGATCCGGAACATTTTCCGCTTATGCATGTCCTGTCCCAGCAGCAGATAAAATACGAACCCCAGCACCGGAATAAAATACAGCAAAAGCAGCCACGCCCACACACTCTTCGGATCCCGTCTCTGGAAAAAGACGATCATAATAGCCAACAGCATATTAAAAAATACCAGATGATTGCAGAAAAATTCCGTTCCCGTCTTTACGATCTCAAATACTTCGTTCATAATTACCCCTCGTATGATGAATACTCCCGTCCCCAATATAGC
>CAVFMG010000113.1:0-9285 GCA_963623435.1 Odoribacter splanchnicus
CCGTACCGTCCAGAGCCATCCGGGGTTCATGATCCCGTACCTCCGGCATCAGCTTCTCCACTTCCGCGCTGGCAATGTAAGGCGGGTTCGACACGATGATTTCGAATTTGCCATCCACCTTTTCAAACAGATCACTCTGTAAAAAATGCACCTGTTCCGTTTTTTCCGGGGGAAGCACCTTCTCCGCATTCCGCTTCGCCACTTCCAGTGCCTCGGCAGACAGATCCACACCCAGTCCTTCACAGTCGTTGCTGTAATGCAGAAGACTCAACAGAATGCAGCCGGATCCCGTACACATGTCTAACACCCGCATTCCGTCATGGAGTTCCTTCAGTACTTCCTCCACCAGGATCTCGGTATCCTGTCTCGGGATCAGCACATGCTCATTGACGGCAAAGGTTAGTCCCATGAAATCCTGTTCTCCGATCAGCTGTTGTAACGGAATGTGCTCCGCCCGCTGTCCGATCCAGCCGAAGTACTTTTCCTCCGCCTCCGGAGTCACCGGCTGTTCGCCGTGCACCAGCAGATCATTGCGGTTCGTACCGCATACCGCTTCCAATAAAAGTCTCGCATCCAGTGTGGCTTCTTCGATTCCCTCTGCCCGCAAAGTGCGGCAGCCTTTTTCATAACATTCCCGGTAAGTCATCTTAATCCTCTGGCTCTTGGGAAGGTTCGTCCTTCATCCAGCTTTCATCGATCTCATAACCGAAAGTATCCTGTAAATATTTCTTCCAGTCGAATACTGCTTCTACGGAAGCGATTGCCACCTCTGCCATGCTTTCGTCCGGTTCCTTCGTGGTCATACGCTGGATCCACATACCGGGAGCAGACAGGATTTTGATAAATATATTATCCGTGCGTCCTGCCAGACGGATGATCTCATAAGAGATTCCTGCCACAACAGGCATCAGCAGAATACGAAGAATTACTTTCTCCGCTACGTTATCCACCTGAATAAAGAAAAACAGTACGATACTTACCAGCATGACAAAGAAAATAAAGCTGGTACCGCACCGCTTGTGCAGTCTGGAGCTGCGCATCACATTGTGCACCGTAAGGGGTCTGCCCTTCTCAATACAGTTGATACATTTGTGTTCCGCACCGTGATACTGGTACAGTCTGCGAATATCTTTCATGGCGCTGATGCCCCATACATACAGTAAAAACAGGGCAATACGGATCACCCCCTCGATGATCGCCATCAGCGAACGATTCCGGATAAAACTCTCAAACAGAGAAGAAATAAAATAAGGAAGCACAATAAAAATGCCTACTGCCAGTACGACAGAGATCACCGTCACGATACCGGACAGCAGCTTTTCGCCGTTGCCGCCGCTCATTTTATCCATTGCCTTATCGAACTTCGTCTCCCTGCCATCCTCTTCTTCATAAAAGGAAGCGGAATAATTCAAAGCTTTCGTTCCCAGGATCAGTGAATCCAGGAAATTAAAAATACCGCGGACAAAGGGAAGTTCCTTAATCTTGCTGCCATGCGCCAGTCCCTGGTAAGTCTCCACTTCCACTTCGATCTCGCCGTCCGGCTTACGAACCGCTACCGCGTATTTTTCTTTATTTTTCATCATAACGCCTTCCAGCACCGCCTGTCCGCCGATCCCGGAATAACGACTCTTTCTTCTAGCCATAAAATCTCATCCTTATAAAAGATAAAATCTGTAACAAGAAAAGGTTGAGATACGAATACCTCAACCTTTCGCTCGCAATCTTATTTAACACCGTATTTCTTATTGAACTTATCAATACGGCCATCGGTTCTTGCAGACTTCTGCTGGCCAGTGTAGAATGAATGACACTTGGAGCAAACTTCTACGTGAAGCTCGGGCTTGGTGGAGCCGGTTACAAATGTGTTACCACAGTTGCAGGTTACAGTTGCCTGGTAGTAAGCGGGATGGATTCCTTCTTTCATTTCTTTCACCTCTCTATAAAAATGTCGTGTATAAGTTCTTGTTCTCATCCTCACTGCTTATGGAACCACAAACAGCGGTATTATTGTACCATAAGAGAAGATACGGTGCAAGACTTATTTTAACATTTTTTGCGATAATTAAATCAAACTTAAATGAAGCGATTCTTCTTCACCATATTCACAAATTCTACATTATTGCGGGTATGGGAGAACATATCTAGGATCCGATCGGTAGCTTCGTCGGGCTTCAATCCGTTCAGTGCCTTACGCATGATATTGATGGCTTCCAGTTCTTCCGGAGTCAACAGCAGATCTTCTCTTCTGGTGCCGGATTTTGCCAGGTCGATGGCAGGGAAGATACGCTTCTCGGACAGCTTTCTGTCCAGAACCATTTCCATGTTACCGGTTCCCTTGAATTCCTCGTATACTACGTCGTCCATCTTACTTCCGGTCTCTACCAGTGCGGTCGCCAGGATCGTCAGGCTTCCGCCCTCTCGCATGTTACGGGCTGCACCGAAGAATCTCTTGGGCATATGGAGTGCTGCGGGATCGAGGCCACCGGACAGAGTACGTCCACTGGGGGGAACCACCAGGTTGTACGCTCTGGTCAGACGGGTGATACTGTCGAGCAGGATCACGACATCCTTTTTATGTTCTACGAGACGCTTTGCACGCTCGATCACCATCTCGGATACTCTCTTGTGATGCTCGGGAAGCTCATCGAACGTAGAGTAGATGACTTCCACATTGTCTCCGTGGATAGCTTCCTTAATATCGGTAACTTCCTCGGGACGCTCATCGATCAGCAGGATCAGCATGTGCATCTTGGGATTACCGCTTAAGATGGACTTTGCCACTTCCTTAAGTAAGGTGGTCTTACCTGCCTTGGGCGGGGATACGATCATACCACGCTGTCCCTTACCGACAGGGCTCACCAGATCCATAACTCTCATTGCCACGCTGCATCCCGGTGTCTCCATTTTGATACGCTCATCCGGGAAGATCGGAGTCATGTCCTCGAATGCCATTCTCTTGGCAGACTCTTCTACGGTATAACCGTTGATACTTTTAACGAACAACAGCGCGCTGAACTTCTCCTGCTGGGTCTTGATTCTCTTGTTACCCTTTAAGATATCACCGGTCTTCAGTCCGAAACGACGGATCTGACTGGGTGCCACATAGACATCGTTCTCACCGGGCATGTAATTCTCACAGCGGATAAATCCGTAACCGTCCGGCATAACCTCTAAGATACCGCTTGCTTCGATACCGCTGTCTAATTCCTTGGGATACTGGCTCTCATCATAAGCCACGTTATTCGGATTAAAAGAACGCTCCTTCGTATAAGCTTCGCTTCTTACGCCGACATTCTCCGCAGCACCGCTCTCCTGCATTTTCTGTCGGTAGCTGTTCCGCTCCTGTCTGGCAGAACGTTCTGTTCCCTCCTGCTTTTGAGGCTCTTCATTTTTCACCGCTTCCTGTCTGGCTGCAGCCACTTTCGCCTCTTCCTCTTTTTTCAGGCGTTCGTCCTCTGCCAGCATGGCTTCTACCAACTCCGCCTTTTTCATTGTGGAAGTACCCTTCAGACCACGTACTTTTGCCAGTTCCTTTAACTGCACTAATGCTAGTGATTCATATTTTTCCCTCATATGCTCCTCCTGTATTCTTATATACTCTGCAAACTGTTCACTTAGGGGAATTACACCTGATCTATCCTGATGTGTCGATGGATTAAAAAGATATTAAAACTACATCTGTGCCTATTATAATATATTTTTCCTGAAATAGGAAGTCCCAAAATTATTTTTTTACAAATCCTTGCGAAGTACCGGATTCTATTATATCATAGTTCATAACGTGATATCGATTTTATCTGTATCTACTATCAATAAAGAAAGAGGTATTGTCATGACAACCAACGAAAAAGCGTTACTGATGCACGAAAAATGGAACGGCAAATTAGAGACCGTCTCCAAGACTCCCGTAAAGACCCGTGAGGATCTGGCGATTGCATATACTCCCGGTGTTGCGGAGCCCTGCAAGGTAATCGCACAGGATAAGGAAGCTGCTTACAAATATACCATGAAAGCCAACACCGTAGCCGTTGTATCTGACGGAAGCGCCGTTCTGGGACTTGGCAACATCGGACCCTATGCAGCCATGCCCGTTATGGAAGGCAAGGCAGTCCTCTTTAAGGAATTCGGCAATGTGAACGCTGTTCCCATCTGCTTAGATACCCAGGATACCGAAGAGATCATCAAGGCAGTAACCTATCTGGCTCCGGGATTCGGCGGCATCAATCTGGAGGACATCAGCGCTCCCCGTTGCTTCGAAATTGAAGAACGCCTGAAGGAGATCCTGGACATCCCTGTATTCCACGACGACCAGCATGGTACTGCCATCGTCGTACTCGCCGGTGTCATCAATGCCTTGAAAGTAGTCGGTAAGAAAAAGGAAGACTGCCGCGTGGTGGTAAACGGTGCCGGAAGTGCCGGTGTGGCTATCACCAAGCTGCTTCTGACCTACGGTTTCCCCAATATCATCATGTGTGATAAGGTCGGCATCGTCTCCAAGGATACCGAGGGACTGAACTGGATGCAGCAGAAAATGACCGAAGTGACCAACTTAAATAACGAGACCGGAACTCTGGCGGATGCCCTGAAGGGTGCCGACATCTTCATCGGTGTCTCCGCTCCCAACATCGTCACTCCCGAGATGGTAGCTTCCATGAATCACGATTCCATCCTGTTTGCCATGGCGAATCCCGTTCCCGAGATCATGCCGGACGTGGCAAAAGCTGCCGGTGCCCGGGTCGTTGGAACCGGACGCAGTGATTTTCCCAACCAGGTGAACAACGTCGTCGCATTCCCCGGTATCTTCAAGGGTGCCCTGGAAGGTCGTGCCACCCAGATCACTGAAGAGATGAAATTAGCTGCTGCCGAAGCCATCGCCGGTCTGGTGCCCGCGGACAAGCTCTCCGATGACAATATCATGCCGGAAGCTTTCGATCCCCAGGTAGCCGAAGTCGTGGCAAATGCTGTAAAGAGCCATATCCGCTGATGTGTTCCGCTGACATTACAAGAGACTGGCACGGCAAGCCCTACTACTCGCTGGATTCCTATTGTAAAAATACGTTTCACCATAAATGCTATAAAATAGCCCTGAATGCCCGGATGTCCTGTCCCAATCGGGACGGCACCCTGGACACTCGGGGCTGTATCTTCTGTAGCCGGGGCGGCAGCGGTGATTTCGCCGTGGACATTGCAGGCAAGACCATGCAGGAACAGATTACGGAAGGAATGGCAAAATTCGGTGACAAAGCAACCGGGCATGACCTGATTGCCTATTTTCAGGCGTATACCAACACTTACGCGCCTCTCCCCTATTTGGAAAAGGTGTATCGTTCTGCCCTGGATCACCCGAAGGTCTGCGGCATCTCCATTGCCACCCGACCGGACTGTTTAGGACCTGATGTGCTTGCTCTGCTTGCAAAATTAAACGCCGAATATCCGGACAAGTTCCTATGGGTCGAGTTGGGGCTTCAGACGATCCACGAAGAGACTGCCCGCTATATCCGCAGAGGTTATCCGCTGTCCTGCTTTGAGACAGCCTGTGCCGGTCTGAAGGCTCTGGAGATCCCCTTTATTGTCCACACGATTCTGGGGCTCCCCGGAGAGACCGATAGGCAAGTCCTTCAGACCATGGAATACTTAAACCGCATCCACCCTTTCGGTATCAAATTGCAATTATTGCATGTCCTGAAAGATACCGATCTGGCAGACGATTACCTTGCGGGGAAGTTCGAGGTTCTGACCTTCGATGCTTACATCGATCTGGTCATCTTCTGTCTTGCCCATCTGTCCCCGGATATCGTGATCCACCGTGTCACCGGCGACGGACCGAAAAATCTGCTGATTGCTCCCACCTGGAGCATGAACAAGCGCAGAGTTCTCAACGAATTGCATCACCGCATGAAAAAACAGGACATCCGTCAGGGTGACCTGTTTGCAAAAGACAATTATTAATTTTAGAAAGGCTGTACTTACATTATGTTACAAGATCCGCTTACTTTATATAAACTCATCGTTCTCTACATGCTGAACCGTGTTACTTTCCCTCTCACCGCTGCACAGGTCAGCGATTTTATCCTGGGAAAAGAATACACGAACTTCCTGACCCTCCAGCAGGTCATCAACGAACTGACGGATGCCGGCATGATCGCCACGCAGTCGATTCGCAACCGGACCCATCTGTCCATCACCGCTGAGGGAAAAGAGACGCTGAATTTCTTCGAGAACCGCATCGGCGATACCATCAAACAAGAGATCGATACTTATTTTCAGGAAAATGAATTCACTCTGCGCAACGAAGTATCCGTTCTCGGTGATTATTATAAATCCACCTCCGGGGAATACGAGGCGCATCTGGTCGCCAAAGACCGTGGCATCAACCTGGTGGATATCACCCTGTCCGTCCCCGTGGAGGAGACTGCCGCTACCATCTGCGATAACTGGCAGAAGAAAAACCAGGAAATCTACAAATATTTAATCACGGAGTTATTCTGACTCCGTGGCTTCTTTTTTGATTCGCGCCATATGCTCGCGGATCTTCACTTCATACCCGTTACCCGAAGGCTGGTAGAACTCCCTGCCGCTTAATTCATAGGGCAGATACTGCTGTTCCACATAGTCATTCGGATAATCATGGGCGTATTTATATCCCGTTCCGTGTCCCAATTTTGCTGCTCCTTTATAATGTGCATCCTGCAGATGTGTCGGAATCGGCAGATCTCCGGTCGCCTGTACCTCCTGCATCGCCTGAAATACCGCTTCACAGCTGCGGTTGCTCTTAGGTGCCGTAGCAACATAGGTGACTGCCTGCGCCAGAATGATCTGTGCCTCCGGCATGCCTACCCGCTCCACTGCCAGGGAAGCATTCACCGCTACCACCAGCGCCTGGGGATCTGCATTGCCCACATCCTCCGACGCACAGATCATGATGCGTCTTGCGATGAAAGTCACGCTCTCTCCGGCATTTAACATTCTTGCCAGATAGTACACTGCCGCATCCGGATCCGATCCCCGCATACTTTTGATAAAGGCAGAAATCGTATCGTAATGGTTGTCGCCGTTCTTATCATATCTCGCCGCTCTCTTCTGAATGCACTGCTGTGCCACATCGAGAGTAATGTGAATCTTCCCGTCCGCCTCAGGCTGTGTGGTCATAATGCCCAGTTCAATGGCATTGAGGGCATGTCTGGCATCTCCGCCAGAGATATCCGCCAGGAAATCCAACGCATCCTCATCAATCGTACCGTTGTAGGCGCCCATGCCCCGTTCCGTATCGTAGACCGCCTTCTTCAGAAGTTCCTTGATGGCTTCCTTCGGAATCGGCTTTAATTCAAAAATCACAGAGCGGGAAATCAAAGCCCCGTTCACCTCAAAATAGGGATTCTCTGTAGTTGCTCCGATGAGGATGATCGTACCGTCCTCCACATACGGAAGCAGATAATCCTGCTGCCCCTTATTAAAACGGTGGATCTCATCGATGAACAGAATCGTACGCTTCCCGTACATTCCCTGCAATTCCTTTGCCTTCGCCACCACTTCTTCCATGTCCTTTTTTCCGGCTACGGTGGCATTGATCTGTTGGAACTCGGCGCTGGTAGTGTTGGCAATGACTTTCGCTAACGTCGTCTTGCCGGTACCGGGCGGTCCGTAGAAAATAATGGAACTGATCTTGTCCGCCTTGATGGCACGGTATAACAGCTTATCCTTACCGATGATATGCTCCTGTCCTACGACCTCATCCAGAGTCCGGGGGCGCATTCTCGCTGCAAGTGGTGCCTCTTTTTCCATATTGGTGCTTCGCATATATTCAAATAAATCCATAGATTACATCTCTTTTCTCCAGACCTTCACACGACGCTTTAAGACGTTTGCCTCTAACGGTGCCAGCAGAAGATCCTGTACCCTGTCTGCTTTAAGTGCACATTTCATCTGCTCTAAATCTCCCTCTTTGCAGATGGCGATCACCGTCAGATCCATCTCCTGCGACAGTGTCTCTGTCTGCTGCCATTTTGCCTGTCCCTTATCCGTATCTTCGGTTACATCCACAAACAGAAGCGGTGCCTTTTCCCAAGATTCATCGTCCTTATTCTCCCGCAGTTCTTCGATTCCGGCAATGATCTGCAGATGGAAGATATCCGGCAAGGCAAATTCCAGCATACTGGTGATATTACGGGATCCCGACCACACGAATGCCGGCTGTGCCTTCCCCTGTGTCTGGTTCTCCTCGCCGTATACGCTGTAACGTCCTTTCCCTGCCTTTTTGGATACATACAGTGCATGATCCGCCTTCGTCGCCAGGTCATCATAGCAATGGTCCTCCGCTTCGGAGAAAGCCACTCCCGCGCTGATGGATATATTGTCCGGTATGGATAAGTTCTCTTTATATTTTACAAGGCTGACCAGATTGTCTGCTTTGATCAGTGCGATCTCTCTCGAAGGGATATCCGCCATCAATACGCAGAATTCATCCCCGCCGATTCTTCCTACATAATCGGTACTACGGAACTGTGAGGAAATCACTCCCGCGATGACACTGATGACATGGTCTCCCATGGTATGTCCGTAGACGTCGTTTACCGACTTAAAGTTATCGATATCGATCAACATCAGAGCATGCAGACTATCCTCATGCTCGGTCAGCGCCTTCGTGATCAGCTTCTCTTCCGTCATTTTATTGAACAGACTGGTCATCTCATCGATCTGAGACTTGGTCTCCCATGCCTTCTGTTCGTCGCGGCTGCTCTGTAATCTACGTTTTACGCCCAGAGTATTGTTGATACGGGAAAGTGCGATACGGGCATCCACCGGTTTGATAATAAATTCGTCCGCTCCCAGCGCAAAAGCCTCCGACTGAGAAGATACGGATTCCGTATTCGTCAGAACGATGACGGGGGTATCCTTAAAGCCTTCCATATCCTGCCTGCGGTGCAACACTTCAAAACCGTCGATTCCCGGCATGACCAGATCCAATAATACGAGATCAATGGCATCGCTTTCTTTTTCCATGATCTTCAAGCATTCTTCACCGGAAACAGCCTCTGCGAAGTTAAAATATTCCCCGAGAGACTGCCTGATTACAACTCTTTGAAATTTTGAATCGTCAACAATTAATAACGTTTCTTTCTTTTGCAAACTACTCATGGCTGTCGGATCCTGCTTTCCGTACAGTACTGTTTTACAGTACTATACTCCTATAGTATATCCGACAGCCATGTGCTCGTCAATTTAAAATATTCGTAACTATTCAGAGCCATGCAAAACTGCGTTCTGCGAATGCTTGCATTCAGGCAG
>CAVFMG010000114.1:0-9147 GCA_963623435.1 Odoribacter splanchnicus
ATTCAGAACCCATTCGCAAAGGACAAAAGAGAAAGAGGTATTGCGGATGCAGTTACTTTCAGGAGGACAGACAGATGGCAGTAGTGGAAGAAATACTTCGCATTGAAGTAGACGGATCTATCAGCTTTGGTAATCACAAGCTGGCGAAGAAGGCAAAGGTGGAAGATTATGAGCATGCAGGAGATCTGTTGAAGGTGAAGACCTACAACGAGATGACAAAGCTGGAAAAGAACGGCATGTTTTTATATGAATCTGTTCCCGGAACCAGCGTGCTGGAGTTCAAGGAATCTGACAACAGCGTGGAGTTCGTCGTAGAAGGTGACGAGGATGCCCAGATCACCGTAGGATTGAAGGACGACACCGAGTACGAAGTATTGATCGACGGTAAGAACGTAGGAACCATGAAGACCGGACTTGGCGGCAAGCTGAGCCTGAGTGTGGAACTGGAAGCAGCAGGGGAAGTACCTGTTAAGATCGTAGAGGCGTAAGGACGCACTGCAAAGGAGTCCAGGCACGGAGGATATTGTAGTACTTCGTGCCTGGGCTTATTTTTGTGAAAACCATTGAGGAGAGAGCATGGCAAAAGGAAAGACAGTCACCGTTTTTTTCTGTCAGAGCTGTGGCTATGAATCCACGAAATGGCTGGGACAATGCCCCGGCTGTAGAGAATGGAACACTTTCGTGGAAGAGACGATAGACAAAACGGAATTGAAAAATACCGGAAACGGCACAAAGAGAGACAGGAGAGAGGCTTCGGAGCCCTGTGTACTGTCTGAGATCACCATCCGGGAGGAAAATAAGACTCTCACCGGGATCAAAGAACTGGACCGGGTGCTGGGAGGCGGTATTGTGCAGGGCTCCCTGACACTGGTAGGTGGAGACCCCGGTATCGGTAAATCCACACTGTTATTACAGGTCTGCCATAACCTGTCCGCGGCGGGACATAAGGTACTGTACATCTCCGGAGAGGAATCCAAGGTACAGATCAAGATGCGGGCGGATCGTCTGGGCGCTTTTTCGGAGCATATGCTGTTACTGTGCGAGACGAACCTGGATATTATCAGTGAAGTGATCCGTAAGAACAAGCCGGAGGTCGTGATCATCGATTCTATCCAGACCATGTACAACGAGAACGTGTCGGCGGCACCGGGAAGCGTGTCCCAGGTAAGGGAATCCACCGGGATTTTGTTGCAGCTGGCGAAGGGACTGGGAATCTCTATCTTCATTGTAGGTCATGTGACCAAGGAAGGTACGGTGGCGGGACCCAGAGTGCTGGAACATATGGTGGACACAGTGCTTTATTTTGAAGGTGACAGACATGCTTCCTACCGTATTCTGCGGGGCGTGAAGAACCGTTTTGGATCCACGAACGAGATCGGTGTCTTCGAGATGCGGGAGACGGGACTGGCGGAGGTCAAGAATCCTTCGGAATATATGCTGAACGGACGACCGGAGAATGCCAGCGGCTCTGTGGTGGCATGCACCATGGAGGGCACCAGACCGCTGCTGATCGAATTACAGGCACTGGTGTGCCACAGCAATTTCGGCATCCCCAGAAGACAGACCACCGGTACGGATTTCAACCGTGTGAATCTTCTCATGGCAGTGCTGGAGAAACGTTCGGGAGTACAGCTGTCCTCCTGCGACGCCTATGTGAATATCACCGGTGGAATCAAGATACAGGAACCGGCGATCGATCTGGGCATCGTGCTGGCAATCCTGTCCAGCTTCCGGAATAAGTCATTGAACCCGAAAATGGTAGCCTTCGGGGAAGTGGGATTAAGTGGCGAGGTCCGTGCGGTCAGCATGGCGAAACAGCGCGTGGCAGAGGCGGAGAAGCTGGGCTTCGAGGAATGTGTTGTGCCTTATGTGTCACTGGAAGAATGCAAAAAAGGAAGTAAGATCCGCGTCATCGGCGTCAGCTCCGTGCAGGATGCTATGGACAAAGTGTTTCGTTGATGAAGTGAGCGTCAATAAGACCGTATCGGGTCGGAATATGAGGAGGGCAGAGAAATGCCTGTAAGAATAGGAATTGATATCGGCAGCAGTACCACCAAGATCGTAGCGTTTGAAGGAGACCATATGCTTTCGCCTCTGGCGGTTCGGGCAGATAATCAGGTGACATCTCTCTATGGTGCGTTCGGAAGATACTTGTATGAGAATAACCTGCAGCTGTTAGATGTGGAAGGTGTCTATATCACCGGCGTGGGAAGCAAATATGTGGAGAAAGCGGTGTATGACCGCCCTACCTATAAAGTGGATGAATTCATAGCCACCGGAACCGGCGGCTATTACCTGACGGATAAAAAGGAAGTCATCGTCATCAGCATGGGCACCGGAAGCTTTTTCGTTAAGGTGACGGAGAACGAGATGAAGCATTTAGGCGGTGTCGGTTTAGGAGGCGGAACCATCTGCGGACTGTCCTCGATCATACTGAACACCGGAGACATCCATGAGATCGTACCCCTGTCCCGCAAAGGTGACGTGGCAAAGATCGACCTGCGGATCGGTGACCTCGCCAAGGAAAAACTCCCCGGTCTGAATCTGGACGTGACCGCCTCCAACTTCGGTAAAGCGGATGCCCAGTCTAAGCCCGAAGACATCGCAGCTGGTATCGTACATATGGTCATCGAGAACATCTGCCAGGCGGGCATCTTAGCCTCCCTGAACACTGGCATCAAGGATTACATCCTCATCGGTGGACTGACCAAATTCTTCGAGTGCCGCCAGATCATCGAAGACTTCAAGAGCCTGTGGGATGTGAAGATCACCATTCCGGAGTACTCCGATTATGCTACCGCCATTGGGTCCGTGATTGCACCGGATTCGGAGAAAGAGGAAATCTGATAATATAGCTGTAAAGACAACATCCCGGCATGGCGTGGGATTATGAACCGCGTCATGCCGGGGTGTTATTATATCTCAGCATCCAAAGATAAAGGATGGGGTACCGCATTGACCATGGCTATGGCTCTATTTCTTATGGGTAAGGTTATTTGGGATTTAAAAACAAAAAGAGAAGATAATGACGAACTGTCACAGATAAATTGGGCAAAAGCTGATAGATTTACGATAGCGACAGAACTTATTGCAGATATAGTATTGATAGTCATGTTTGACATTCTTGCAGCATTGCCGGGAGATACATTCCATTTGAGCAGCGTAGATCTAAGAGTGATTTTGCTGTCCTTACTTGTGATTAAATGTGGTTTCCAGACAATGCTGATCGGATTTTATTTTATTAGATTTGAGGAGAACTGAAATGGCTGTTTTAAAGACTCGTATGCATGAATTCAGAAAGGAACTTAATTTACAACAGGCGGACCTGGCGAAAATGGTTGGGGTCCGCCGGGAAACCATAGGAAAGCTTGAAAACGGTAAGTATAATCCTTCACTTAAGCTGGCGATGGACATTGCAAAGGTGTTTGGAAAAACGGTAGAAGAGGTATTTTGCTTTGAGGAGGATAATTAAGATTTTTGGGACAAATTTCCGTAGATTTTATATGAAATAGAAGATATAATATTAGAAAAGGGAGTTTTTGAAAGGAGTGAATACTGGCATGAGTATAGCAGAATTAGCAGCAAAGATTGAATGTCTGTCAGCGGACGATTATAATATGGTAATCTTGCTTGTTGATAGATTATCTGAAAAGTCAGATAAAGATGGACTTAGAAAATTAAGTGAGGATGAATTGGTAAAGGAACTTACCGAATCCATCCAAAAGAGTGACAGGGGAGCAACAAAGCCGGCAAGAACTGTTTCAAAAAGCATGAGGGAGAAATATGCAGTTTAACGTAGAACTGTCAGAACTGGCAGAAAAGCAGTACGACAATATCCTGTCCTATATTGCAAACGTGTTAAAGAATCCGCAAGCGTTAGAAAGTGTTATGGATGATTTTGATGATACAATTGTAAAATTGGAGAAGATGGCAGACGCATTTGGATATTGTAGAAGTAAGCGATTAAAGGAAATGGGATTACATAAGATTGGATTTGAAAACCATAGATATTTGCTGGTGTATCGTGTAAAAGATAGGCAGTTCTCTTTTTGTGTCATGGCGTCTTGGTGGAAAGTGTTCGTATATTTTGCAACAAAAAAAGCCGATAAAATCGACTTTTTAAGCAGGGGAAGAGGGGATCGAACCCCCGTTAACGGTTTTGGAGACCGCCGCACTACCGCTGTACTATTCCCCTATGAAATTGCATCAGCTGAATCACTGACGAAAGCTATTATAGCATAGATGTTTACCATTTAGCAAGTGAAAATTCAAAATTTTTGCAAAAACATTTGCAATTCCAAAGAAAGCTGCAAAAAATACCTTATAACACAATTAAAGCAGCCGCAGGCGGGAAACCTGCAGCCACTTTAATTGTGTAAAAGGGGAATTCTTCCGGAAATCTACTTATATAAGCGGTTCGGCTTTCACCGAACATGCTTAGTATAGTACACAATTTAGCTTTTGTCTACCATTTTTTTGCAAAAATCGTCAAAAAAATTGCAAAAATAGTTTTTGCTTAGAAAATAAAGTGCAGAAGAAAATGAGAAAAATGTATATAATCAGATACATACTGTGAAAAGCTTGCTTTTCTGCGTAGCTTTCGTGTAATATAGGCGTTATATGAGTATGAGAAAGTACGGCAGATAAGGGCTGTACGGAAATGAGGGAATCTATGGAACAGCATTTTAATACCCCGGCGGAAGTCATTGATACCAACATGAAAGCAGGAGAAGGCAAGGCGCATCTTCCCCTGGGTAAGATGATCCTGTTAGGCATTATGGCAGGTGCGTTCATTGCACTGGGCGGAGCTACCAGCAGTACCGCAGCACATGCCATTGACAATGTAGGTCTGGCACGATTCGTGGCAGGTATTATCTTCCCCGTGGGACTGATGATCATTGTATTTGTGGGCGGAGAGCTTTTTACCGGTAACTGCCTGATCGTCATGGACGTGGTAGGCAAAAAGGTGACCTGGTTTGAATGCATTCGTAATCTGATCGTGGTATATTTCAGCAATCTGATTGGTGCGCTGATCATTGATACCCTGATTTACTTTTCCGGTAATCTGGATTACACCGGCGGACTGCTGGGCGCTTATGCCATCAAAGTGGCAGTCGGCAAGGTAGGGATCTCTCCCCTGAAGGGAATCACCTCCGGCATCCTGTGCAACATTCTGGTATGTATCGCAATCCTGATGGCAGCGGCAGCTACGGATATCGTAGGTAAGGTCTGGGCGATCTTCTTCCCAATCATGGCATTCGTAGTCGGCGGTTTCGAGCACTGTGTTGCAAATATGTTCTACATTCCCGTAGGCATGATGGCTGCACAGAATCCTGCCTATGTGGCAAAGGCACAGGAAGCTTACGGCCTGACCGCAGAGCAGATCCAGGGATTGACGGTACTGCACAGCCTGAACAATTTTATTCCCGTTACCATCGGCAATATTTTAGGCGGAATGGTATTCGTAGGAATCCCCTGCTACTTTATCTATAAGAAAAAGTGGCAGAAATGGCATGAGGGGTCCAAGATCGCGTAGGATGAATCATAACATAAATACAGAGCAAAAATGGAGCAGCCGGGAGACGAATAGTACAGGGCTGCTTTTTTGCTTTAGTAATAAATCATTCTCTTGCAGGTACAGTGTGCAGACGCTACAATAGGTACCGTAAGGTAAGCTGCTCATGCTGTTTTGGAATACAGCATAATCCTGAAAGGTGGATTATAACTATGAATTGTGAAGAAATGATTAGACTTCCTGAATTAAAAAATGTTTTGAAGTTGAAGGCCGGGGCAGAAGGCTTGACGCATCCGATTCGGTGGATCTATTTCGCTGACTGCCTGCAATGCATCAGAAATGAATATCGTATCGAAGATTACATTCATGGCGGGGAATTCGTGGTCCTTACCAACAGGAGCCTCACAGAAGACAGCATAAAATTAATAGAGTTAATCAGCCGGATGCAGGAATACCATATTGCTGCATTGGGAATTAATGAAGGTCAGATATCTGAAGATATGATCGAATATTGCAAGGCAAACAAGCTGCCACTCTTCGAACTTCCTGAGAAATTTCCTTTGGTGGATTTGAGCCAGATCATGTGTCAGAGGCTGGTCCTCGAACAGAATCATAAGAATTCCGCTGAACAGCTGTTTACTTCGATTCTGGATGCGGAGCATCTTAACCGGGAAAATGTATTTGCACAGGCAAGGTTTTTAAACGTAGATTTGTCAGGAGAATTCCGCGTGATCGAATTTGCTTACCGCAAGGATAAGGATTCCTGCGATTCCCTTACCATCGGACAATCGATCAGCAAAATTATTTCAGCGGAATTTTCCCGCCATCTGTCTGAAAATATGCTGATGCAGCTGCAGACCGGTACGGTCCTTGCGCTTGTTCCCTCCGGCAGGTTTAGTGATGAACAGTTAAGAGAGGTCTTGGGAAAAATCGTAGATGCGGCAAGCCGGGAATATCATACAAAGCTTTATATTGGTGTCGGCAACAGCACCGGTTATCTTGAAGATGTGAGGCTCAGTAGGAATGAAGCCTCCACCGCCATCAAGGTTGCAGACATCACCAATGCAGATGATCCCATTTATTTTTATAAGGATCAGGGGCTGTATACCCTCATATCAAAGATTTCAGATGATAAATTTCTGGACGAATTCGTTGAAAAAAATATTGGCAGACTGATTCACACAGATGAGATCCATGACGGAAGTCTCTGTGAAACCCTTGAGAATTATTTGAACCATAACTGCAATGCAAAACATACAGCCGAGTTCATGTATCTTCACCGCAATACCTTAAATTATCGTCTTAATAAGATTCAGGAGCTGCTGGGAAGGAATCTGGATGATATTGAAAGCTGCCTGACTTTGAAGCTTGCTTTTATGATACGGAATTACCATAAGATGCGCCGTAAACCATGACTTTGTGCAGGAAGCACAAAAGTTTTGGTATATTGGGCATATTGTAATTAAAAACAGGACTGTTATAATCTAAGTAACATCAATAAATGCAAAGACAAAGGCGTCGAACGAAGTATTTTATCATACTATGTTTGACGCCCTTTGTGATTTGACGGAGGAGAAAATTATGACGACAAAGGATTTAGCAAATGCATTACCGGAGATTATAACAGAGCAGGTTCCGGGACCAAAATCAAAGGAACTTCTTGACAGAAGGGACGCAGCAATCCCCAAGGCTCTTTGCGGCAAGACCTATCCGATCTGCATTAAACAGGGTGCAGGTGCCATGTTTGAGGATCTTGATGGAAATAAGATTCTGGACTGGGTCGGCGGTGTAGGCGTTCTGAATATCGGTTATTCAAATCCGGAAGTTATCGAGGCTGTGAAGGCACAGGCTGAGAAATATTTTCATACCATTTTCAATGTCTATGTACATGATGGTTATGTAACTCTTGCTGAGCGATTAAATAAATTGATTCCCTGTAAGGGAGATGTGAAGAAAACCTATTTTGCCAATTCCGGTGCAGAGTGTGATGAGAATGCCATCAAGATTGCAAAGGCTTATACCGGAAGAAACGGTGTAATCTGCTTCACCGGTGCATTCCATGGAAGAACCAACCTTACCATGGCACTTACTGCTAAGAAAACCTATGCGGTAGGTATGGGACCCTTCCCGTCCAGCATCTATCGTGCTCCGTATCCGTATCTCTACAGAGCTCCCAAGGGATATACGGAAGCAGAGGCAATTCAGTTCTATATTGATGAACTGAACAGAGTCTTCGATGAGGGTGCTCCTGCCAGTGAGATTGCCTGCATGATATTAGAGCCGCTTCAGGGCGAGGGCGGATTTATTCCGGCACCGATTGAATGGGTGAAAGCAGTCCGTAAAATCTGTGATGACAACGGTATCCTCATGATCGCAGACGAGGTTCAGTGCGGTAACTGCAGAACCGGTAGATATTATGCTTCTGAGTATTGGAAAGAAGCTGGCGCTGCTCCGGACATCATCGCTACGGCAAAATCCTTAGGAGGAGGTCTTCCGATCTCAGCGATCACTGCAAGAGCCGAGGTGATGGATGCAGCCCCGGCAGGAACCATCGGCGGTACCTTCTGCGGTAACCCGCTGTCCTGTGCGTCTGCATTAGCTGTTATGGATATCATGGAAAGAGATGATTATGCAGCAAAGGCAAGACATATCGGTGAGACCGTAACCGCTAGATATAAAGAGCTCCAGAAGAAATATCCGGTGATCGGCGATGTCAGAGGCCTTGGTGCCATGATTGGTATCGAGTTCGTAACAGACCCGGAGACAAAAGAGCCGGCTACAAAGCTTGTTGCAGATATCGTTCAGAATGCAATGCAGAAGGGCCTGCTTCTGGAAAACTGCGGTGCAGCAGGTAATACCATTCGTTTCCTGGCTCCTCTTACCATGACAGATGAGCAGATGGAGCGGGGACTTGAGATTTTCGAGGAAGCCATCAAAGAATCATTGTAATTATTATAGAACCAAGGACAAAGATGTCAGGAAAGACGGGGAATCTGTCTTCCCTGACATTTTTAGATCAGAGTGGAGGAAGCGTCTATGGAACAGAAATCAAAATTTGACAAGGTAATGGGGGCTTGGGACATCCTTGTTATCGCATTTGGAGCAATGATAGGATGGGGATGGGTCATTAACTCAGGTGACTGGATTACCACAGCCGGATTTATGGGTTCTATGATCGCTATGCTGATCGGTGGTCTGATGGTATTCTTCGTCGGTCTTACCTATGCCGAGCTTACGGCTGCCATGCCCCAGTGCGGTGGAGAACATGTGTTCAGCTACCGGGCTATGGGACCTACAGGATCCTTTGTATGTACTTGGATGATTATCTTAGGATATGTGGCGACATCTGCCTTTGAGGCAACAGCCCTCCCTACCGTAATCACATATCTCTTTCCTGATTTTAACCAGGTTTACCTGTATTCCATTGCTGGTAAGGACATCTATCTTACCACGATACTCTTAGGTGTTGGTTTTGCAGTTCTTATCACCTATATCAATTTAAAAGGTGCTAAGACGGCAGCTATGCTACAGACAATCCTTACTGCAATCATTGCGATTGCCGGAATTCTGCTTGTAGTCGGATCAACGATAAATGGAGATATCTCTAATATTACAGGGCAGATGTGGGAGGC
>CAVFMG010000115.1:0-9137 GCA_963623435.1 Odoribacter splanchnicus
TCGGTACACTCCCCCCTCACCGAGGGGATTTTTTTGCAAAAGGAGCGAAAATGTGGGAGTCTCGTTACAATGGATTGCGTATTTTAAAAAGGATTGCTACCATAAGGGTACAGACCGGTCGTAAAGTACGAAAGAGTACAAGGGATATATATGGATAAAAAGAAAACAGGGAATCTGATCCGGGAAGCCAGACAGCGCAAAAATTATACCCAGAATGAACTGGGAATTTTGCTCTATAACTGTGTCATCGCAATCTATTTATTTTCCGGAAGAGGGTTGTTTTGGGGAATCGTATTCTTAGCTATACAGTCCCGCCGTTCTCGTTCTCACGCATCCGATAGCCCACGCCAATCTCAGTGAAGACATACTGGGGCTGAGCGGGATTCTGCTCCAGTTTTCTTCGGATGTTCGCCATGTTGACCCGCAGGATCTGATTGTTATTGTCCATGTAGGGACCCCAGATGGCATTCATGATGTAGCTGTAGGTCAGAACTCTGCCGGAATTCTCTGCTAAAAGTGTGAGCAGCTGGTATTCGATCTGGGTCAGGTGCACCTCTTCGCCCCGCAGGCGGATCAGGCGCTTCTCGAAATCGATCTCCAGGTCCAGTGCCTTATAGATATGTCCGGGTGTCTGGGCGTGGCTGTGCCGCAGAGAGGTGCGGATTCTCGCCATAAGTTCCCCGGTGCCGAAAGGCTTCGTGATATAATCGTCCGCACCCAGATCCAGGGCGGAGACTTTCTCCTGCTCCTTGGTGCGGGCGGAGATGATGATCACGGGCACATCGCTCCAGGAGCGCAGTTTCTGTAATACCTCCAGACCGTCCATATCCGGCAGCCCTAAGTCTAACAGGACCACGTTGGGGCAGAAGGAAGTGCTGAGACTTAAGCCCTCTCTGCCGTTTAGGGCGTGCATGACCTTGTAGCCTTCCCGGTCCATGGTGGCGGTAATGAAATTACTGATGCTTTTATCATCTTCGATTAAGAGAACTTTGATCTTATTCATGTCTGTAATCTATATCCTTTCCTGTATCTTACGATCGTTTTTCCGTAGCGGGAACGCCGGATTTCGGCAGCGTGAAGATAAATTCCGCCCCCTCCGCATGATTCCGTCCGCTCAGTGTTCCGTGATGGGCGGTGATGATGGTCTTACAGATGGACAGACCGATACCCATGCCTTTGCGGGAATCTGAACTCTGGGAATCGTTATAGTTACCCATCTCGAACAGAGTCTGCAATTTTTCCTCCGATAATCCTTTTCCGTAATCACGTACAATGAAGGAGACATTTTCGGGATGATCCTCCACGATGAAATCAATGGGCAGGATGCTTCCGGAATGAACGATGGCGTTCTCCAACAGGTTGATGGTGACCTGTTCGATCAGCACCGCATCCATGGGGATCATCAGGAATTCCTCCGGGATCTTCACCCGGATGGCGGCGTCGGGATAGCGTTTTTTGAGCTTTTCCAGAGCCTCGCCTACCACTTCCTCCACGGGCTCTTCCGTGGTATTGATACTTAGGCTGTCCCCCTGGATACGGGTGACGGACAGCAGATTTTCCACCATATTCAACAGCCAGTTGGAATCCTCGTAGATGTTGGTCATGATCTTGCGCTGCTCGGCGGAGCTTAAGTCCTCCTGACTTTCCAGGAAGAGGGAACTGTTGCCGATGATGCCCGTGAGAGGCGTGCGCAGATCGTGGGAGATTGCCCGCAGGAGATTGGCGCGCATTTTCTCCATTTCGGCTTCCGCCAGCTGTTTTTCCCGCTCGGCGATCATCTCGGACTGGATGGTCATATGGGAGGTCATGGTACACAGGATCAGCGTGATCCCACCCATCAGCAGAAAGGTGATGGGGTAACCGGTCAGCGTGAAATTGATCTTATAATACGGATACGTGAACAGGTAATTGATGGCGATTACGGAAAAAAGGGTGCAGGCGATGCCATAGCCGTAGCCCACGGTCCACCTCGCGATGACCACCAGCGCCAGAATGTAGAACAGCGCCACATTCGCGTGGTTGTCCGGGACAATGGACTGATATAAAAAAGAAGCGATCGTGGCACACAGTATGCAGACGGCACAGATCAGCACGCTGATGGCGTGTCGGGTATAGGGTGGCTTCAGGCGGAAACTTTTCCGCATTTTATTTTTATTGAATTGTGATCGGAACACGGCATTTTCCTCCAAACATTCTGCCTGTTTTCTCACCTCACTATAGGTCTGCTTTGCCGACTGTCAGTCACACAGAACTTCCATGGGTAAGTTAATTATAACCATCGTACCATTTCTTTGCAACGCAGGGCGTTAAGACAGCGTTAAGAAGTTGTGAAATTTTCATAAATTGCACCAAAATGGTATTATGTACCCCTTATTCCATGTTAAGATAAGGGAAAATTGAAAACATAAAGAAAGGAAACGACAAACATTGAAGTTATTGAATCCGAAGATCCGGCAAAAATTTGCAGAATCCTTGAAGGCGGTTCTGCCAGTGGTGGGAATCGTGATCGTCTTAAGCTTTACCATAGCTCCCATTACCTCGAGCATCCTGCTGTGTTTCCTGGTGGGAGCGGTGATGGTCATGGTGGGTATGATGTTTTTTACCCTGGGTGCGGAAATGTCCATGTCCCCCATGGGAGAAAAAGTGGGCGCACGAATGACGCAGAGTAAAAATATCCTGCTTATCGTAGTACTGTCTTTTCTGCTGGGCATCGTGATCACGATATCTGAACCGGATCTGCAGGTGCTGGCAGCTCAGGTGCCTTCGGTACCAAATATGACACTGATTCTGGCAGTGGCAGTGGGCGTTGGACTGTTTCTTGTCATCGCTCTGTTGCGTATGCTGATCGGTGTGGCACTGCCGCCTCTCTTAACCTTTTTCTACATAATTGTCTTTGTTCTGTCATTTCTCGTGCCGGAGAATTTCCGTGCGGTGGCGTTCGATTCCGGCGGTGTGACCACGGGTCCCATGACCGTTCCGTTTATCATGGCACTGGGCGTAGGTATCGCTTCCATTCGTAATGACCACCATGCGGCGGATGACAGCTTCGGTCTGGTAGCATTGTGTTCCATCGGTCCGATCCTGGCGGTGATGGTGTTGGGGCTGATCTACAAGCCCACGAATGCGGATTACCAGCCGGTGGCAATTCCGGAGATCTCCGATTCCGTGGAGCTGGCGAGCCTTTTTGCCCACGGAATCCCGGATTACATCAAAGAGATCGCTCTTTCTCTGCTTCCCATCGTATTATTTTTCGGATTGTTCCAGATCTTTTCCCTGCGGTTGTCCGGGAAGACGCTGGCGAAGATCCTCATCGGTCTGGTCTACACATATATCGGACTGGTATTGTTCCTGACGGGAGCAAACGTGGGCTTTATGCCCGCCGGTAATTACATCGGTCAGGTCATGGCAGGCAGATCTTACCGATGGGTACTGGTGCCGGTGGGAGCATTGATCGGATATTTTATCGTAAAAGCGGAGCCGGCGGTCTACGTGCTGAATCATCAGGTAGAGGAACTGACGGATGGCGCCATCTCGGCGAAATCCATGGGAATCTCCCTGTCGGTAGGCGTATCGGTGTCCGTAGCGATTGCAATGATCCGGGTGCTGACCGGCATCCCGATTCTGTGGTTTTTGATCCCGGGCTACGGGGTGGCGATCGGGCTGTCCTTTTTCGTACCGAAGATATTTACTGCTATCGCCTTCGACTCCGGCGGAGTGGCGAGTGGTCCCATGACAGCCACCTTTTTGCTGCCGCTTGCGCAGGGCGCCTGTGTGGCGGTCGGCGGAAATCTGGTGGCAGATGCTTTCGGCGTGGTGGCAATGGTAGCAATGACGCCGTTAATTACGATCCAGATACTGGGAATGGTATATCAGTTAAAGCAGCGAAAGAGCGGTGCCGGAATATTTGCCGCAGCGTCCGATGCCTTTGGTGCTTTGGATGAGAATGCCATCATTGAACTGTAGGAGGTGCGCCCATGAGTGAATTATATATGATGGTCACCATCACCAATCGTCAGCTGACGAGGAAATTCGTGGAATGTTATAAAGAAAACGGCGCACAGGTCGGCGGTATCACCGTCGGCATGGGAACGGCAGCCAACGAGATTCTGGATTATTTCGGACTGGACGGCATGGAAAAAAGCGTATTGTTCCACATCGTCACGGATGCTTCCTGGCGGCAGATCAAGTCGGCATTGCGTAAGAAGATGCAGATCGATCTCCCGGGAATGGGAATCGCTTTTATCATTCCCATAAGCAGCATCGGCGGTAAAAAAGCACTGAATTATCTGACCTGCGGGCAGGAATTCGTAAAAGGAGAGGAGTCCACTTTGAAAGAGACGAAGAATGAGCTTCTGGTAGTGATAGCCAATCATGGATATACGGAACTGGTAATGGATGCGGCGCGAGAAGTACATGCGGCGGGCGGTACCGTCATCCATGCAAAGGGCACCGGAACGGAGAATGCACAGCAGTTTTTGGGTGTGACACTGGTGCCGGAAAAAGAAATGTTGTTCATTGTGGTCAAAAGTGAGCAGAAAAATTCCATCATGCGTGCTATAATGGAAAAAGCGGGATTGGAGAGCAAGGCAAAAAGTATCGTATTCTCTCTTCCCGTGACAGATACTGCAGGCATGCGCCTGATGGAGGAGATGGGAGAGACATGACAAACGGCTTATCCCGGCCGAGAAAACAGTTCCTGGATGTGCTCCGGGTGCTGGCGACCTGTGCGGTAGTGCTGATGCACGTACTGACAGGCGCAACAGATGTGACAGACGCGTCAATCATGCCGGAATACCGGTCATTATTGCTGTCAGTTATGGATCTGGTGACCTGGTGCGTTCCGATTTTTTTATTGATCTCGGGATATTTGTTCTTGAATCCGGAACGTGAGTTAACTTGCCCGGTCATGATTAAAAAATATTGCAGGAGGATTGCTTTGGCGATCCTCCTATTCGGTGTTCCTTACGCTGCTTCGGAACTGGTGGTGGCGGAGCGGACGGTTCGAATCGGTATGTTTCCCGAAGCGGTGAAAATGGCACTGACGGGGAACTCTTGGTCCCATATGTGGTATTTGTATTTGATCCTGTTTTTGTATCTGATCACACCACTGCTTAAGAAAGTGCTGCAGGTGCTCCCGGTGTGGGGTGTCGCGGCGGTGATGGCAGTGATCTTCTTGGGGAGCAGTGTGGCGCCTTTTCTGAATAAGGTGCTTAACATTAACAGCATTCCGGTATTGCCGGACAGCGGTGTGTATTTCCTGTATTATCTGTGTGGATATCTGTTCGCGAGAAGAGAGGTACGTGTGGACAGGGATTCTGTGGGGGGAAATGGAACAGATGCCTGGGAGAAGCGTGGTTGGAATCTGTGGATTGCGGCTACGGCAGTGCTGGCACTGGAAATGGTTCTTAGCAGGATTTTAGGCTTTTCGGTGCAGATGGCGTACAATTATCCGTTTACGGTCGTGCTGGCGGTGTTATTATTTGCTGCGGGGCAGAACAGTAATATAAGAAAATACCGGATCCCCTGGCAGGAGGCAGGAGCGTTGAGCTTCGCCGTATACCTGGTACACCCGGTGTATGTGAATCTGTTTTATAAATTTGTGAAGCTGACACCGTTTACAGTGCTGGAGCGATGCGGTGTGCAATCTGTTGCAGCGGGCAATGCATTATTGCTTTTGTTGTTACTTGTATTCTGCCTGGTAGTACTGGCGCTGGCAACGGTGACCGCATGGGTATTGCGGAAGATCCCGGTATTGAAGAAATATGTACTATAGAATAAAGGAGCCCTCATGACGGGGACTCCTTTTTGATGCGCTATTATGCGTATAATATTAGCTGCGCTGCCAGCGTCCGGAAGCGCCGCAGGGCAGTACCAGTCCACTCTCGGTGACGGGAAGACCGATCTCCTGGGCTTCCACATGTCCGCCGAACTTTTTCGTCAGCGTGGAATTCATCATATAGGACAGCACGGCGGGCTGTAACCCTGTGGTATAGGAATTGATCAGGAAGAACAGCGCATCGTCGGACAAAAGCTGTGCGGTCAGTCCCACGAAATCCCAGATATTGTCTTCTATTTTCCAAATCTCGCCCTTGGGACCTCTGCCGTAGGAAGGGGGATCCATGATGATACCGTCGTATTTGTTGCCGCGGCGGATCTCACGCTCCACAAACTTCATGCAGTCGTCCACCAGCCAACGAATGGGAGCAACGGCAAGCCCGCTGGCAGCGGCGTTCTCTTTTGCCCAGCCGACCATACCCTTGGAGGCATCCACGTGGGTCACGGCAGCACCCGCAGCGGCTGCGGATACAGTAGCACCGCCGGTGTAGGCGAAGAGGTTCAGCACCTTTACGGGGCGACCAGCGTCATGGATCAGACCGGAGAACCAGTCCCAGTTCACTGCCTGCTCCGGGAACAGACCGGTATGCTTGAAACTGAAGGGCTTCAGATGGAAGGTCAGAGGATCGGATCCTTTTTCTTCTTTCTGGAAAGGCAGGGCGTAATGGATCGCCCACTCATCCGGCAGATGGAAAAATTCCCATTCGCCGCCGCCCTTGGCACTTCTGTGATAATGACCGTTTTTCTGCTTCCAGCCCTTATGATCGTGGGGCGTCTTCCAGATGACCTGGGGATCCGGACGCACCAGAATATAATCCCCCCAACGCTCTAATTTTTCTCCGCTGGATGTATCCAACACTTCATAATCTTTCCAATGATCTGCAATCCACATATATAGAAACCTTTCTGTGTAAACTTTGTAATACCTTTTTATAGAACATATTTATAGAATATAATAGAAGGACGACTTTTTCAAGGAATACTTACATATCTAAAACTTCCCATACCTGAAATGGGATTCGCTCCTTGAAAGTTCAATATTTCAGCTAACAAAATAGTGATTTATGCCGCTACCGTTTCTGGATGAAGTGCATTCCGTAGATATTCCGGTAATTTTGCTTCTATAAAACAATATATCAAATCAGATTAAACTTTCACACATTACAGCGATAGCAAACTAATCTGTTGACGATAAGCCGTTTCTTGTATATAATAAGTCGTATCACTGTATACAATCAAACTACCTATGAGGAGGCTATTATGACAGGAAATACGCTGGGCTGGGTAATTGTGGCATTTGTGCTGTATTTACTCATGATGATCGCTATCGGAGCGTTCTATGCAAAAGGAAACAATAATTCCGAAGATTACTTTTTAGGAGGCAGAAAGCTGAATGGTTTCGTCGCTGCACTGTCCGCACAGGCATCGGATATGAGTGGATGGCTGCTGATGGGACTGCCGGGAGCGATTTACCTAACCGGTGTCGGAGGTGACGGTTGGATCGCCATCGGACTGTTTATCGGTACGACCCTGAACTGGCTGCTCATTGCTACGAAGTTACGCAGATATACGATCCGTGCGAACAACTCCGTAACGCTGCCTACTTATTTTGAAAATCGGTTCCACGATGATAAGAAAGTATTGATGACCGTTTCTTCTGTTACCATCGTAGTATTTTTCCTGGTATATTGTGCATCCGCACTTTCCGCCGGCGGTCAGCTGTTTGAGTCGGTGTTCGGCATTGATTATCATGTGGCACTGACCATCGGTGCATTGGTAGTGTTGGTATATACATTCCTGGGCGGTTTCACCGCGGTATGTGTGACAGACTTTATCCAGGGGATGTTAATGCTGGCCGGCATCCTGGTAGTACCGCTGTTCGCTTATCATTTTCTGACAAGCGGCGGCACCACCCTGACAGCAGGACTGGAAGCCAGCGGCGCTGACAGCACCAACTACCTGAACCTGATGAAAAACGGTGACGGAAGCAACAACATCATTAGCGTGATCTCCGGTCTCGGCTGGGGACTGGGATACTTCGGTATGCCCCATATCCTGGTAAGATTCATGGCTGTACGGGATGAAAAAGAGATGACGAAGTCCAAGGCAACCGCCATCAGCTGGGTAGCATTATCCTTAGGCTTCGCAGCATTTATCGGCGTGCTGGGCAGAGCTTATCTGCCGGAGCTGATTAACGGCAATAACGAAAAAGTATTCATCGAGATGATCAAGAAGGTATTTACCGTGGAACTGCCCGCACCTTTCATCGCAGGATTGTTCCTCTGCGGCATCCTGGCAGCGATTATGTCTACTGCGGATTCCCAGCTGTTAGTCAGCGCTTCCAGCGTAGCGGAAGATATTTTCAAGGGGCTGATCAAAAAGGATGCAGACGACAAGACCGTTATGAATGTCAGCCGTGTCACCGTACTGGTGGTAGCTGTCCTGGCTTACATCATCGCATGGAATCCGAACAACACCGTCATGGGACTGGTATCCAACGCCTGGGCGGGATTAGGCGCCGCATTCGGACCGCTGGTAGTGATGTCCTTATATTGGAAGAGAACCAATTTCCCCGGAGCTGTGGCAGGCATCGTCACAGGAGCCCTGACCGTTATCGTTTGGGATTACATCCCGCTCGTGGGCGGACAGACCCTGGGCAAAGCCACCGGTCTGTATTCCCTGGTAGTAGGTTTCGCACTGGGACTCATCGCTATCATAGCAGTCAGTCTTGCTACGAAGGCTCCTTCCGAGGAGATCCTGCAGGAGTTCGAGGACGTGAAGGCAAACAGACTGTAAATTGTTTTCTACTGCCCGGATGCATGGAAGTGCGTCCGGGCAGTTATCTGTTTAAAGTTATCTATATAATAAGAAGAAACTCACAAAAATACAGTGGCGAAGCTGTGCAAAACGACAAAAAGAAAATGTACCTAAAAAAATACAATTTTTTTAAAAAAAGTCTTGCAATGCCCATAAATTCAATGTATACTAATCCTTGCTGTGGCATGATAGCTGTGAAGCGTGAGGTTGCCGGTTCCCAGTAATGGAGATCGGGTTTTCCGTGGAGCGAATGTCAAGTTAGAAAACTGACGGCAAGTCACTGTACCAATTAACATCTGCCTTGAGCAGTAACAACGTGTAAGTTTATGACCGGAGAGAAGAAAGCGTTGCACAAAGGTCGCAGACACACACGGGAAAGTGTACAGTCACCGCTTGTCCGTACAAAAAGTAAGTATTTACTTACAAAAGTGCGAAAAGGAGGCGACTTTTTTTATGGCAAATCAGGTAATGAGAATTACATTGAA
>CAVFMG010000116.1:0-9129 GCA_963623435.1 Odoribacter splanchnicus
CTTCAAAATCAGATCATATTCTTCCTGCGAGGCCCAAAAGTGCATATCAATGTTCGTAACTGTTCAGAACCCCCTTGGGATTCGTAGGCAATTGTTGTGCAAAACAGAGAATTGAAAAAAATTTTCTACTCTGATTTGCTGCTACTTTGTGGATAGAAGTGATGATTTTTGGTGGTCATATGTCACCCTGTGGATAAGCGTCAATCATCGGTATTCCATCCACTTCCTTTTTGCCTTATGAGACGATTTTAAATACATTTATAAGCATTTGTGCCTTCAAATTTAATACTTATCCACCGTCATTTTGCCGAGAGGATTTTGTGGCAGATTTGCTTTTTTCAGCCTTTTCGTTATAATAAGAACGTAAGAACTCGCGGAAAGAAGGTGGTTTGGATGTCGATTAACATCACAGAAGAATTCGTTCGTCAGCTAATGGCACAGATTGAATTCCTGACAAAACAAAACGTCATATTAACCGCTACAGTTGATGAATTGAATCAAACCATCAAGGAACTGAAAGAACAGCTAAACAAAAACTCAAAAAACAGTTCCAAGCCGCCTTCATCTGACGGACTTAAAAAGCCCACGGTAAAAAAGAACCGAAGCCTCCGTGAATCCTCTGGAAAGAAGCAGGGAGCGCAGAATGGACATGACGGCATTCATCTCTCTGTCATTTCTGCTCCGGATCACATCAGGGAACATATGCATTCCGACTGTACCGGATGTCCTTATCGCACGAACTGTCTTGATAAAGCCTGTGTGAAAGAAACCCGCCATGAGATTGATGCGGTTGTGACGGTAGATGTCACTGCCCACAACCTCATTAAGGTGCACGAATGCCCTTTGCATGGTGGTATGAAAACAGGATCGTTTCCTGATAACATAAAGGCAACTGTCCAGTATGGCAAAAATCTTCAGGCAATGGTTGTAGCATTCAACACGGTTGGTGCAGTCAGCATCAATCGTACTCATGAAATCCTATCCAGCGTATTTAACATTCCGTTGGCGACAGGTACCATCAAAAACATGGTAACCCGATGTGCGGACTCGCTGAAGGATACTTATGAGCAGATCCGTCTGAAAATGATCACGCTCGGACTGATCCATTGTGATGAAACCGGAAGCCGCGTAGACGGAAAGACCTGCTGGGTTCATGTTGCATCTGATCAGAATTATACATATCTGACTATCAATCAGAAACGTGGACAGATAGGCATGGATGCTGCAAATGTACTTCCACATGTGCATGGAATCATCGTGCATGACTGCTGGGGTTCTTACTGGAAGTATCAGGATGTGACACATGCCATCTGCTGTGCACATCTTCTCCGGGAATTAAACGGTGTGATTGAGAACCATCCGGAGCAGACATGGGCAGTCAGGTTTAAGAAACTTCTGCTCGACATGAAAAAGGTGCGTGATAAGGCACTTCTTTCAGATAAGGATGAGGTCAGTTATTACCACCGTCATAAATTTGATATGGAGTATGATGCCATCCTGAAAACTGCATACGAGGAAAATCCGCTTCCTGAAACGCCCACTAAAAAGCGCGGTCGCCAGAAAAAAAGCAAGGTATTAAATTTGATCTGCAGACTGGATAATTACAAGGAATCAGTCTGCCTGTTTATAAAGAATCTCTGTGTACCCTTTGATAACAATCAGGCGGAACGCGATCTGAGGATGGTAAAAGTAAAAACCAAGGTCTCAGGATGCTTCCGAAGTGAAGAAGGCGCACAGGAATATCTTACAATTATGAGCTATATCGGAACAGCTCGTAAACATGGAATAAATGCTTTCACAGCTATCCGTGAGGCATTGAACGGAACCCCTAATATCATTTTCAACTAATGGGGTTCTGAACAGTTACAAAATATTTATTAATTTTTCACCGTAAATACGACTTTTCCATCCTTAAATCCGGCGGACACCTTATCTCCCGGTACCACCTTTTTCTGCAGGATCTCCTCTGCCAGAGCGTCCTCCACCACGGACTGGATCGCACGTTTTAAAGGTCTTGCGCCCATCTTGTTATCCGCGTATTTGGTGACCAGATGCTCCTTTAAGGCTGCGGTGATGGTCAGGTGGATTCCCAACTGATCCTCACATCTCTTATAGAGATTGGATACCAACAGATTGACGATCTCTTTCATGTTGTCATTGTTCAGCTGGTGGAACACAATAATATCATCGATACGGTTGATGAATTCCGGCTTAAAGCTGCGCTTTACCTCTTCCATGACATTGGACTTCATCTTCTCGTAATCCTTGGTCTCACTCTTTTCCGTGGCAAAGCCCAGATTCTTGGGATCCACGATACGCTGTGCGCCCGCGTTGGAAGTCATGATCAGCACAGTGTTCTTGAAGCTGACCTTGCGTCCCTTGGAGTCCGTGATATGACCGTCATCCAGTACCTGTAAAAGGACATTAAACACATCCGGATGAGCTTTCTCGATCTCGTCAAACAATACAACGGAGTACGGATTCCGGCGAACCTTCTCGCTCAGCTGACCACCCTCTTCAAATCCCACATATCCGGGCGGTGATCCGATCATCTTGGAGACCGAATGTCCTTCCATGTATTCGGACATATCGACACGAATCATAGCATCCTCGGAGCCGAACATTGCCTCTGCCAGAGCCTTGGACAATTCCGTCTTACCTACACCGGTAGGTCCTAAGAACAGGAAGGAACCGATCGGGCGGTTGGGATCCTTCAGACCCACACGACCTCTGCGCATTGCCTTGGCTACGGCGGTCACTGCCTCTTCCTGACCGATGACACGCTTATGCAGGGTCTTCTCCAGTTTTAACAGCCGCTCGCTTTCTTTTTCCGCCAGCTTCTGTACGGGAATCTTGGTCCACTGGGCAACGACCTCGGCAATCTCATTCTCACCGATGCTTAAGGTGCCTCCCACTTCCTGTTTTTCCCGTTTTTTCATCAGGCGGTCATATTTTTTCACCAGGGTATCCTGCTGCTTCTTAATCTCTGCCATTTGGTCAAAAGCTTCCATGCGGATGGCTCTCTCCATCTCCTGATCCATCTCACGGATCCGGTCGGAGATCTCCTTTGCCTTATCCGGCACGTCCAGTGCATGCAGTCTGGCACTGGCTGCTGCCTCATCGATCAGATCAATTGCCTTATCCGGCAGATTTCTGTCATTGATATAACGGCCCGACAGTCTTACGGCAGCTTCGATTGCCTCCGGAGTGATCTGTACATGGTGATGATCCTCGTATTTTCCCTTGATGCCCTCCAGAATCCGGACCGCTTCTTCCTCCGTAGGCTCCTCTACGGTCACCGGCTGGAATCTGCGCTCTAACGCCGCATCTTTTTCAATATACTTACGGTATTCCGCGATAGTGGTGGCACCGATTAACTGGATCTCACCTCTCGCCAGGGAAGGCTTCATGATATTGGATGCATCGATGGCACCCTCTGCGCCTCCGGCACCGATGATCGTATGCAGCTCATCCAGGAATAAAATAATATTCCCGTCGTCCGTTACTTCTTTTAATACTTTTTTGATCCGCTCCTCGAACTCACCGCGGTACTTACTGCCAGCTACCATTCCCGACAGATCCAGTGTCAGTACTCTCTTGTTCTGTACGGTAAAAGGCACATCTCCCGCTACAATACGGGCTGCCAGTCCTTCTACCACGGCAGTCTTGCCGACACCGGGTTCTCCAACGAGACAGGGATTGTTCTTCGTGCGGCGGCTTAAGATCTGCACCACTCTGCGGATCTCCTCTTCTCTGCCTACCACAGGATCCAGCTTGCCCTCTCTTGCCAGAGCGGTCAAATCTCTGCTGTACTGCTCCAGAGTAGACTGCTTTGCCTTGCGGTCTCCCTTTTTTCCCAGGTCTTCCTTATACAGGTTGCCGTCCTGTCCGATGGCGATCAGGGTATCCACATAGATCTTCTGCACGTTGGCTCCCAGGGTGTTTAACAGACGTACCGCCACATTTTCGCCCTCTTTGATCAACGCTAGCAGCAGATGCTCCGTGCCGGTCTGTTTCTGTCTGAAACGGGCAGCCTGTCTATGCGCTTCTTCCAGGATCCTTGCAGCTCTGGGAGAATAGCCCTCTCTGTCTTTTACTGCCACGCCGTTTTCAAAAGCGATCAGATCCCGGATCATCTCCATGACCTGTTCCAGCTCCACGCCGTTATCCGATAATACCTTCGCGGCTACACCGGTCTCTTCCTTCAACAGTCCTACCAGGATGTGTTCGGTTCCGATATAGCCCTGTTTCAGGCTTCTGGCACATCTGCCTGCCTGGGCAAGCGCGTTCTGCGCTTTATCCGTAAACTGTGACTGCATCAATTCAGTCCTCCATATTCTTCATATATTTCATCAATCAATTCATGTACTTCCTGCCTGGAAATATTTTTACAGCTGCTCTTAGCCAGTATTACCTGCAGTTCCTTCCGCAATTCATCCACCGCACGCATCCGGTCCACATCTAGAGCGATCACTGCACCCTTTCGTCTGTCTACCTTCACATAGCCTTCCTGCTTCAGGACCGTGTATGCTTTATTTACTGTATGCATATTGATCCCGATGGTATCCGCCAGCTGTCGTACACTCGGCAGGGAATCTCCTTCTTGAAATTGTGACGTGGCAATTCCCATGATGATCTGATTGCGCAGTTGCATATAGAGCGCTTCATCACTGTTGAAATCTATCTCTATTATCATCAAAATCACTCCCTTCCCATGTCACTGTTTGTTATACTCCTATTATAACAGTGAAGCGGATACTGTCAACCGCAGACCGGGAAAGTTTATCAAAATTTTAAAAAGAAAGCGGCATCCCACTCCCGTAAGATACCGTTTCTCTTATCATTTTTTCGTTAACGCCTTATTGTTCTTCGTCGCCGTCCCAGTTCAGAAATTCAAATTCAAACTCATCGTCATCCGACATGAAATTCTTGGATTTCCATCCGGGATCCTGATTCCCGGTATTCGCATTCTGTACGGGTCTCGCCGTTCTGTCTGCCTGGGATGCTTGGGGGCGCTGACTCTGGTGTGCAGATCTCTGTCCCTGCGGTGCCGTGGGTCTGGTTCCCTGTGCTGTAGTCCTCTGTCCTTGTCCTGCCATGCCCTGTTCCTGGGGTGTCGGTTTCATTCCCTGGGCTGCGGGTCTACCTACAGGTCTTCTCTCTGCTCCCATTTCCTGCATAACTCTCTGTCCCTGAGCTCTTCCGGTCTGTCCTCCCTGACGCTGTCCCTGGGGTGCTGCAGATCTGCTTCCCTGTGCCGCAGGTCTCTGTCCCTGTCCTGCCATGCACTGTTCCTGCGTCAAGGGTCTCGTTCCCTGAGTCGTGGGTCTGCCTGCAGGTCTTCTCTCTGCTCTTACCTCCTGCATAACTCTCTGCCCCTGAGGTCTTCCGGTCTGTCCTCCCTGACGCTGTCCCTGGTTTCTTCCGGTATTCGGTCTGTCCACTCTTCTTCTGCGGACGTTTTCTTCCGCATCAGAAAAATCAGCGGCATCCATCATATCCTTGATTTTAAAAATCAGCAGTGTCACTGCCGCTGCAAGTAAAACTGCCAGAATTACAAGTACGATTATCACTATCTTCTGGCTCTTTAAACTCTTCTGGTATATTTCAAACTGTGTATTAATCTCTGAAATCTGATTGATGGAATTAAATAGGTCATTGATCTTATACTGCTTTTGTCCCGCCACATCCAACAGGTACCAATCTTCTCCCTGTTGCTGGGTATCCCAATCTTTTGATATTGTCTGGGTATCCTCTGTCTGTTCTTCGGTCGTAGTATCCTCCTCCGATGTTTCATTCATCGGCTCCTGTAATTCTCCGGACAATTCCACATAATCCGAACGAATGAATCCGGTCACTTCCACACTATTGGAAATGAAGGTTACCTGATACCAGGTCTTGCCATCAGTACCGGTTGCCTGCCCGGTAACGGTCAATGCCATTCCGTTCTCTGCAGTAGTCACGATCTGGCTTGTGGTAGAAGCATTGCTTCTCACACGCACGGACTGTCCTCCAGTTACCGTTGCGCTCACAGGTTCTACCGCCGTAACATCTACCGGAGTCTCATTCGACGTAGATGTCTGGGTGGTTGTGGTCGCAGTATCGCTACTAGATGTATTGGAAGAGGATGTCGGAGTAGACCCGTCGGTAATGCTTACCAAATCAGAACGGATATACCCCAGGGTATTGGCATCCACATATACCTCATACCATGTGTAACCATCCGAACCCTTGGTCTGACTCTTGATGGAAATGGTCTTATCCTTTGCCGCACTGCCGATAACTTCACTTGCGGAATCCGCACTCTTACGGATCTTGGCGCTGGACGCCGTTACCTTTGCTGCACTTTCCGCATGGCTGACAATTGCCAGATTCTCACTGAAAAGTCCTGCTCCCAACACAAGCACCAGTGCAAGCATTCCCCAGAAAGCCTTACATTTACTTATTCTCTGTACTGTCTTTTTCATCTGCAACTCCTTTTGTATCCTGACCTTGCCTTACGCTTCATCGATTGCCTTGCCAATGTCATGACGCATGTATTTATTCTCGAAAGAGATCCATTCCGTTGCCGCATAAGCATTAGCACGTGCCTCCTTCAGGGTAGCTCCCTTGGCTGTCACTCCCAGGACACGACCGCCGTTTGTGACGATTCCCTTGTCCGTAAGCTTCGTTCCGGCATGGAAACAATAATAGCCGTCTTTGTCCTTAAAGTTCTCCAGCCCGTTTATCACGAATCCCTTCTCATAAGATACGGGATAGCCGTCGCTTGCCAGAACCACACATACAGCTGCGTTATCCTCGAACTGCAGGTCGATCTGATCCAGAGTACCATCCACGCAGGCTTCCATCACTTCGATGATATCGTTCTTCATACGGGGCAGTACCACCTGCGCCTCCGGGTCACCGAATCTGGCATTGTACTCCAGTACCTTGGGTCCGTTCGGAGTCAGCATCAGTCCGAAGAAAATGACTCCCTTGAAAGGTCTTCCTTCCGCTGCCATGGCATCCACGGTCGCCTGGTAGATGTATTTCTTGCAGAAGGCATCCATTTCTTCGGTATAGAAGGGGCTGGGAGAAAAGGTTCCCATACCGCCGGTATTCAGTCCCTGATCGCCGTCTTTCGCTCTCTTATGATCCTGTGCGGAAGTCATAATGCGGATAGTCTTGCCGTCTACAAAAGAAAGTACACTGACTTCTCTTCCGGTCATAAATTCTTCGATGACCATGCGGTTGCCGGCTGCGCCGAACTTTTTATCCAGCATGATCTCATCCACGCCTGCCAGAGCTTCCTCTAAAGTATTGCAGATCAGCACGCCCTTGCCCAGTGCCAGACCGTCTGCCTTCAGTACGATAGGAAAACTTGCCTGCTCTTTCAGATATTTCATAGCATCCTCTGCGTTATCGAAGTTCTCATAAGCCGCAGTGGGAATGTTGTATTTCTTCATGAGATCCTTGGAAAAAGCCTTGCTGCCCTCCAGGATCGCTGCATTTTTACGGGGTCCGAAAGCACGCAGCCCCTCTGCCTCCAGTGCATCCACCAGTCCGCCGACTAAGGGATCGTCCATGCCTACGATGGTCAAGTCAATCGCCTGTTCCTTCGCAAAAGCAACGATCTTATCGAATTCCATCGCACCGATGGGAACACATTCTGCGATCTGACCGATTCCGGCATTGCCCGGAGCACAATAGATCTTATCTACTTTAGGACTTTTCGCTACGCAGGTTGCAATGGCATGCTCTCTGCCGCCACCGCCTACGATCAATACTTTCATACCCATATTATGTTTCTCCTATTTTGTATGCTTTACTTTTCCATCCACCACACGAACCCGTCCGTTGGCGATATCATCGATTGCCTGGGGCAGAAGCAGCCACTCCGCCTGCTCCATGACACGTCTCTGCAGGATCTCGGGGGTATCGTCATCTTCCACTGCCACTGCCTTTTGCGCAATGATGGGGCCCTCATCCATGCCTTCGTTCACGAAATGCACGGTAGCTCCGGTGACTTTCACGCCCCGCTCCAGTGCCTTTTCATGCACATGCAGTCCATAGTATCCCACGCCGCAGAAGGAGGGGATCAGGGACGGGTGGATGTTGATGATCCGGTTGCTGTATTCGTGTACCATTGCCTCCGGAATCTTCACCAGGAAACCTGCCAGTACAATCAGATCCGGGGCAAATTCCTTCACTTTCGCAAGCAAAGCATCGTTAAATACTTCTCTGCGCTCGAAATCCTTCGGAGATACACATACCGCGGAAATTCCCGCGTTCCGTGCTCTCTCTAAGCTCTTCACCGTCTTGTTATTGCTGATGACGCCTACGATCTGCGCATTGGTGACCTTCCCTGTCGCAATAGCGTCAATGATCGCCTGTAGATTCGTGCCGCCGCCGGATACCAGTACGACTACTCTTAACATATGGTCACACCCTTTTCACCGGCTTCGCAGGTACCTACCACATAAGCGGTCTCCCCTGCTGCCTTCAGCGCTTCCAGAGTCTTATCCACGTCTGCGGGATCCAGTGCCAGTACCATACCCAGACCCATGTTGTAGGTGTTGTACATCATCTCGTCAGCGATATTGCCCTTTTTCTGCATCAGACGGAAAATAGCGGGGACTTCGTAGCTGTCCTTCTTCACTACGGCACGGATGCCCTCGGGAAGCATTCTGGGAATGTTCTCATAGAAACCACCGCCGGTGATATGGCTGCAGCCCTTTACCTTAACGCCTGCGTTCTTCACAGACTTCATAGCCTTCACGTAGATTCTGGTAGGTGCAAGCAGTGCCTCTCCCAGAGTCTTGCCCATCTCATCATAGTAGGTATCCAGACTCTCTTTTGTCATGTCAAATACTTTTCTCACCAGGGAGAAACCGTTGGAATGTACACCGGAGGAAGCGATTCCCACCAGTACATCACCGGGCTTAATGTTCTCGCCGGTGATCAGATCCTTACGTTCTACCACGCCTACGGCAAATCCTGCCAGATCGTACTCGTCCTCGGGCATCAGTCCGGGATGCTCTGCGGTCTCACCGCCTACCAGTGCTGCGTCAGACTGCTTACAGCCCTCTGCCACACCCTTTACGATAGTAGCGATCTTCTCGGGAATATTGCGTCCGCATGCGATATAAT